>JAWWBR010000010.1:0-47000 GCA_033720855.1 Alphaproteobacteria bacterium
CGGTTGCAGGCGCCGCTGGAGGCGGAATAGGCGGTGACGGCGCCCGGATCCGGCGATCATGAAGAAAAGCGCTTTCAGGTCCGGTCGAGCCTGAGGTCCGGGCGGGTAACGGCGATTGGCCGAAGGCTGCCTTAAGGCTGGGTTAGACGATTCCACCATCCCTTGCGCCTGGACCCCGACGGAGTCTTGGCGTCGTCGCCCTCCTCGGGCACGGTGGCGATCTGTGCGTCCTCCTGACGCGATGCGCCGTCCCCGTCCGCGGGCTGCGCCGGGGTTTCGGCGCCGTTGCCCGAGCTTGGCGCAGGGGCTTCGACATCGGGCTCGGCGTCCGCGGTCTCGCGCGATTTCGCCCGGGAGCGGCGGCGGGGTTTCGCTGTTGACTCGCCGTTTTCGACTTTCGAATCGCCGTCGTTTTGCTGGTCCTCGGGCGCCTTGGCGTCGGAGGCGCGTTTCTGCCCGCGCCGGCCTCGGGAGGACGACCCGCCACGGCCGCGCCGGCCGCGACGCTTGGGCGCGCTGGAGTCCTCTTCGGCGCCGGCCGCCTCCGCCCCGTCTTCGGCCGGCTCGGCCGGCGTCTCCTGGGCGTTATCTGTGTCCGCAGCTTTGTCCTCCGCGCCTTGCGAGGCCGCCGTTTCGGATTCCGCCGGTTCGCTCGCCTCCGCCGCTTTCTTGCGGCCATGGCGCCGACCGCCTCGGCGGCCGCGCCGCCGCCGCCGCGGTTTCGCCGCTGTCTCTTCTTCGCCGGCCTCGGGCGACTGAGCCTCTACCGCCGCGGTTTCATCTTCGGCCTCTGACGGCTCGCCCTGGGCGGCCGCTGCGGGTTCGTCGGCGGAGCCCGCCTCCACCGTCTCTTCCGTGGTCTCCTCCTGCCGTCCCCGCCGCCGTCGCGACCGCCGCCGTCGGGCCGGTTTCTCCTCCGCGGTCTCTTCCGATTTTTCCGCGTCCTCGGAAACGCGCTCCGCGGCCGGCTTTTCGCTGGACCGCTCCAGGCGGTAATCCGGCGGCACCAGGCTATCGTCACCGCTCACCAGGACGCGGACACCGTGTCGGTTTTCGATCGACGTCAGCATGTCGCGCTTCTCGTTGAGCATGTAAAGGGCGACGGGAGTGGCAACGGTGACGCGGAGTTCAGCGGAGCGACGCCGGACGCCTTCCTCCTCGACCGCACGCAGGACATGAAGCGCCGCCGATTCGGTGGACCTGATCAGGCCGGTTCCCTCGCAATAGGGGCATTTTGCGGAACTTGCCTCGATCAGGCTCGGCCGCAGCCGCTGGCGCGACAATTCCAACAGTCCGAAGGGGCTGATGCGGCCGACCTGGATGCGCGCGCGATCGGCCCGCATCGCTTCCTTCAGCCGGCGTTCCACCGTGTTCTGGTTGCGATGGTCCATCATATCGATGAAGTCGATCACGATCAGGCCGGCCAGGTCGCGCAGCCGAAGCTGGCGGGCGATCTCTTCGGCCGCTTCCAGGTTGGTCTTGTAGGCGGTTTCCTCGATATTGCGTTCGCGGGTGGCGCGGCCCGAATTGACGTCGATGGCAACCAGGGCCTCGGTCGGGTTGATGACGATGTAGCCGCCGGACTTCAGTTGCACCTCCGCCGAGTGCATCGCGTCGATATTGGCTTCGACCTGGTAGCGTTGGAACAGGGGAATGGAGTCGTCCTTGTAGGGCTGCACCTTTTTGGCATGGCTGGGCATCAGCATGCGCATGAAGTCCTTGGCCGTCTTGTAGCCGTCCTCGCCCTCGACCAGGACCTCGTCCATGTCCTTGGAATAGAGGTCGCGGATGGATCGCTTGATCAGATTGCCCTCTTCGTAGACCAGGGTCGGGGCGATCGATTGCAAGGTGGTGTCGCGGACCTGGTGCCAGGTGCGGATCAGGTATTCGAAATCACGCCGGATCTCCGCCTTCGAGCGCTCGGTGGCTGCGGTCCTCAGGATCACGGCGACGCCGTCGGGAATGTCGAGATCGGCGATAAAGCTCTTTAGACGCTTCCGGTCCTTGGGCGAGGTGATCTTGCGGGAGATACCGCCCCCCTTGGTGGTGTTGGGCATCAACACGCAATAGCGGCCGGCAAGGGACAGGTAGGTGGTCAATGCGGCGCCCTTGTTGCCGCGCTCCTCCTTGACCACCTGTACCAGGATGATCTGGCGCCTCTTGATGACTTCCTGGATCTTGTAGCGCTGGCGTTTGGGACGGGCGCGCCGCCGTTGCGGCCGTTCGACCTCTTCTTCCTCGTCTCCCCCCAGTTCCTCGAGCACCGCCGCCCCTTCGGCGTCACCGTCGGCCTGCGCGCTCTCGCCGAGCCCGTCACCGTCGATCGCCTCTGCGGTCTCGTCCTCGCCGCCCGTTTGATCCGGCGCGTCCCGGTCTCCCGGCGCCGCATCGGCGCCGTTGGGCCCCTCCGTCTCCTGTTCCGGGCCCTCGCCCTCGTCCTCGTCGTCATCGACGCCTTCGCCGGCCGCGATCGCCTCGGCCGCAAGCTCCTCTTCTTCCTTGAGAAGAGCCATTCGGTCGGCAACCGGTATCTGGTAGTAGTCCGGGTGGATTTCGTTGAAGGCAAGAAAACCGTGGCGATTCCCCCCGAAATCGACGAACGCCGCCTGAAGCGACGGCTCCACGCGGGTCACCTTGGCCAGGTAGATATTGCCTTTAAGCTGTTTCTTGGTGGATGTTTCGAAGTCGAATTCTTCGAGGCGGTTACCGTTGACGACCACCACGCGAGTTTCTTCCGCGTGAGTCGCATCGATCAGCATGCGCTTTGTCATAAATTTTGATCCCCGAAGCGACGCCGCCAAGCCCATGGACACCCTGATGCGGGTCGCGGAGCGGCGCGTCGCTTGCTATCTCTGCGAAGCCGTTGGCCTGGATCTCAACCCGTGTCCGAGGACGCAGGGAGGTGGTCTGGCCTATCTGGAAGGGTGGCGCTCTGCCGCGCCTTCGCGATCGGCTTCAATTCTCAACAAACCTCCATTCCGTCTCAGCGCACCCTGGGAAACCGGGTCTGGTTTGCGCTCGTTCCGCAAACCTCGGATTTCCCCGCTACGCCGCCCCGAGACCCGGAAATGATCCTGGCCAAGGGGCCGACCGGAGGTACTCATCACTGTTAACATAGTGGGACATCCGCTGTTTCACAATGCTATTTGTTGGCGGGCTCGGTTGCGGGTGAACCCCGACCGGCATCATTTTCGGTTGCGGCAGACCCAGGGATTCTAATATATGTGGTGGTATTTGAGGGGCTTAGGCCCCATATCTGGAGTCAATCGCCGATGCGATCCGTGATCCTCCGCGCATTCGCCGCCTTGACGATCGGGGCCGCCGCCACGGCAGCGGGCGGCGCGGCGTCGGCCGAAATCGAGGTCTCCGACGTTCGCATGGGCCTTCATCCGGGCCAGGTGCGGGTGGTGCTCGAGTCCTCGTCCAAGCTCGAGGTCACGTCCTTCACCCTGGCACAGCCCTACCGGGTGGTGCTCGACATGCCCGAGGTGCGTTGGCGCCTGGACAACGGGGCCGGCCGCGGAGGCAAGGGCTTCGTGGCCGGGTTCCGCTACGGGCAGTTCGTGCCGGGCCGCGCCCGCATGGTCTTCGATCTCAAGGTGCCCGCGGTGGTCGCGAAAAGTTTTGCCATCCCGCCCGGGAAGGGGCAGCCCTGGCGGTTCGTCCTCGATCTCAAGCGCGTTACGGCGGCGGAAGCGCTGGCCCGCATCGGCCAGCCCAACGGCGTCAAAGCCGCGGCACTCGGTCGCTTGGCGAGTCCGCGGGCCGCACCGACGCCAAAGAAGACGGCGAAGAAGAAAATCATCGCCATCGATCCCGGCCATGGCGGCATCGATCCCGGCGCCACCGGCCGCATCAAGAAGACCATCGAGAAGACACTGACGCTCACCATAGCCCGGCGCCTCAAGCGGGAATTGGAGCGGCGGGCGGGCTACCGCGCGATCCTGACTCGCAATCGGGACGTTTTCGTGCGCCTGCGCGAGCGGATTGCCCGGGCACGCGCGGCCGGGGCCGACCTGTTCATTTCCCTGCATGCCGATTCGCTGGGCGATCCCCGGGTCCGCGGGGCATCGGTCTATACACTGTCCGAACGCGCATCGGACAAAGAAGCCGCGGCTCTGGCCGCGCAGGAGAACAAGGCCGATCTGATCGCCGGCATCGACCTTTCGAGCAACAGTAAGCAGGTCGCCAATATCCTGATCGATTTGGCCCAGCGCGAGACCATGAACCATTCCGTGCGCTTCGCCCAACTGCTGGTGGCGGAAATGCGCAAATCGACCCGCTTCCTGCGCAAATCCCACCGCTTCGCCGGGTTCGCCGTGCTCAAGGCTCCGGACGTCCCTTCGGTCCTGGTCGAGATGGGCTACCTGTCCAACCTTCAGGACGAGGCCCAGCTGCTGCGGCCCCGTTATCAGGCGCGGCTCGCCAAAGCGATCGCCAAGGCGGTGGACCGCTATTTCGCGCGGCGCGAGCAGTCGGCGGCGAGGTGAGGGTCATCGTGTCGCCACAGTTCTCGGTTAGGGATCGCCGCGCACCCAATTAACCGTTTGTCGTTGCGCCCCGCGCGGATAGAGTGGGGGCGCTGCGGTGCTGCGGCAGCGCCGCGCCCGAGGTTCGAGAAGGCATGATGCGAAGATGCTCCGGTGGCTCTCCTTAATCGTCGTTTCCGGGGTCTTGCTTGCGTTGCTGGGCGCCGGAGCGGTGTTGGGCGTGTTCTGGCATTACGGCCGGGGCCTGCCCGATTACCAGCAACTCGCCACTTACGAGCCGCCGGTGATGACCCGGGTCCATGCCGGTGACGGCAGCCTGATTACCGAATACGCCACCGAAAAGCGCGCTTTCGTGCCCGTCGGCGCCATCCCCAAACGGGTTATCAAGGCGTTCCTGGCGGCCGAAGACAAGAATTTCTACTCGCACCCCGGGATCGACGTGATGGGGATCGTTCGCGCGGCCCTGACCAACCTTCGCCGCCTCGGCGGCGACCGAAGGCCGGTCGGCGCCTCGACCATCACCCAGCAGGTGGCCAAGAACTTCCTGCTCAGCAATGAGGTCTCGATCGCGCGGAAGATCAAGGAGGCGATCCTGGCGCTCAGGATCGAACGCGCCTTTACCAAGGATCGCATCCTCGAGCTCTACCTGAACGAGATCTATCTGGGATTCGGTGCCTACGGCGCCGCGGCGGCGGCACTGAATTATTTCAACAAGTCCATGGACGAGTTGACCATCGCCGAGTCCGCCTATCTCGCGGCTTTGCCCAAGGCGCCCAACAATTACCACCCGATCCGCCGTCCCCGGGCGGCCAAGGGGCGTCGTGATTGGGTCATCGACCGCATGCTGGAGGAGCGCTTCATAACCGAGGCCGAGGCCGTCGCCGCCAAGGGCGAGCCTCTTGTGGTTCATGAACGGGAAGCGACCCTTCTCACCGATGCCGAGTATTTCGCCGAGGAGGTCAGGCGCGAGTTGCTCAAGCGCTACGGCGAGAATCAGCTCTATCGCGGCGGGCTCTCGGTGCGCACGACGCTCGCCCCGGGCCTGCAGGCCATCGCCGATAAGGCCTTGCGCGACGGCCTCATCGCCTACGACCGCCGGCATGGCTGGCGCGGGCCCATCACGCGCCTGCCCGGCATCGGCGAGGCCTCGGTTTCCGATGGGGCTTGGGTCGAAGCGCTTGCCAAGGTCGAAGAGCCGGCGGCGCTGGCACCGTGGCGCCTGGCGGTGGTCCTGGGGGTGTCGGCGAAGGTTGCGCGGATCGGGCTCAGGGACGGTGGCGAGGGGACCATACCCTTGGCCGAGCTGCGCTGGGCGCGGGCCTGGATGAAGGGGCAGAAACGCGGCCCCCGGATCAGGAGCGTCGATCAAGTGCTGAAGGCCGGCGACGTGATCGCCGTCGCGCCGGTCAGCGAGCGGGTGGTGAAATCGGCCAAGAAGGGCGTTGAACCCAAGACCGTCGTCTATCCGCCGAGAACCTTCGCCTTGCGGCAGATACCCGATGTCAACGGGGCGGCGGTGGCGCTCGATCCGCATACCGGCCGGGTGCTGGCCATGTCCGGCGGCCTGGCCTATTCGGGTTCGCAGTTCAATCGGGCGACCCAGGCCTTGCGTCAACCGGGCTCGGCATTCAAGCCCTTTGTCTACCTGGCCGCCCTCGATCAGGGCTTTACGCCCTCGTCCCTGATCCTCGATGCGCCCTTCGTCATCGACCAGGGCCCCGGGCTGGGCTTATGGAAGCCCCACAACTACGCGCGGAAATTCTATGGTCCCTCGACCATGCGGCTGGGAATCGAGAAATCGCGAAATCTGATGACCGTGCGCCTGGCCCAGACCATCGGTATGGACAAGGTGGCGGCGACCGCCCGCAAGTTCGGCATCCACCAGAACCTGACCGAGAACCTGTCGCAAAATCTGGCGCTCGCCCTGGGTGCCGGGGAAACCACTTTGCTCAGGCTGGTCACGGGCTACGCCATGCTGGTCAACGGCGGCAAAAAGATCAGCCCCAGCCTGATCGATCGCATTCAGGACCGCAACGGGCGGACGATCTTCCGCCACGACACCCGGCCCTGTACCGGCTGCCGCGTTGCCGAGCTGGCGGATGCGGTGCCGCCGACCATTCCCGACACCCGCGAGCAGGTTGCCGACCCGCGAAGTGCCTACCAGGTGGTATCGATGCTGCGCGGCGTCGTGCAGCGCGGGACCGGGCGGCGTGTCGCCGCCGTCGGCAAGCCGCTCGCCGGCAAGACCGGCACCACCAACAAGAGCAT
Organism: Alphaproteobacteria bacterium; assembly: GCA_033720855.1. Lineage (GTDB taxonomy): Bacteria > Pseudomonadota > Alphaproteobacteria > SMXQ01 > SMXQ01 > SMXQ01. The sequence continues at coordinate 6,759 of JAWWBR010000010.1, forward strand.
GGATACCTGGTTCATCGGCTTTTCACCCGACCTCGCCCTCGGCGTGTTCGTCGGTTTCGATACACCGAAGCCCCTCGGCCGCCGCGAGACGGGGTCGTCGGTGGCGGCCCCGATCTTCCGCGACATCATGGCCGCGGCGCTCAAGGACAAGCCGGCGATACCCTTCCGCATACCGCCCGGGATCCGCTTGGTCCGGGTCAACGCCCAGACCGGGCTCCCCGCGCGGCCCGGGGACCGTGGGGTGATCCTGGAAGCCTTCAAACCGGGCTCGGAACCCACCGGCGGCGAGGGGGTGGTGCGTGGGCTGGACCAGGCCGGCGGCGGGCAGGATACGCGATCGCCGCGTGGCTTGTACTGACGCCCGGTTCCGTGATTTCATGCGCGCCGATTGCCCACACGGCCGGAAAGCCAGATGAAAGCCGAGATCGAAGCCATCGTGAACGAGACCAAGCAGTCCTTCGAGCTGCTGAGGAGGTATCTTTGACTGGGATAACGCGGTCAAGACGCTGGAATCGCTGAACGCCAAGGCGGAAGATCCAGAGCTGTGGTCCGATCAGGCCGAGGCCCAGCGGATCATGCGGGAACGGACCCGGCTCGAATCCCAGCTCGGCGCCTTCACCGATCTGGAAAACGAATTCAACGACAATCTGGAACTTCTCGAACTGGCCGAGGCGGAGGGCGACGCGGCGATCGCGGCGGAAGCGGAAAAGGCGCTGGGCGCGGTGCGGAAACGGGCGGCGAAGCTCGAGATCGAGAGCCTCCTGTCGGGCGAGGCCGACGCCAATGACTGCTTTCTCGAGGTTCATGCGGGCGCGGGCGGAACCGAGTCTCAGGACTGGGCGGAGATGCTGGCGCGCATGTATCTGCGCTGGGCCGAGGCCCACGGCTACAAGGTGCAATGGATCGAAGAGAGCCCGGGCGAAGAGGCGGGGCTCAAGTCGGCAACGGTGCGCATTTCCGGCATCAACGCCTATGGCTGGCTCAAGACCGAAAGCGGCGTCCATCGCTTGGTGCGGATTTCGCCCTACGATTCCGCCTCCCGGCGCCACACCAGTTTCGCCAGCGTCGGCGTCTACCCGGTGATCGACGAGACCATCGAGGTCGAGGTCGCCGACAAGGATCTGAGGGTCGATACCTATCGTGCCTCCGGCGCCGGCGGCCAGCACGTCAACAAGACCGATTCGGCGGTGCGCATCACCCATCTCCCCACCGGCATCGTCGTCCAGTGCCAGAACGATCGCTCCCAGCACCGCAACCGTGCCGCGGCCATGAACATGTTACGGGCCCGGCTCTACGAGCTGGAACTGCAGAAGCGCGAGGAAGAAGCGCAAAGCGCCCACGAGGAGAAGTCGGAGATCGGCTGGGGCCATCAGATCCGGTCCTACGTCCTGCATCCCTATCAGATGGTCAAGGACCTCAGGACCGGGGTGGAGAAGGGAAATACCCAGGGCGTCCTCGACGGCGACCTCGATGACTTCATGGCCGCCGCCCTCGCGCACCGCATCGGCGGCGGTGAGGGCGCAGGGGAGGACGCGGCCGGTGCCGACGAGCCTGCCGAGGGGTGAAAAAGCCCGCGATTTTCGTAAAAATTCCTTTAAATTCAAATCTTTAAAAGTTTATCGGTCGGCCCGCGACAGGATATTATCTACAATAGAATCTAATTCTGGGGGGCGAAGCAGGTTCACCATGCCGCAGGGAGGGCAATAATAATTTTTGAATCAAACAGTTAGGCAACACAGGTGAACATCATGCGAAACATCGAGCTGCACACCCTACGTATCCTGATCGTCGACGACAGCCAAACCGCACGCAAATATCTCGGGCGTTGTCTCAAGGATTTGGGGGCAGCCGAGGTTGTCGTGGCGGAGGACGGGGCGGAAGCCATCGATATGCTGCGGAGCTTTGCCGCCGATATCGTCATCAGCGATTTCAACATGGCGATAGAAGATGGGATCAAGTTCACGCAAATGGTCCGCACCGCAAAGGACAGTCCCGCCCCCGACGTGCCGATCGTCATGCTCACCTCCGATGCCACCCGCGAGACTCTCGATTCCGCCATGGCGGCCGGCGTCGACGGCTTCCTGGTCAAGCCGGTCAGTGCCGACAAGCTGCGCCACCATATCCTGCACACCATGAACGTTGTTTGCCATGGCCAGGGCCGCGCCGCCGCCGCCGTGCCCGACGAGGCGGTCTCCGGCTAACGCCGCGGCCCGCCGTCCCCGACACCGGTCGCCAAGGCCGACCAGTCTACGGCGAACCCGGCCGCCGCCCGAGCGGCCTCGTTGAAAGGGGGCTTGATATCGCCCTTGAAGCGGGTGCGGACCAAATCTGCCCAGGCCGACGGGGCGTCCAATCCACGCCGATCGGCGAGCCATCGGAACCAGCGCCAGCCGCAGGCCACGTGGCCGATCTCCTCGTTCAGGATCAGCTCCAAGACCGCCGCCCCCTGGTCGTCCCCGAAGCGTTTGAGCCGGGCGATCATGTCCGGCGTCACGTCGAGCCCCCGCGCTTCCAGGACCAGCGGCACCACGGCGAGGCGCGCCAGCAGGTCGTCTCCCGTGTTCGCGGCCGCCTCCCACAGCCCGCCATGGACGGGAAGCTCGCCATAGGCCGCGCCGAAGGCGCCGAGACGCCCGTCGAGGAGCTCGAAATGATGGGCCTCCTCGGCGGCGATTCGCACCCAGTCGGCATAAAACGCCGCCGGCAGCGCCGGGTCGGCGAAACGCGCGACCAGGTCGCAGGCGAGATCGACGGCGTTGAGCTCGATATGGGCCAGGGCGTGATAGAGGGCGATGCGCCCCGCCCGCGACCCGGCGGCGCGACGCCTCGGCATGTGCTTCGGCGCAAGCTCGCGCAAGTGGGAGGGCCGTGCCGGCTTCGCCGGCGCCCCGGGGGTGCCGATGGCGGTGACGTCGCCGGCGGCGACGAGGCCGGCCAGGCGCGCCGCCTTTTCAGCCTTGGCCGAGGGTTCGGGACACGAAAGAACCGCCCGCGCCCCATCGGCGATGGTCCGGGGCAGGCCGCCCGCGCGTTGGGTCGGATCATCGGCGCTGGCCAAGCTCGCGGTCCTCGGGCTTAATGGGCGTCAGTTCACGCGGAAGGGGGACATCATGCACAAGCGACTCGCACCCGACAGCCTCAGGATCAATCCCAATTACAGCCAGGGCATCGAAACCGCCCCCAATATGCGGATCGTCGCCGTGGCGGGACAGACGGGCACCGCCAAGGACGGCACCTTCGCCGAGGACATCGGCGGCCAGGCAGACCAGGCCTGGGCCAATGTCATGGAGGTGCTGGCCGAAGCCGGCATGGGGCCTCAGGACATCATTCATTATACCTCCTACCTGGTCGCCGGAACCGAGCAGGGCCCCTATGACGAAGCGCGCCTGCGCCATCTCGGCGAGGCCCGCCCGGCCTCGACCAAGGTGTTCATTTCCGGTCTCGCCCGGCCCGGCCTCTTATGCGAGGTCCAGGCCTTCGCCGCCGCCCCGGTGGTGCCCGACGAGCCGATCGTCTGAGACGGCCTAGACCTCCTTGGCCGCGGCGAGGACCTCCTCGGCGTGGCCCTTGACCCTGACCTTGCGCCAGGCCTTGGCGATGACCCCCTTTTCGTCGATCAGGAAGGTCGAGCGCTCGACGCCCATGGTCTTCTTGCCGTACATGTTCTTCTCGCGCCACACGTCGAAGCCCTTGATCGCCTTAAGGTCCGGGTCGGACGCCAGGGTGAAGGGCAGATCGAACTTGTCCTTGAATTTGTCGTGACTGGCGACGCTGTCCTTGGAGATGCCGATGACCTTGGCCTTGATCTTCGAGAAGTCGGGGTGGAGGTCACGGAAATCGCAGGACTCCTGGGTGCAGCCCGGCGTGTTGTCCCGGGGATAGAAATAGACCACCACCTTTTCGCCCTTGAGGCTGCTTAATTTGACATTGCCGCCGCCGTCGGTCTCCAGGGTGAAGTCCGGGGCCTTATCTCCGACATCGACCGTCATCATGATCCTCCTGTGTTTTAATTGCCGTCCGTTGTCTCGCCCGGGGAGACCTGGTCGGGGTCTCCGATCACGGCGATGAACGCGTCGCGGACCTTGGCCGCGGTTTGCGCCATTTCTTGCCGCAGTGCGGCGAAGTCCTCCATTTCCGCGGCCCGCACCAAGGCCATCTTCAAGCCTTCGGTCGCCGCCGTCTCGTCGAACGGGCCTTCGACCGTGAAGCGCAGCATTCCCTGTATCGTACGCCAAAGCTTTCCGCCATGGCAGAGGGTTGCCGCGGTCTCCGCCTCGAGCAGGCCGGCCGCAGCCAGCCGGTCGAGGGCGGCGTTTGTGTTGGTATCCAAGACCTCGGGGTGGTCATGGGCATGGCGCAGCTGGAGGTACTGGGCGATGAATTCCACGTCGACCAAGCCGCCGACGAGATACTTCACATCCCAGGGGCTTTGCGGCGGATGGGCATCGGCGATGCGCCGGCGCATTTCCACCACGTCCCGGCGCAGCGCGTCGGCATCGCGCTCGGCCGTGAGAATGGCCCTGATGGCATCGCCCAGCTTGCCGGCGAACGCGTCCGGGCCGGCGATGACACGGGCCCGGGTCAGCGCCATATGTTCCCAGGTCCAGGCCTGGGCCTCCTGGTACTGGAGAAAAGCCGCAACGCTGGAAGCGATGGGACCGGCATTGCCGGACGGCCGCAGGCGCATGTCGACCTCGTAGAGCAGGCCCTCGGCGGTGGGCGCCGAAAGGGCGGTGATGAGCTGCTGCGAAAAGCGCGCGAAGTATTGGCTCGGCGCCAGCGGGCGCGGCCCGTCGGAGGCGCCGCCGCCCGTGCCCTCGGGGGGCTCGTCGTAGACGAACAGCAGATCGAGGTCCGAATTCTCGGTGATCTCCCGGCCGCCCAGCTTGCCCAGTGCCACCACCGCCAGATCCTGGCCGGGAACGCGCCCGTGCCGGGCCTCGAAATCGGCGGCAACCCTGGAATAGAGGGCCGCGATCTCGACCTCGGCGAGGTCGGTCAGGGCGGCGCCGGACCGGTCGGCGTCGAGCATGCATTTGATGATCTGCATGCCGATACGAAATTTCTGGTCGTTGGCGAAGCGCCGCGCCCGGTCGAGGACGTCCTCGAAGTCGCGGGCGATCTCCAGGGTCGCCGCCAGCGCCTCCGCCAGCTCCTCGCGGCTTTCCAGTTCGCCATAGAAATCGCCCGTCAAGACGCCGTCGAACAATGACGGATTGGCTGCCAGGTGGGCCGCGAGTTTCGGGCCCGAGCCCATGATCTCCGCCACCAGGGACAACACGCCGGGATTGGCCAGGAGCAGCGAGAAGAGCTGCACGCCGGCGGGAATATTGGAGAGGAACGCATCGAAGCTGCGGAACGCGGCATCGGGATTGGGCGTCTTCGCCAAGGCGTCGAGCAATCCCGGCACCAACTCGGTCAGGAGTTCGCGGGCGCGGGCGCTGCGGGTCGCGCGATAGCGGCCGCGGTGCCAGGATCGGATGCGTTCGGACAGCGCCGAGCCTTCGCTGAACCCCATTTCCGCCAAGGTCGTCAACGTGTCGGGATCGTCCTCGCTTCCGGTGAACACCAGGTTGCCGGGGCCCGACAGGGGTGCCGCCTCTTCGAACAGATGGGCGTAATGGTGTTCGACATTGCCGAGATGGGCGGTCAGGTCGCGGGCGAAGGACTCGGCACCGTCGTAGCCGAAGAAGACGGCGAATCTGTCGATCTCTTCCGGGTCTTCGGGCAGGCTGTGGGTCTGGCGGTCGTCGATCATCTGCAGGCGATGCTCGGCGCGACGCAGGTAGTCGTAGGCCGCCGTCAAGTCGCGCGCGGCCTCGGTGGAGACCCGTTCCTCGGCCTCGAGCGCCCGGATGGTCGCAACCGTGCCCGGCGTGCGCAAGGCCGGGACGCGTCCGCCCCAGATCAGTTGCTGGGTCTGGGCGAAGAACTCGATCTCGCGGATTCCGCCGCGTCCGAGCTTCAGGTTGTGTCCGGCGACGGCGATCGCGCCACCGCCGCGATGGGCGTTGATCTGCCGTTTGATCGAGTGGATATCCTCGATGGCCGCGAAATCCAGGCTCTTGCGCCACAGGAACGGCTCCAGATGCTCGAGGAAATGGTTGCCGGCGTGTTCGTCCCCAGCCACCACCCGGGCCTTGATCAAGGCCGCGCGTTCCCAATTCTGGCCGGTGCTTTCGTAATAGGTCTCCGCCGCCCTGACCGAGACCGCCACCGGGGTTGACCCGGGATCGGGCCGCAGGCGCAGGTCGGTGCGGAAGGCATAGCCGTCACGGGTCCGGGATTCCAGCAGGTTGACGAGGTCGCGAACGACCCGGACGTAGAAGCGCTGGGGGTCCTGGCGACCGGTATAGTCGAGGCGCCTGGGGTCGTAGAAGGCGATCAGGTCGATATCGCTCGAATAATTGAGCTCTCGGGCGCCGAGTTTCCCCAGGCCGAGGATGAAGAGCCCGGCCTCGCGTTCGGGCTTTTCCGCATCCGTGGGCGCGATTTCGCCATTGGCCGCGGCCCGCAGCAGCAGCGAGCGCAAGGCCGCGGTCACCGCCTGGTCGGCGAAGCGGCTGAGCGCGCCGGTGACGGCGGGAAGGTCCCATGCCCCGCTGATATCGGCGATCGCAACCGTCAGCGCCATCCGCCGCCGGGCGATGCGCAGCCGACGCATGATGTCGTCTTCGGGGTCTTCGAGGGTCGCCAAGCTGGCATCGAAGGCATGCTCTAGCCCATCCTCGAGGATGGTGCGCAGAAAGACGGGTTCGGCGAGAATGCACCGTGTAAGCCATGGGCTATTGCCGAAAATCGCAGCCAAAAGTGCTTGGCCTGCGGCGTCATTGGCGACATCGTCCATGAAACCCGACAAGGCGGGATCCGCGGTCGTCGCCCGGCATTCCGCCCAGTGCTCCATGGCCGTGTCCAACCGCTCGGAATCTGCGGGTTTGGGCAACATACTTGGATCGGGTACAAAGGTCACAGGCAGATTCCCCAGCAGACGATTTTGCCGCACACTGCGCGAACTCGTCCCGGGGGTCAAGACATGGAAAGGCGCAGTTTATCGTGATCAAACGGAGCTTCAAGATCGTCGTGGAGCTCTCCGCTATCGTCGTCGCGGGGCTGACCGTGCTGGCCGTCTTTGCCGCGATTCGCCTTTCATCGGGGCCGGTGTCGCTGAATTTCCTGACCCCCCACATCGAGCGCGGCCTCAACGCCGAGGAGGGCAATTTCGTCGTCGCCCTGGGCGGGACGGTCTTGGCGTGGTCCGAGGCCGATCGCGACCTCGATCTCGTGGTGACCAACGTGCGCGTCAGGAACCGCGCCGGAGTGCAGCAGGCATTCGTGCCCGAACTCGCCATCGGTCTTTCCCTGCGCGCCCTGGTCTTCGGGGAATTCCGGCCGACGCGGTTGGAACTGTACGGGCCCCGATTGCAGCTCGTGCGGACCAAGGACGGCACTATCGATTTCGGCAATCCGGTGATCGCGAGACCCACGGCCGACGGTGCCGTGCCCCCCGGGAAAGCCGCCCCGCCCCTCGCCGGCACGCCCGTCGGCGGCGATATCACGGAGACGGTCCTGACCAGTCTCCTGGCCCGGCCCCCGCGCAATCACCCGCTTCACTACCTGCGGAGCGTCAGCCTGACCAACGCGGTCCTGGAATTCGAGGATCTTCGCAACAATTTTCGCTTGGTCTCTCCCGCCAGCGAACTCGAGCTCGTCCGTGTCGGCCGGGGGGTTGGCGCCACCGCGCGCCTGAACCTCACGGTCGGCAATAAGACGGCTCCGGTGGAGCTGTCCGGCGCCTATCGGGCGGCCAGCAAGAAAATCACCCTGAGCGCGAAATTCCGCAATCTCGAGCTGGCCCGCCTGGCGAGGATCGGCGACGGTCTGGCGCCACTGTCTGGGGCCAAGTTTCCCGCCGAAGGCGAGCTCGGGGTGGTGATGGGCGCGGACGGCGGGATCGAGGCGGTCACGCTGGAGGCAACGTCCGGCGCCGGCAGTCTGGCGATCGAGGGGGTTTATCCTGATCCTATCCGGGTGCGGGCCATGCGAATCAAGGCCCGGGTCGAGGACGGAATGCGGCGTTTTAAGCTCGATCACCTGACCGCCGACGTGGGTGGCCCCAGAATCGGGCTTTCGGGAGAGGGACGGCGCGAAAACGGCCGCACGAGCATTGCCCTTAACCTAACCCTTCGCGACACCCCGGCTCCCGAGCTCAAACGGCTCTGGCCTTCGGTGGTGGCGCCCTCCGCCCTGGCCTGGATCAAGGACAATCTGGAGCGGGGCACGATCTCGCGCGGCGACGCCCAATTCGACCTGGCGATGGCGGCGGGAGAGGTCGACCTCGTCGCCATGAAGGGGAGCTTCGATTTTACCGACGGCACCGCTCATTACATGAAGCCGATGCCGCCGGTCACCGGCATTACGGGCAAGGGGACCCTCACCACCAACGGCCTCAAGCTCGAGGGCCTGACCGGTCGCCTCGGGGACCTCAGAATCGACGACGGCACGGTGGCGATCACCGGGTTTGACGTCAAAGGCGCGGACATGGTCAAAATCGAAGCGGTCACCCGAGGCACGCTGCCATCGGCACTGACGCTCTTGAACCATCCCCGCCTGGGCCTGCTCAAAGGGTTCGACATCGATCCCCGGCGGCTCGAGGGGGACATGGCCGCCCGCCTCGCCATCGAGTTCCCGACCCTCGCCTCCATCCCCTTCGACGTGGTGGAGGTTTTGGCCGCCGCCAACCTCAAGGGGGTAAAGGTGCCCAAGGCCGCCCTTGGCGCCGATCTCACCGATGGTGAGGTGACCCTCAGGTTGGATAAGCGGGGGATGGACGTTTCCGGCACGATCCGGCTCGGCGGTGTCCCGGCACAAGTCAAATGGACCGAAAATTTCTATCCCCAGGCGCGGTATCGCTCCCGCTATGGCGTCACCGGCGTCATCGACGGCGCCGGTCGCCGTCGCCTCGGCCTGGCGTCGGAGCCGCACGTCACCGGCCCGGTGGGATTCGACCTCGTCGTCACCCGTTTCGACGATCGGCGGACGGGCGTCTCGGGCGTCCTGGACGTCAAGAACGCGGCCCTTGTTTTCGACGAAATCGAGTGGCGCAAGAAACGCGGCGTCGAGGGGTTCGCGCGATTTTCATTGGATGTCCGCGGCGACAAGGTCCGGCGCATCCCAAAGGTTCAGGTCAAGGCCGCGGACCTGGAAGCGACGGGCACGGTGCGGTTCGCCCGCGACGGCATCTCCGTCGAGAGCTTCAATTTTTCCAGGCTGGCCTTCGGCGAGAGCGACATTGCGGTGACCGGGCGGGCGCGTCCCGACGGCGGCCTTGACCTTACGGTCACCGGGGCCAAGGTCGACGTGCGTCCGTTCCTCGAATCCCGGCGCAAGGAGGGTGCCAAGCGGCCACTCGCGATCACCGTCGAGATCGGCGAGGCCCGGGTCGGGCCGGGCCCGCCCATCTACGACGTCAACGGCACCATGTCCCGGGCCACCGGAGACTGGCGCAACATGACCATTCGCGGAACAGTGGGCAAGGCCCGCAAGCCCGTGCTGGTGGTCATCACGCCGGGGAAGACCACCCGCACGCTCAACATCACGTCCAATGATGCCGGCGCCACCCTCAAGACCTTCGCCATCACCGACGACATGGTCGGCGGGCGGCTCACCATCAGCGGCAAGTACGACGACACCAAGCCGGGTGCGCCGCTGAACGCGATGTTCCGGGTCAAGAAATTCCAGATGGTGCGCGCGCCGTTGATGGCGAAGGTGCTGGGTGTTCTGTCCTTGACGGGGATGCTCAATGCGCTTTCGGGCAAGGGCATCGCCTTCGAGGAGCTGCAGGCGCCCTTCACCAAGACTGGCGACGACCTCAGGATCAAGGACGCGAAGGCTTATGGCGCCGCCTTGGGCTTTACCGCCAGCGGCTGGGTCGATCTCGAAAAGGATACGCTCGATGTCTCCGGCACCGTGGTACCGGCCTATACGCTCAACTCCGTGTTCGGCCACATTCCCTTGCTGGGCCCGTTGCTGACCGGGGAGAAGGGATCGGGGGTCTTCGCCGCCACCTACCGGATGCAGGGCAAGCTGGACGATCCCCAGGTTTCCACCAATCCATTGGCGACGCTGGCGCCGGGCTTCCTGAGGGGGCTTTTCAACATCTTCGATTCGCCGTCACGCAAACCTCCCACGGAGGGGGGCGGAGACGCCCCGCCGCCGCCGACGCCACCCAGAATTCCGCGCCCGTCGGAATGACGCGGTGGCGCGACCGCGCCGCGGCGCAGGGCTAAACCGGGCGAACCAAGGCGTGGCGTTTGCGTCCGGCCGACAGCTTGATCACGCCCTCGTCGGTGGTCTGAGCGAGCGTCACCAGATCTTTTTCGTCACCGACCTTCTCATCGTTGACCCGGGCGCCGCCGCCTTTGATCAACCGCCTGGCTTCGGAATTGCTGGTGGCGAGTCCGGTCCGGCGGAACAGCTCGAAAGCGGCGATTCCCGCCGTCAGTTCCGCCTCGGCGACGTCGAAGGTGGGCAATTCGCCGCCCAGCGTCCCTTCCTCGAAGGTCTTGCGCGCGGTTTCCGCCGCCGCATCCGCCGCCGCCCGGCCATGGGCCAAAGCGGTGGCCTCGATGGCAAGAACCTTCTTGGCCTCGTTCAGCTCCGCGCCCTCCAGCTGCTCCAGCTTGGCGATCTCGTCCAGGGGCAGTTCGGTAAACAGGCGCAGGAAACGCCCGACGTCGGCGTCTTGGGTATTGCGCCAGAACTGCCAGTAGTCGTAACTCGGGAGATGGTCGTCGCGCAGCCATACCGCTCCCCGCGCGGTCTTGCCCATCTTTTCTCCGGCGGCGGTGGTGATGAGCGGCGAGGTCAGGCCGAACAGGGCCCGCTCGTCGAGGCGCCGGCCAAGCTCCACGCCGTTGACGATATTGCCCCACTGGTCGGAGCCGCCCATTTGAAGAATGCAGTCGTAACGCCGCGCCAACTCGAGGAAATCATAGGCCTGGAGGATCATATAATTGAATTCCAGGAAACTGAGCGGCTGTTCGCGCTCGAGCCGCAGCTTGACCGATTCGAAGCCGAGCATGCGGTTGACGGAAAAATGCCGTCCGTAATCGCGCAGGAAGTCGATGTAATTGAGCTGGTCGAGCCATTCGGCATTGTCGAGCATGAGGGCGTCGGTGGCGCCGTCGCCAAAGGCGAGAAACCTCTCGAAGATGGTTTTGATGCCGGCCATGTTGTCGGCGATGTCCGAATCCGACAGGATCTGGCGGCTCTCGTCCTTGCCCGAGGGATCGCCCACCCTGGTGGTTCCGCCGCCCATCAGCACGAGGGGCCTGTGCCCCGTTTTCTGAAGGTGGCGGAGCAGCATGATCGGGACCAGCGAGCCGACGTGCAGGCTCGGGGCCGTGCAGTCGAAGCCGATATAGGCGGTGATCGCGCCGGCGCCGAGCGCGTCGTCCAGCGCGTCGGTATCGGTGCATTGGTGAACGAAACCGCGTTCGATCACGGTGTTCAGGAATTCGCTCTTGACCGCTGCCATGATACGAAGTGTCTTTGCCGTTTCGGACCCCCCGGGCCCGGGGCTCATGTAGCACGAACCCAGACGAGGCACAATTGAGCGAACAGCACCAAGGCGGCCCGGCGGGCGACGCGCCGATCTGGGCGCTGGGGTTGATGAGCGGGACCTCGATGGACGGGGTCGACGCCGCTTTGCTGTTGAGCGACGGCCACACCGTCGCCGCGACCGGCCCCGCCCTGACCTTGCCCTATCCCGATGACTTGCGGGCGCGCCTGCGTGCCGCCGTCTCGGCCGCGGCGGCGGCCGAGGTGGACGCCGGGGAGATCGCCGCGGTGGAGCGGCTGATCACCGAACACCATGCGGCGGCGGTGGCGGGGCTCCTGGCCGAGGCCGGGCCCGAGCATGCCGGCGCCGAGCCCGCGGTGATCGGCTTTCACGGCCACACGCTGTGGCACCGCCCCGCCGAAGGGCGGACCCGGCAAATCGGCGATGGGGCGCTGCTCGCAAGGTTGACCGGGCGGCCCGTCGTCGACGATTTTCGCAGTGCCGACATGGCGGCCGGCGGGCAGGGCGCCCCCCTGGCGCCGCTCTACCACGCGGCACGGCTTCGCGGCGCCGATATCCCCTATCCGGTCTGCATCCTCAATATCGGTGGCGTCGCCAACGTCACCTGGATCGGCGGCAACGGCGTGAAGTCCGCCACTGGTGTCGATGACATCCTGGCCTTCGATACGGGTCCCGGCTCGGCCTTGATCGATGATTGGGTCGCGGCCCGGACCGGGCAGCCCTATGATGCCGATGGTGCGCTGGCGGCGGCGGCAAAGGCGGATAGGGGCGTACTCCGGCGCCTGCTCGATGACCCCTATTTCAAGGTGAAGCCGCCCAAATCCCTGGACCGGGCGGCTTTTGACGTTTCTCCGCTGTCGGCTCTGGGGACGGCGGCCGGCGCCGCCACCCTGACCGCCTTCAGCGCCGAGGCGGTCGCCCGCGCCCTCGACTTCCTGCCGGCAAAACCGGCGGCCTGGTTGGCGACCGGCGGAGGGCGGCACAACCCGACCCTGATGGGCGCCATCGGCGATGCCGTGGGCATGTCGGTGAAGCCGGTCGAGGCGATCGGCTGGAACGGCGATTCCGTGGAGGCGGAGGCTTTCGCCTTCCTGGCGGTGCGCAGCCTGCGCCAGCTGCCCCTCAGCGTTCCCAACACCACAGGGGTGGCGCGGCCGATCACCGGCGGACGCCTGCATTGTCCGGCCGGTACCGAGGCGCGATGACGCCGACGCGGGACGGCCGGATCAGCTCGGCTCGAGAACCTCTTCTTCCTTGAGCGCCGCATCCATGTAGGACCCGACGAGCTCGGTCAACTCTTCGAGGTGATCGGAGAAGAAATGGTTGGCGCCCTTGATGACCTTGTGTTCGATGGTGATGTCGCGTTGCGAGGCGAGCTTCTTGGCGAGCGCTTCCACGTCGCTGGCCGGCACCAGCTCGTCGGCATCGCCATGGACGACAAGCCCCGAAGACGGGCACGGGGCGAGGAACGAGAAATCGTAGAGGTTTGCAGGCGGCGCGATCGATATAAAGCCTTCGATCTCGGGCCGGCGCATGAGCAACTGCATGCCGATCCAGGCACCGAAGGAGAAGCCCGCTATCCAGCAGCGTGGCGCATCGGGATTGTGGCTCTGCAACCAATCCAGCGCCGCGGCCGCGTCCGCCAGCTCCCCCTGGCCGTTGTCAAACACCCCCTGGGAGCGGCCGACGCCGCGGAAATTGAAGCGCAGCGCCGAAAACCCGCGCCGCGTGAATACGTTGAACAGGTTGTAAACGACCTTGTTGTTCATGGTCCCGCCACCTTGCGGGTGGGGGTGGAGCAACAGTGCCACCGGCGCGGTTTCCTGCTTGCTGTGTTGGTAGCGACCTTGGATTCGGCCTTCCGGGCCATTGAATATCACTTCGGGCATCTAATCACCTTGACGCTTGCGTCCGGATACCGGCGACGCTTCGGAGGGCCCACGCTTACAAGGGCGTAGCAGGGGGCTCTTAAAGTAAAGCTTTATGTCGAAACCTATACCTGATAATAATACTGGGTTATAAGGCTCCGACTCCCGCCGGGCGCCACCGCTGACACGACCTATCGCTCTTTCGCAGGGCCCGGGGCCCAGATATAGGGCGCAAGAGGGGTTGCACAAGGGGCGCAAGGACGAAAGCGCAAGATAACACAGTTTGGACGAATGTTTTTCAAAAACCTTGTCGATGACATAGATTCGATGATGGCCCGGGATCCCGCCGCGCGATCCCGCTGCGACGTCATTTTCTCCTACCCGGGGTTTCACGCCCTCATCATCTACCGGTTGTCCCATCGCCTATGGCAGTGGAAGCTGCTGTTTTTGGGGCGTTTGGTGTCGCAGATCGGGCGGTGGCTGACGGGGATCGAGATCCATCCGGGGGCCGAGATCGGGCGGCGGTTGTTCATCGACCACGGCATGGGCGTGGTGGTGGGCGAGACCGCATCGTTGGGCGACGATGTGACGCTCTATCAGGGCGTGACGCTGGGCGGGACCTCGCTGGCCGGCGGCAAGCGGCACCCGACCCTTGAAAACGGCGTCGTCGTCGGTGCCGGGGCCCAGGTGCTGGGCCCGCTCACGGTTGGCGCCGGGGCGCGCATCGGCGCCAATGCGGTGGTCCTGAAGGACGTGCCGCCGGGCGTGACCATGGTGGGGATTCCCGCCCGCATGGTCCAACCCCGGGCGAAATCATCGGAGGCCGCCAAGGTTAAGGAATTTTGCGCCTACGGGACCCCGACCGCCGATCTTCCCGATCCGGTCGCCCGCGCCATCGACGGCCTGTGCGACCAGGTGACGAGTCTCCAAGCCGAGGTCAGAGACCTCGAACGGCGCCTGGCCGAGGCCGAGAAAAGCGCATCGACGCCCGAACCGGCGGTGGAGGAGCGCGCCGACGCCCCGGTGCCCAAGAATTGAAATGCCAGCAGTAACGCGCTGGGCGGTCGGCGGAACCTGCCCAGTCGCTGTGATATTCCGCGGAGGACGACATGAAACTCACCACTAAGGGCCGTTATGCGGTTATGGCGATGACGGATCTCGCCATCAACAGCGGCGGCAAGCCGCTGACGCTGTCGGTCATCGCCGAACGCCAGTCGATTTCGCTGTCGTATCTGGAACAGCTCTTCGCCAAGCTGCGTCGGGGCAGCCTGGTTCGGTCCGTGCGCGGGCCCGGTGGCGGCTACCTGTTGTCGCGCGCCGCCGAAGCGATCCGGATTTCGGATATCGTCATGGCGGTGGACGAGCCGATCCGCGCCACCCGTTGCCAGCCGGGGTCTCCCATGAGCTGCCAGGGCGCCAAGGGGCGCTGCAGCACCCATGACTTGTGGGAGGAATTGTCCAACCACATCCATCTGTTCCTGAGTTCCGTATCCCTCGCCGATGTGGCGCAGCAACAGGTTCTCGGAATTTCCGGCGTGATCTACCGCAAAGCCGCCCTGGCGGCCCAGTGAATTCGGTGCATTCCCCCGAAGCGTGCCGGTTTTCGCTCTGGGGAGGCGTGAAGCAAGACGATGTCCTGTTACCTTGATTACAATGCAACCGCCCCGGTCCGTCCCCAAGTTCGGGACGCCATGTCCCGGGCGCTGACCCTCGAGGGCAATCCATCTTCGGTTCACGGCGCCGGGCGGCGCGCCCGCGCCGCGGTGGAGGAGGCCCGCGAACGGGTCGCCGCACTGGCCGGGACCTCGGCCGCCAACGTGGTCTTCACGGGGTCGGGCTCGGAAGCCAACAACCTGGCGCTGGCCGGGCCGCGGCCCGCCCACATCCTGGTTTCGGCGATCGAACATCCGTCGATCCTGCGGCCCGCGGCCGAGCGCCCCGGCGGTTTCGGCCTGATTCCCGTCGACCGGGACGGCGTTGTCGACCTGGCCGCTTTGGAAGCACAGATTGCGGAGATCGAGGCCGCGCCGCTGCTGGTGTCGGTCATGCTGGCCAACAACGAGACGGGCGTCCTGCAGCCGAGCGCCGAGGTCGTGGCCATCGCCAAGGCGGCGGGTGCCCTGGTGCATGTCGACGCGGTTCAGGCGGCCGGCCGGGTGCCGCTCGATTTCGATCGCTCGGGCGCCGACCTTATGAGCCTGAGCGCCCATAAGCTGGGCGGCCCCAAAGGCGTCGGCGCCTTGATCAAACGCGCCGAGCTCGATCTTGCTCCGTTGATTTCGGGTGGCGGCCAGGAGCGCAGCCTGCGGGCGGGAACCGAGAACGTCCCCGGGATCGTCGGCTTCGGGGCCGCCGCCGCGGCCGCCGCGGAAGAACTGGCGGGAGGCGGGGAAATCGAGCGCCAGCGCCAATTGCGGGACCGCTTGGAAGAGGCGGTGGGAAGCCTCGGGGCCCGGGCCGTCGTGGTCGGCGGGGCCGTGCCGCGCCTTGCCAATACCTCTTGCCTCGCATTCCCCGGATACCTGGCCGAGACCCTGGTGATCGCCTTCGACCTGGAAGGGATCGCCGTCAGCGCCGGGTCCGCCTGCTCGTCGGGCAAGGTCGAGGCCTCCCATGTTTTGGAGGCCATGGATCTGGCGCCGGACATCGCCACCTCGGCGATCCGCGTGAGCCTCGGTTACGGCTCCAGCGATGCCGACGTGGACGCCTTCCTCGCCGCCGCCGCCGCGATCCTGAGCCGGGCCCCCGTCACGGCCGCGGGGAGCGTCCCTTGATCGCCCGGCCAGCCGGCACTTCGGAAAGAATGTTTATCGTAAGGAACCGTAAAGCATGCCCAGGATGACCTTCATCAACATCGATGGGTCCAAGGTCGAGGTCGACGCCCCGGTGGGCCAGTCTGTCCTCGAGATCGCCCGCGCCAACGACGTCGATATCGAGGGCGCCTGCGAAGGCTCACTGGCGTGCTCCACCTGTCACGTCATCGTCGAGCCCGCCGATTTCGAACGCCTCGCCGAGGCCAGCGAAGACGAGGAAGACATGCTCGATCTCGCCTTCGGCTTGACGCCGACCTCGCGCCTGGGCTGCCAGATCATCATGAGCGAGGAGCTGGACGGCTTGACCGTGACCCTGCCCGCCGAAACCTACAACATGATGGAAGATTAGGCGGACGCGCCGATGGCAGCCGAACTGCAGGAACCGGCAGCAAACGCGGCCCCGGAACCCCTGGTGCCGGGGAAGGCACCGGCCGATACGCGGGTCGTCGTGGCGATGTCGGGCGGCGTCGACTCATCGGCCACCGCCGCGCTCCTCGCCGACCAGGGCTATGACGTCATCGGCGTCACCCTGCAGCTTTACGATCACGGGGCCGCCGTTGGCCGCGAGAAGGCCTGCTGCGCTGGCCAGGACATCCACGATGCGCGCAACGTGGCGGCCAAGATGGGCATTCCCCATTACGTCTTGGATTACGAACGCCGCTTCCGCGAAGACGTGATGGAGGACTTCGCCGACGCCTACCTGCGGGGCGAGACGCCGATCCCCTGCATCACCTGCAACCAGACCGTAAAGTTCCGGGACCTTCTGGGCGTCGCCCGGGAGCTCGGCGCCGACTGCCTGGCGACCGGCCATTACGTGCGCCGCGAAACCGGCGCCGGGGGGCCGGAACTTCATCGCGCCGCCGATCCCAGGCGGGATCAAAGCTATTTCCTGTTTGCCACCACGGCCGCGCAGCTCGAGATGCTGCGGTTTCCGCTCGGCGACCTCGCGGGAAAGGACGAGACCCGGGCCCTGGCGGCGCGTTTCGGCCTGCCCGTCGCGGCCAAGCCCGACAGCCAGGACATCTGTTTCGTGCCCAACGGCAACTATGCCCGCGTCATCGAGGCGCTGCGCCCGGGTGCGATGGAGCCCGGCGAGATCGTCGACGAGGCCGGCCGGGTCCTGGGGCGGCATCAGGGCACCATCCATTTCACCGTCGGCCAGCGCCGGGGGCTCGGCATCGGCGGGCGCAAGGACGCCGATGAGGCGCCGCTTTACGTGCTTGCCATCGACGCCGAGGCCGGCCGGGTCGTCGTCGGGCCGCGCGAGAGCCTGGCGCGGAGGGACATCCTGCTGCGCGGCGTCAACTGGTTGGGCGGGGCGCCGCTCGGCCCCGACGGGTTCGAGGCCGCGGTCAAGGTGCGCTCCGTCCGCGAACCGGTGGCCGCGCGCCTGGCGCCGGCCCCGGGCGGCGGGGTCTCCGTCTGTTTCGCCGAGCCCGAATACGGCGTCGCCCCGGGCCAGGCCTGTGTTTTCTATGACGGCACGCGGGTGCTCGGCGGCGGGTGGATCGCCCCTGACGGGGCCTGACCGGGCGCAGACCAAGGCGGCGCCACCGGGCCGCCGTCACCCCCGGCCATGCCTAGCGTTCCCGTGACGGGGCCTCGAGCACCGCGGCCATGCGGCCTTGCCGGTGCCGCGCCCACAGCCACAACAGCAGGCAGAGAACGGCGCCGCCCATGACCGGCAGGCGCAGGCCGACGAACGAGGCGATGGTGCCCATCACCAAGGCGCCGATGGAGGGAAACCCCCTGGCGATCAGGGTGTACATGCTGAGCACCCGGCCCCGCATGGCGCTGTCGACCGAGGCCTGAAGCAGGGTTTGCTCGGCGACCCCCACCACCACCACCGAGAGGCCGGCAAGGGCGGTGCACAGGCAGGCGAACCAGAAGATATCGGTGGCGGTGAATCCGATCAGGGCGACGGCGAAGATCAGCACCGATGTCACCAGCATCCGGGTCAACCCCTCGACGCCCCTGCGCTGGGCGAGGAAGATGGAGCCGATGAAGGCGCCGAGCCCGAGCATCCCGGTGAGCCACGCGAGGCCGTCGGCGCCGCGCCCGAAGACGTCGTCGGCGAAACCCGCGAAGAGGTCGTTGAAGGGGCGGGCGAAGAGGGTGGTCGCCAGCAGGATCACCAATAGCGGCCCGATCCCCGGGTGGTTCCAGACGTACCGGAAGCCTTCGCCGATCTCGCCGGGAATATGGCGCAGCGCCCGGCGTTCGCGCGCCTCGCCGCCGCCGTGGAGGCGAACGGCGTGAAGGGCCAGGATGAACAGCACGTCGGCGGCGGCGGTAAAGGCGAGGGCCGGGCCCACGCCCCATTGCAGGATGATGACGCCGGCCAGCGCCGGACCGCCGATGCGCGCGATGTTGAAGGACAAAGCGTTGACGCCGATGGCCGAGGTCAGGTCCTCGCGATCCACCAGCGCGTGGATGATCGAGAGCCTGAGGGGATAGTTGAAGGCCATCGCGGTGCCGTTGGCGACCACCAGGGCGAGAAGCAGCGTCATGGTGATGGCGTCGGTCATGACCAGGACCGCGATGGTCATGGATATGGCGCCCGAAATCCACATGTAGAACCGGATCGCCCTGAGCCGGTCGAGCCGGTCGGCCAGGGCGCCGGCCAGGGGGGCCATGACGATATTGGGAAAGAAATCGGCGAAGGCGATGATGCCGAGCCAGGTGGGGGAGTGGGTGAGTTCCCAGGTCAGCCATTGCAGGGCGATCCGTTGCACCCACATGCCCAGTTGCGAGGCGAAATTGCCGACCGAGTAATTTCGGTAATTGGCGATCTTGAGGGTGCGCAACACGGCGCCGAGGTCTGCGATTTTCGCCATGGGGACGGTCCGGTCGGGGCGCGAAGAATCTGCGGGTGGGTCGAAGCCGTCAATGTAGCACATCGCGGCGGCGTGGGGGCGGTGCCGCGTTCGAGGGCGGCCAGTGGCGCACCGGGCCCCGGCCCGATTGACAGGCGGCGTTGGGCTGGCGTAACCAATAGCCGCGGGGCGGGCACCATTCAGCGCCGAAGGGGCGAGCATCATGAGCAATCGGGTACAGCACGTGACCATCGTGGGGGGCGGAACCGCGGGTTGGCTGGCGGCAGGCATCCTCCAATGCGGCCTCAACCGCCGTGGCGACGGCGAAGACGTCCGCATCACGGTGATCGAATCGCCCAATATCCCCACCATCGGCGTCGGCGAGGCGACGACCATTTCCATGGGCCTGACCTTGGGTCAGCTGCGCCTCGATGAGCGCGATTTCCTGAAACAGTGCAACGGGTCGTTCAAATGCGCGGTCAAGTTCACCAACTGGAACCACGATGCCGAAGGCAAGCCGCTCACCTTCTGGCACCCGTTTTCGCGCCCGGGCTATCTCTACGGCTATAACGCCGCCTATCACTACCACAAGGCGCGGAAGATGGGCCGGGCGCCGTCCTTCGGCGAGGCCGTGTTCCCGGCCATTCCCGCCATCGTCAACTGCCAGGCCCCGCGCGCCTTCGAGGGCAAGGACTACGACGGCCTGTTCCCCTACGCCTATCACATCGATGCGGCATTGTTCTCCAACTACATGACCATGTATGCGACCAATTTGGGGGTCGAGCACGTGCGCGACGACGTCACCGCCGTCAACCTGGACGAGCGCGGATACGTCAAGTCGCTCACCCTCAAGGAGGGGGGCGACTGGCCCGTCGAGCTGGTTCTCGACTGCACCGGGTTCCGCGGCTTGATCATCAAGGAGGCGCTGGGCGAGCCGTTCCAGCCATACACCGATCACCTTCTGTGCGACAAGGCGCTGGCGGTGCAAATCCCCCATGACGGGACCGCCAAGCTCGAGAGCTTCACCTCCGCGACCGGCCTCAATGCCGGCTGGTCATGGCGGGTGCCGCTCTATTCGCGGCTCGGCACCGGTTACGTGTTCTCCTCCGCCTTCGCCAGCGACGACGAGGCGATCACCGAGTTCCGCCGTTTCCTCGACCTGCCCGACGACCATCCGGACCCGCGGGTGATTTCCATGCGCATCGGCCGCTCGCGGCGCAGCTGGGTCAAGAATTGCGTGGCCGTGGGGCTCGCCGGCGGTTTCATCGAGCCGCTGGAATCGACCTCCATCCATTTCACCCAGATGGCGTTGCGCTGGCTGCTGGAATATTTCCCGGACAGCGCCCAGAACCCCGCCTTCGCCGAGCATTACAACAACGCCACGGTCAAGCTGTACGACGAGATCCGCGATTTCATCGTCTTCCATTACGCCACCTCAAACCGCACCGATGCGCCGTTCTGGGTCGAGGCCCGGGCCGAGGCGCGCATTCCCGATGGGCTGAAATCGAAATTGGAGCTGTGGAAGGTCAAGCTGCCGAGCGCGCTCGAGTGCAACAGCACCTATTCGCTGTTCGAAAACTGGAACTACATCAACGTCCTGATGGGCAAGGAGTGGTACGGCGACCACGAGTTTCCGAGCGAGGCGGCGATCTCCGCCGAGGACTATCTCCGCGCGGCCGAAGGGATTCGGAAACAGGCGCGTGAAATCTCCGCCGCCGCCCCCGATCACCGGGCAGTGCTGGACCAGATCCGGGCCGGCGACTACCGCCCGTGGTACAATCCGACACCGGCGGCGCCGGCGCCGGCGCTGGACGACATCGCCGAGGCGGCGGCATCGGCCATCGCGTAAGCCTGCGCACGGCTCCGGCCGGACGGCCCGCAGGGGCGGTCCGCGGCCTTGACAGCCCGGGCGTTGCGGCCTATATGCCCTGACCTTCGGCCGGTCGCCGGAACCTGGTCATGGCGGGGTAGCTCAGTTGGTTAGAGCAGCGGAATCATAATCCGCGTGTCGGGGGTTCAAGTCCCTCCCCCGCTACCAGATACGCCCCCGGAAGCGTCACGTTTCCGGGGGTTTTTTGTGGGGATGCCGCGACGAGACGCGGGCCGCTCTGCGACGGCGCGCCCGGTGCCGGTGGGCGCGGCGATGGCGGGCCCGTTGAAGACTTCGGTCGAATAGGGCGGTCAGGGAATACGGCGGTCAGGGAATAGGGCGGTCAGGGAATACGGCGCCGGCGGCGTTTGCCGGGGGGTGCGCGGTCCTCGCCATAATGCTTGGCGAGGTAATCGAGGATCAGCTCGCGATCGTCGGGATTGAGCTCGGGCATCGCCTGCTTGGCGACCATCCAGTCGAGCGTCTCCGACCAGCGCCGGCGCGAGAGGCCCTGCTGGGTCACCAATCTGAGCGAATGGCACGGCGCGCAGGCGTAGAACGTTTCCTCGCGGCCCTTGCCCGGCGGCAGGCCCTGCCAGTCCTGCTCGGCGTCTTCCGCCGCCGGTTGCTGGGCCCGGACGGCGGTGGGGGCGGGCCAGGCCCACCCCCACGATACCGCGCCCGCTAAGACGAGGGCGATGACGATCCGTCGCACGCTCAGGCGACCCTGATGGAAATGCGATGGACGGAATTGTTGAGATAGCCCTTGGGATTCCAGGGAATCTCGAAGGGCTGGGCGCGGCCCTGATCGTCGGTCGCCCGGGCCCAGATCTCGTAGTAGCCCGCCTGCGGGAAGGTGACCCAGGCCTTGAAATGCTGCCAGGCGTAGGGGTTGTCGGGCCGCGACAGGTCGGCCTTGATCCAGGTCGCGCCGAAGTCGATCGAGACGTCGACCTGGGCCACGGCGTTGTCCCCGGCCCAGGCATGACCGCGGACCTCGATGGCGCGGGAGGCGCTGCGGCCGCGGGTGGCGGGGCTGGTGATCAGGGATTTGACCGGCATCGCATGGATGATCTCCATGTCCTTCTGCGGCACCTTCTGGCCCGGCGCCACCGGATAGGCCGGGACGCGATAGGCGGTTCCGGTCATCTTCGGGCCGTCATGGACCTTGTCGCGCAGGTAGACGCGCTTGAGCCATTTCTGCGAGCACGACCCCGGCCAGCCCGGCACCACCAGGCGCAGGGGCGCGCCGTTCTGCGGATGCAGCGGGCCGCCGTTCATGCCGAAGGCGATCAGGTTGTAGGGGTTCATCGCCTTCTCGATGGGCACGCCGCGGGAAATCGGCAGCTTCCCGGCCTTGCCCGAAAGGTGGGTGTCGGCGCCGACATGGGCGGTGTAGACGACGTTCTTCTTGACGCCCGCCGCCTTCAGCACGTCGGCGAGCCGCACCCCGGTCCACTCCGAGCAGGCGACCGCGCCCAGGGTCCACTGGTTGCCCGAGGCCGGCGGATCGAAGAAGCCGCGGCCATTGCCGCCGCATTCGATGGTCAGCTTTTGGGTGACCACCTGGAACTGACGCCTGAGATCGGCGATGGAAAGCGTCATGGGCTTGTCCACAAGCCCGTCGACGACGAGCTTCCAGCTCCCCGCATCCATGTTTTCCGGCGGGATGCCGTTGTTGCGGATGAAGTGCCGTGCGGTCGGCGTCACATTGTCGTCGAGGAGGTGCGGCGGCGTTTCCGCATTGATCGGACGGTCGTTGAGGACGGTCAGACCGTCCTTGCCCTCGATCTTGAGATTCTTCGCCGCCAAAGCCTCAGGGATTAACCCCGCGGGCATGTTGCGGTGAAACGGGATGGCAGCGCCCAGAAGCGCTCCCATGGTGGCGAGACCCGCGCCCTTGAGGAAACCGCGCCGGTCGTTTTCGGGGACTCGCCCGAAGACCACCCAATCGGCACGCTCGGGGTCCTCGGCATAAAGCTCGAACAGGTCGGCCGATCGCTCCTCGGCGCCCGGATCCGTCTGCTTTGAAGTCTCTTCGATGGTCATTTGTCTCTCCCCAGGGTGAACCTCAGTGGCGTGCTTCGCCCCTAATCACCGGCGGGGCAGGGCACTCCTAAATGAAGAGACGGCGGAGGGCCCGCCATTATTCCAGGAAATATCAAGCGGCGCAGGGCGGGCTGGTTCGCCGGCTCCGGGCCAGCGCCATCCGCGTCGGTTCGTCCACCGGCAAACGCTCGAGGCTGGCGCGATGGACGGCCTTGGCGATCATGCGAAATCGCCCTTGCTCCATGCCCTCGGCCAGGATCAGGTGGCGCAGCCGACCCGCGCGCCAGGCCATCGCCTTGACGCCGCCCGCCTCGACGAAGACCGGGTCTTCGGTGAGCCGGGAGCGTCCGCCGTCGACCAGCAGCGTGACGCGGCAGCCACGGGTGCCGAGATACCCCACCACCAGGGCTTTGGCGCCGTCGGGACCCGGCGCCGCGCCGACATGGGCGATCCGCAGTTTGGCCGCCGACAGGTCGGGCACGTGGGCATCGAGGCGCACAGTGGTGGGCCGCGGAAGCCCAGGGTTTCCGGCCGCCGGTCCGGCATCCCGCCAGCCGCCGTGGACATCCAGCGCCCAGGCCAGGGGGATGCCGTGGTCGGTCGCCGGCGTCCGGTCCGTCCAGGCGATGATGCCGGTCACCGCGACGAGGGCAAGGGACGCGGCCGTGGCGAGGCCGATGGCCCAGCGTCGCGCCGCACGCCCGCGGCCCGACGCCGGGAGGTCGATGGCGGGCACCTCGACGCTGTCCTCGACCGCCATCTTCAATCGGTTGAGCTGGGCAAGCTCGCGCGCCATGTCCGGGTTGCGGGCGGCCTCGGCCAGAACGTCGGTACGCGCGGCGCGGTCGAGCTCGCCATCGACGAAGGCATTGGCCCGTTCGATCTTCGTTTTCTTGTCCATACCCGTCCTACGTCCTCCGCCGTGCTCGCGCAGGCTTTAACGGCGCCACGTTGCTTTCGCCGATCAAGGCAAGCAACCTGGCGCGTGCCCGACTGATCCGGCTCATCACCGTGCCCGCCGGGATATCCAGGACCTCGGCGGATTCCGCATAGCTGAGGCCGGCCAAATCCACCAGGCCGATGATTTCGCGATCCTTGGCGTTGAGCCGCCCCATCGCCTGTTTGACGTTCAATATATTGATCAGACGCTCGTCGCCCCGCCAATATTCCATCACCGGTTCGTCCTCGGGCAGGGGGTCGGGCTGGAACAACGCGTCCTTCAGACGGTTCCGGCGCAGATGATCGCGAAAGGCGTTGCGCAGGATGATGAACAACCAGGCCCGATAGGCCGCCTCTTCGTCGGGAACCGACTTGGCGGCGAGGGACTTGAGGGCGCATTGCTGAACCAGGTCCTTGGCCAGCTCCTCCTCCCGGGTGAGGGAAAAGGCGTAGCGGTAGAGCCGGGGAAGATAGGGTTCCAATCGGTGCATGGGCTATCCCGGTGGCGAACCGACACGTCGGGGTCTCAGGAGACGCAGCGGCGGTCGGCCGACATCAGTCCCGGTCGCGGCGGCGCTCGCGGCGGCGCTCGCGCCACGCATCGGGGCGGAGGAACTCTCCAGACCAGGCGCCGTTGCGCCGGCGCTCGGCGCGCCGCTCGTGAATGCGGTAGTCGGCCCCATGGGTGCGATCGGCCATCGCCCAGCCGGAAAGAACCATCCAGGCGCCGATATCCTCCGCGTCGAGCCAGCAGACCGCGACCGATCGCCTGCGATGCCGCTCTTTCACGGCACAGGCGACGCGCTTGTTGTCCACCTTGCGTTCAAGGGCCCGCTTGGCTTCGCGGCCGCAGCGGTAGCGGTCGCCGTCGGAGCGTCGGCAGCGCTGGCGCCGGTGAAAGGCGTCGATGCCGTAAAGCCTGATCCGCTCGTCCCTGATCTCTAGGGTGTCGCCGTCGACAACCTTGGCGCGGCCGAAAACATGGTTGGGATCGCGCGCGCGCCGCCGCCTCTGTTGGGCGGGACGCCGGGGCAGGAGCCGTTCGGCTTCGGCGCGGGACCGAAAATACTGTCCCGCCAAAGGCCCCTGGTGGCAGTGGTAGCCGCCCCAGGGCTCGTTGGCATGGCAACCGTTGCGGTCCAGCGCCCGGTCATGAGCGAGGGCGGAGCCGGAGACGATCAAACACAGAAATCCCAACAGCCGTGCCGAAGCATTTTTCATCGGTCTATTAGAGCCCAGGCGCCGGAAATTTTCCAGCCTGTGCTGGCGGGCGGCGATGATTGGCGCCGGCGTTTCCGTATCGGCCGGCTTTCATGCCGGTCGT
This sequence comes from Alphaproteobacteria bacterium, assembly GCA_033720855.1. GTDB lineage: Bacteria > Pseudomonadota > Alphaproteobacteria > SMXQ01 > SMXQ01 > SMXQ01. Next base: position 32,019 of record JAWWBR010000010.1, read on the forward strand.
CGACAGTGCTACCCTGCGGAGAAGCAGACGTTCAAGGATTCCGTTGGGGGAGGACATGGTCATGACGGATGCAGTGGGACTGGTCGGCGTCGGCGCAATGGGTAGCGCGCTGCTCAAGCGCCTCCACTTGGCCGGGCATGCGGTCAAGGCGTACGACATCGCCGAGGGGCAACGGGCGCACGCCGAGGCCGAAGGTGCCGAGGCCGTATCGTCGCCGGCCGAGGCCGCGCAGGGATGCGAAATCATCCATGTTTTCGTGCGCACCGACGACGAGGCCGAGGACGCCGTCCTTGGCGCGGGTGGGGTTCTCGAGGGCGCGGCGGCGGGGGCTCTGGTGCTCCTGCACTCGACCGTCATGCCCGAGACCACGCAGCGCATCGCGGCGGAGGCGGAGAAACACGGCGTAACCGTCATCGACGCACCGGTCACCGCGGTGCCCCGCGTCGTCGCCGCCGGCGACGCCGTTTTCCTGCTCGGCGGCAGCGCAGAGGCGGTCTCCCGGGCGCGGACGCAGCTGGAGGCGCTGGGCAAGGGGGTGTGGCATTTCGGACCGGTCGGCTGCGGCAATGTCGCCAAGATCGCGAAGAACTTCATCAACGCCGCCGAGCGGGTGGTGCTGGCCGAAACCCTCAACATGGTCGAGGCGGGCGGGCTCGACGTCGGGACCTTCCTCGAGATGGCGGTTGCCGAGGACGGCGGTTCCACCGTGTCCCGCTGGGAGCGTGCCTTCGAAATCAAGGACAACCACGCCCACCCGCGGCCCGCCAGCAACCTCATGAACAAGGACGTCGGCCTGGCCGCCAAGCTGGCCGACCAACAGGGCATCCCGGCGCCCGTCGCCCGTGGCGCGGCGGATACGGCGGCGATTTGGGTCGCGGGCTGGGAGGCGGACAAGGCCTGACTCGCCGTCGATCGAAGCGCCGGGCGGGCGGATATGCGGTCGAGGCCAGGGGAAAGGATGAGGGATGCGCCAAAAGCTGTGTCTGTCCGCCGATGACGTTCGCGCCATGGTGAAGGCCTGCAAGGCCGCTGCCAGCGAGCGCGGCGTCGAGGGAACCATTGCCGTGGTCGACGAAGGGGGGCAGCTCCTCTACCTGGAGCGGCCCGACGGGCAGGGGCCCAACAGCGTCGAAATGGCGACCGGGAAAGCCCGGACCGCGGCCATCCGGGAACGGCCGACACGGGCCTTGGAAGAGCGGGTGGCGGAGCGGCCCGGCTTCCTCACCTATCCCAACGCGGTGGCCGTCAGGGGCGGGGTTCCGGTGTTTTACGAGGGTAAATGCGTGGGCGGCATCGGCGTCTCGGGGATCGGCGAGAACGACGAACCCGTCGCCCAGGCGGGCGCCGACGCTTTGGGCTGAGGGTCGCTGGATCAAGCCGGGCGGCGGGCCCGCTCCCGCCGCCGGGGCCCTCCCCGGCAGCCTCTGCGTCCGCCGGCAAAGGCAAGGCCCCTATAACATTCCAATGCAATACCCGTTTATCTCTCCCGTTATTTGGGACTATGGTTGCTGCACGTTTCGATACGTCGAGAACGCGTGTGCCTCAGGGGGCGGGCCGCTTACCGCCTTGGTGCCTGGGTATGAAACGGAACGTCTGCATTGTGTTGATCGTCGCCGCGGCGCTGGCGACCTGGTACGTGGGGTTTACCCTTGACGGGCAAGCCATGGGCCGCGACGTCATCTATTGGATGCAGTCGCTCACCGGCGACTGACGATCGGCCGCGGCGCGGCGCCCGACGCCATTGGCCGCTTATCTGTCGGTGAGAAGCTGGAGGCGATGGCCGTCCGGGTCCTCGATATAGATGCAGCGCGGATCATTGGCGCGGGTCTGGACCGCGAGGCCGTGCCCCGCGAGCGCATCGACGGTCGCGTCGAAATCGCCCGTCACCGTGAGGGCGATGTGGTCGAGCTCCTCTCGTGCGGAAGGCAGGCCGCCATCGGCCCGAAACAGCGCCAGCGTCTGCCCGCCGCAGCGCAGGAAAACGTAGGCGTCCGATTCGTGGGCGACGGCCATGCCGAGAATGCCTTGATAGAAGGCACGTGAACGGGCGGTGTCTTTGCAGCGAAGGACCACGTGATCGATTCCCGTCGCTTCAAGGGGCTGGGCCATGGGGCCTCCTCTCAATATCCTGTTTCGTGCGGCCGGCGCTCCGGCATTGGCCCGGCCTAGCTAGGGCTTGCGCACCCAGATTTTTGACGGATCGAGCAGCCGCGAGCCGCCGATCTTCATGCCCTTCTCGTCGATGATGAGGATGCGCGCCTTGTAGCGATCCCCGGGGTCGTGAAGTGCGGCCCAGGCCTGCCACATCGCGCGCGCGAACCGATACCGCGTGGCCTGGTCGAGCGCCGACCACGCCCCGTCGACCTGCAACCGAAGCTCGTGGTCGGAAAGCCCCTTTTCGACCTTCGCAACCAGGCGCCCGCCTTCCATGGATTTCAGCACCTGCGTGAATTTGGCCCGGGTAAAATCGGCGACCGGTTCGCTCTCCCGCTCTGCGACCCGGGGCGGCTGGTAGCCGCCGCCCGGGCCGGAGAAGACGTAAAAGAGGATGCCTAGGCCAAGCAGTCCAAGGAGTGCGGTTTTCCATCCCAGGGTGAGTTTCATCGCCAGCCTCTCAAGGCTCCGGGTCTACGGGCGACATGATATCGCCTGGCGCAGCTTTTGTATCCCGAGCAATGGGAATTTTTCGCCCCCCGGCGCCCGTTTCCATACCCCGGTGGCGGCGGGCCAAGGCCGCGGCCGGGCGCCCTAACCTATTCAATTCATGCAGGGACCTGCGCGCGGCGCATTTTCTTTCCGGGCCCGCGACAGGATTGCCGCGTCCGACCGTGTAAGGAGGCAAAGGACATTTCGCGCCGGCCCCGCCGAACGGCCCCGGCGCCAATTCGAGGAGCAGTACCATGACCAGATGCTTGACCTTCACCGCCGGCCCCATCGCCGCCTTGGCCGTCGCCCTGGCGCTTGCCGCATCCCCCTCGGCTGCCCAGGATCGGCCCGGCCCGATGGGGTCCGGCGCCATGCCCGGTGCCGGCGGCCCCGGCGCCATGATGCCGGGGACCGGTCCGCATGGACCGCACATGGGCGAGAGCGGGCGTGGCCCCCGCGGCGCCGCCGCCGAGGAGGGACGGGGCGACCGGCGGGCGCGTGGCGGCTGGCGCGAACGGCGCCGGGCGCGCCGCATGGCCCGGCGCATGGAGATCCTCGACACCAACAGCGACGGCAAGGTGACGCTGGCCGAAATCCAGGGCGAGCAGCGCCGCCTGTTCGCGGCCGCCGACGTCAACGGCGACGGCAAGCTCTCGGTCGACGAATTTCGCCGCCGCGGTCGCTGGTTTATTCGCCTGCAGACCGTGTCGTTTTTCGATATGCTTGATGCCAACGGCGACGGCCAGGTGACGGCCAATGAGATCACCGATCCCACGGGGCGGTGGTTCGGTCGCTATGACGAAAACAAGGACAAGGCACTCGATAACGATGAACTCTCGAAATCGGGCTGGAGTCACTGGCGCGGCGGGCGGGGCCACCGGCGCCGCTGACCCATCTTCGCCTGCGGCCGCGAAACAGCCGGCCTCCGCCAGCGACGACTATCTGATCGCGCTGGCGGCGGGCGGCGACGGCGCGGCCTGGTCGGCACTGGTGGAGCGGTATCTGGCTCAGATCACGGGCCATGCCTGGTACATGCTGGGCGACCCGCGCGAAGCCGAGGACATCGCTCAGGAGGCCTTCCTCCGCCTTTTCGCCAAGGCGCCGGAATGGCAGCCCGATGGTGCCAAGCTCAAGACCTGGCTTTACCGCGTCGTCGTCAATCTGTGCATCGACCGCAAACGCAAGGCGGTGCCGCTGCCGATCGAGAATCTCCCCGAGCTGCCGGACGGCGGCGCGGAGACCGCGGATCGGAGCCTCGACGTCCAACGGGCGGTGCGTGGCGCCCTCGACGACCTGCCCCCGCGTCAGCGCGCGGCGTTGGTGTTGACCTATTACCAGGGGTGCAGCAACAGCGAGGCGGGAGAAATCCTGGGCATCAGCGATGAGGCGGTCGAATCTCTGCTCGCCCGGGGGCGGCGCGCACTGAGGCGGGATCTCGCCCTGTTAAGACGCGATTTGATGGGATAAGCAAGAATGCGCGAGAGGATGGATCGGAACTTGGGCGACGACGGTCTCGACCGGCTGTTGGATACCCTCAAAGCGCCGCCGCCTTCGGACCTGCTGCGGGCCCGGCTAAGGGCGGCGACCCTCAACGCCGCAAAGGTCGGCCTGACCTCGCGGTTCGCCGCGGCGGACCGGTCCTGGCGGCGTGCCGCGTTCGGCCGCATCGCCGCCGGGCTCGTGCTTGCCGCCGGTATCGGCCTCGGCGTCTGGTGGCCGGCACCGGGCACCGGCCCGGGGCCGCGCGCGGGAGCCCCGGCCGCCGCGCCGGTGACCGCCGACCGATGGGCGCTTACGCGGGACGTTGCGTTGGACGATGTGGCCGCGGAGGCGGCCCTCGGCCTGACCCTGGTGGGCGACGGCGACGCTATTGCCGGCGGCGTCGGATTGGTGCGTGCCGGCTGGTCGGGATCGCCCGAGGGGACCGCCGAAACGGCGCCCTCCGGCCCCGCGGACGACGGAATCGACGCTGGGCTTGACGCGATCCCGCTCGACTGAGGCAACCAGAAAGAAGGGCCTTTGCCATCGCAAAGGCCCCTGTCGCGAAGTGAGAAAGGCGGCCCCATGCGGTGACGGGCGCGCCCGGAAGCCGTTTAGAGGGCGCGTTCTTTCTGCCGCCGCTCGGTGAAGTAATCCTTGTTCGACAGCTGCCCCTTGCCGGCGACGACGATCTGGTCGCCCGGCTTTTTCACCTGATAAAGCAGGCAGATGCCGTCGGTTTCGTTGTGCAGCTGGTAGTATTGATTTCCGGGGATGAGCGCGGCGTCGCCCTGGGACAGGTGGTGCTCCTCCACCGGGCCGTCCTCCTCGTCCTTGGTGCGCAACGTCAGCGTTCCCTGCATCACCAGGAACGATTGCGACGTTCCCTTGTGATAGTGAAACTCGTTGCGCGCGCCGGGCTCATAGACGTTGCAGGCGATGATCAAGTCTTCCTGGGCGGCCATCAGCTTGCGCTCGCGCGGACGGTCCTGCCGGTGCTGATCGAGGGCGTCGAACACCCGGGTGATAATGGCCATGTCTTCCTCCTGAGATTTCGTTGTGCGTCACGCTTCGGTTTGTATCGTGGTGGCCCGAACTTTAGCCCAAGCTGCGGGCGGCGGCAAAGGCCGAGACGTCGACGCGAAAAGGGGAGGGCGGGGCCCTCCCCTCAAGGCCGCCATGACGGCGGTTCAAGTGGCCGGTCAGTTCTTGCAGACCAGTTCCTTCGCTTCCCCGCCCATGCGGATATAGACGAAGGTGCAGGTCATGCCGGGCTTGACGTTCTTGCGGACGTCATCTTTGCCGTTGATGGTGACCTTGGTGCGCGAGCCGGAGATCCTGGCCTTGATCTCCTTGCCTTCGTACATGATGAAGATGCGCCGCCCGCCGCGCTTGGTCTGGGTGACCTTGCCGGTGTGGCGCAGATAGGCGACCTTGGGCGCACTCAGGACGGCCTCTTGCAAAAGCCCTTTGACCTTAGGGCTGACGTTCAGCGCTTCGCGGATAATCTTATCCACCTCCTCGCCGAAGGCGGGGTCGATATCGCGGTTGGCGTTCTTCACCGCCTCCCCGAATGCGGGATCCAACACGCCCTTCTTGTAGGCCGCCCGCATGGCGGCGAGACGTCCCTTGGGAACGCCAGGGGTCACCCCGGTGATGCGCCAGGCGCCGCCGATGGTTTCGACGATTCGCGCCAGCGCCTTGTTGTCGGGATCGTCGGTCAACTCCCCGACGGTCGGCATGTTGGGATAGAGCTTTTCGCGGTGGGGCGAAAACACCGCGATGAAATGTCCGCGCCCTTGATCGACGGTCTGCTTGTTGCTTTCGATCGATCCCGTCATGATGTCGATCTCGCCGCGCATCACGGCCAGCGTCGCCGTCGGCCCGTTGTAACCGGGGATCAGGCGGAATTTCAGCCCAAGGGCGCGCTCGGCGATCTTGGAGAACATCCAGCGCCCCGAACCGGGCCCGCCCGTCGCCATCTTCAGCACCTTGCCCGATTTCTGCAAATCGGCGATGGTCCGGTAGGGCTGTTTGGTGCTGATCATCAGGATCTGGTACGAACTCGCCAGCTTGCCCAGATAATCCATCTTGGCCATGTCGAACCGAACCCCCTTCTTCTCGAGGATCTGGTTGAGGATCATGGCGGTGTTGAAGGTGCCGAGGGTCAACCCGTTGGGCTTGGCGTTGTAGATGTAGTTGAGGCCCAGCATGTGCCCGGCGCCCGGCATGTTGCGGACCACGAAGGTCGATCCGGGCAGGTTCTTCTGCATGTGTTTGGCGACCAGGCGGCCGTAGAAATCGAAGCCGCCGCCGGCGCCGGTGGCGACGATATAGGTGACCGTCTTGCCGTTGAAGTAATCGGCCTCCGCCGCCTGGGCGCCGCCGGCAGAGAGGAGAAGCGCGGCCGCCCCCAAAGCGGGTGCGAGGCGATGAAGATTGCGAGATCGTTGCATGGTTTACTCCCTGTCGATGTCCCGGACAGATGCCGGGGGAACGCGGTAGGCGACGGCGCTGGACGCCTGCCTGCGGGCGATTGACACCCGTTCTCCGGGCCGTCACATTTGGCCGACAACTACCACGAACTGCGGGGTACCGCAAATCCAATGCCCCGCATGGTTCAGAGAAGAGGGGAGCCCCAATGCAGCGAAGCCTGGAGGTTGAGAGACGCACGCGGCGCTGGCGCGAACAGCGCTGGCTCTTGGATTCCGTGATCAGGACCATCGGCCCCGAATGGGATCAGGGCCGCATCCAGTCCAAGGGCAGCCGCGGCGGCCCCCAGGGCCTGGCCGATTTCCGCCGGGCCGGCAGCTGGATGAAGAAATTCAACGACATCGGCCCCGAATTCGCCAAGGAAGGGCTCCGGCGCGAGGCCATCGCCAAGCGCTTCGAGGACCAGGGCCGCCTGGTCTCGGCCGCGGACAGCTACCTGATCGCGGCCCTGCTGTTCGCCTCCGCACAGTGGCCCTATTTCGAGATCAACGAAGAATGTCTCGAATGGGAGCGCCACATGATCGAGACCTACGACAAGTACATCGCCTATGCCGACCACCCCATAGAGCGCGTCGACATCCCGTTCCAGGATACCGCCCTGTCCGCCTTCCTCCATCTGCCCCATGCGCCGGCGGACGGCGAGGAGATCCCCTGCGTGCTGCATATCGGGGGCATGGACGGGTCCAAGGAAAACATGGTCTCGGGCCATGGCGATGCGGCGCTGACCCGCGGCATGGCGGTGCTGGCGCTGGACGGCCCCGGACAGGGCGAGACCCGCAACCGGGGCGTCACCATTTCCGCGGACAACTTCGCCGCCGCGGCGGAGACCTGCGTCGACTGGCTGGCGGCCCGGGCCGGGATCGACGCCCGGCGCATCGTCATCCGCGGCTCCAGTTTCGGCACCTATTACGGCACCGTGGCCGCCGCCGGACTGGGCGACCGAATCAAGGGCTATTGCGGCACCGGCGTGTGCCAGGAGCCGGGCTGTTCGACCATCTTCAACACCGCCTCGCCGACCTTCAAGGTGCGCTTCATGTTCATGGCCGGCTACGAGGACGAGGACGCCTTCGACGAATTCTGCAAGGAGTTCGACCTGCGCAAGGTGGCCGCCGATATCACCGCGCCCTATATGATCGTCGCCGGCGATGCGGACCAGCTTTCGCCGATCCACCACACCCTCGAGCTGTTCGACCTGATCACCGCGCCCAAGCGCCTGGTGCTCTATGAGAACGCCAATCACTCGGTCGCCCAGGCGTCATCCGCGGAGCTGGGCGAGAACCGGGAGTCGCTCGTCTATGACTGGCTGCGCGAGCGGGTCGATGGCAAACCGTGTGAGTCCGAGCGGGTGCTGGTCGACGCGCGCGGTGAAATGCACGCGACACCGTACTGAAAACAAGGCCGTTTACGGCGCCATGCGGCTGGTTTTACGCGCCCGTGGGTTGTTCTGAACGTGCGGATGTGGTTCACTGCGTCATCACAGAAAGAACACAAAGAAATGAATAATAATTTCATCCTGGGAGACACGAACTAAGGGAGATTTCGTCGTGAGACATTCCATCAAGATACTGGCCACGGGCGCCCTTTTGGGCGGCGCGATGGCCCTCGCTGGGGCCGCCGAGGCGGCGACCGGTAAGGATTTTTATAACGGCAAGACGGTGAGGTGGATCATCTCCACCGGTCCCGGCGGCGGGCACGACTTCTATGCCCGCCTGTTCGCCCGCCACATGGAGCGGAAATTGCCGGGGTCCAAGTTCGTCACCCTCAACCGGCCCGGCGCGGGGCACCGCATCGGCGCCAACCTGATCTATACCGCCAAGCCCAACGGGCTCACCATCGGCAACTTCACCACCGGGCTGATCTACGGCCAGATCATGAACCTCAAGGGCATCAAGTTCGATCTCGCCAAGATGTCGTGGATCGGCAAGGGGGCGTCGGACGTGCGCGTGGTGTCGGCCGCCGTCAAGGGCGACTACAAGACCTGGGACGACGTCATGAATACCAAGCGCAAGATCAAGTGGTCGGCCTCGGGCGTCGGCTCGGGCGCCTGGAACGATGCCTTCCTGATCAGCGAGGCGTTCAAGATCCCCTACCGCATCATCCCCGGCTATCAGGGCACCGAATCCGCCCTCGGCATGGTGCGCGGCGAAACCGATCTTCTGGTCGGCGGCGCCAGCTCGGGCATGAATTACGTCCGCGGCGGGCACACCCGGATCATCCTGCGCTTCGGCCACAGCCCGCAATATGCGGAGCTGTTCAAGACGGTGCCGGACGCGATCGACCTGGCCAAGACCGAACAGCAGAAGCGGCTGGGCAAGATGCTGACCCTCTACGGCCAGCTGTCGCGCATCATCGCGGGGCCGCCCAACATCGTGCCGGACCGGCTCAAGGCGCTCAGGACCGCGTTCATGGAAGCGGCCAACGACCCGCTTCTGATCGAGGAGGGCAAGCGCTCCCACCGCCTGATCGAGGCCGCCAACGGCGAGGAGACCACCAAGCTGGTGATCGACATGCTCAACCAGCCGCCGGAGATCGTCGCCATGCTGACGGCGCTGACCAAGGTCAAGGTGCCGATGATCAAGACCTCGGGCAAGGTGACGGCGACCAAGCGCGGCGGCCGCCGCATCACCATCGGCGATCAGAACGAGAAATACACCGCCAAGGTGTCGGGATCGCGCACCACGGTCATGCTCAACGGCAAGAAGGTCAAGCGCAAGGCCATCAAGGTCGGCATGATCTGCACCTTTACCTGGCCCAAGATCAACTCCGAGGCCAAGACCATCGACTGCAAGGGCTGACCCTTGCCGTTGCAAGAAGCTTTGGCGGGCCCCTCTGGGGCCCGCTTCTTGCGCGCCTCCCGCGCCTCTACATCGGCCTTTGACCGTGGGCCGGCCTGAGGGGCGGAGCTCGGTTCCGAGGAAACCCAGCGGTCAATTTCATTTCAAGGAGAGCATGTAATGACGAATGCGTTTCGTTTAGCCGCGCTGTGTGCCATTGCCGGGGCAAGCCTTGCCATCGGGCCGGTCCAGGCGGCGGAGAAGGGCGCCGCCTACTTCAACGGCAAGACCCTGACCTGGGTGGTCGGCAGCGCGCCGGGGGGCGGCCATGATTTCTTTGCCCGCCTGATTTCACGCCACATCAAGAAGGCCATTCCCGGGCTCAGCACGGCGGTCAAGAACCGCCCCGGTGCGGGGCACATCATTGCCGCCAATTTGGTCTATAGCGCCAAGCCCAACGGGTTGACGGTGGGCAGCTTCACCACCGGTCTGGTCTATTCCCAGATTCAAAACAAGAAGGGCATCCGCTTCGACCTCGCCAAGATGTCGTGGATCGGCAAGGCCCAGTCGGACTGGCGGGTGGCGTCGGTCGCGGTCAATTCGAAGGAATACAAGACCATCCAGGACGTCTTCAATTCCAAGCGGCCGGTGAAATTCTCGGCCTCGGGCATCGGCGCCGGGTCGTACAACGACGCCTTCATGTTCTCGACCGCCTACAACATTCCGCGCAAGATCATCGTCGGCTATTCGGGCTCGGCGGCGGCGCTCGGCATGCTGCGCGGCGAGACCGACGTGCTGATGGGCGGCATGAGCTCCGGCCTCAGTTACGTCCGTGCCGGCCAGCTCAGGATCGTGCTGCAGTTCGGCAAGGTTCTGCCGGGTATCCCCGACGCCCGGGACTTCGCCAAGACCCCGGTGCAGAAGGCGCTGTCGACGATGATGGAGAACCAGGGGAAACTCTCGCGCATTACCGCAGGCCCGCCCGACATCGTCCCCGACCGCTTGGCCGCCCTGCGCGCCGGCTACAAGACGGCGGTGACCAGCAAGGCGCTGGTCGACGAGGCCAAGCGCGCCAAGCGCGACCTCGACCCCATGATCGGCGAGGACGTGCGCCAGGCCATCGTCGCCATCCTCAACCAGCCGCCCGAAATCATGGGAATGCTGTCCGCGCTGTCCCAACAGAAGGTTTCCATGGTCGAGCACTCGGGCCCGGTCACCAAGATCAAGCGCGGCGGTCGTCGTATCATCATTACCGTCGACGGCAAGGAGTTGACCGCCAAGGTGTCGGGCTCGCGCACCACCGTGACCATCGACGGCAAGAAGACCAAGCGCAAGAACGTCAAGGTCGGCATGACCTGCACCTTCACCTGGCCACGCGCCAATTCGGAGGCGAAACGGGTCGACTGCAAGGGCTGATCGCCCGCCCCTGGGCGGGGGCCGGGTCCTCTCCGGGGCTCGGCCCTGCGGCCCGCACCGAGGTTCCGGGGTCGCGGGCGCCGGCCGTCGGCCGCCCCCCGCGGCGCCTTGGCATTGAATAACCGCGCCGTGTCGGCTATGGGTTGGCCCATGGCCGATCTTTTTCTCAGCGCCAAGCAGAAGCTGGCCCGCGTCACCGAGATCATCGCCGCGATGGAAGCGGACATCGCCGCCTTCAACGCGACCGATCCCTACACGCGCTTGGTCGAAACCGATCCCGAAGGGCTGGAGCAGGACCACGCCATCGCGCTGACCCGGCCGCTTCCGGAAGGCTTGGCGGATCTCACCCTGGAAGCCGTCGAGGCGCTGCGTGCCGCCCTCGATCACGCGGTCTTCGCCGCCAGCAAGGCGGCCGGCAGCCGCAGGTTGATCGACACCTGCTTTCCCATCGCCGAGAGCCGGGAGGACCTGGCCAAGGTGATGGACGAAAAATGCAAGGGGGTGCCGCCCGAGGTCGCCCGGATGATCCGCGAAACCGAGCCCTATAAGGGCGGGAACGAATTGATCTGGGCGCTCGCCGTCATCCCGAGGGCGGAGAGGTACCAATTGATCGCCCCCATCGGCAGCGTCGACAGCGGCCTTACCTTTGTCGGCAACGAGGTCGCGCCGCGGGTCCGCTGGGATGCCAGGAAAAAGGTGATCGAGCTCGGGGTCTTCCCCATACACGGAAAGTTCCGCCGCGACATTTCCGTCCGGTTTTCCGCCGCTTTCGGCGCCGTGGAAGGATATGAGGAGCGTCCCGTGGTGCCGTTGCTCCGGGCCGCGGCGGAAGAGGTCCAGCGCATCCTCGATGATTTGGAAAAGGAAACCGGGCGGCTGGGTCTGACCGCGGACTGACGGGTATCCTTGATTAGCGGCCCCGAGGCGTCTAGCATTTCCCCCAAATTCAAGATGCGGCAAAGGCGCTACGGCCTGCCGCCAACAGAGGGAGAGCACCATGGCGAAAATCCGCCATCTCGCGATCATCACCACCGACCCGGGAAAGCTCGCGGACTTTTACGAGCAGGTTTTCGGGCTCGAGGTGCAGCAGCGTGCCGATAACGGCAACGTGTTCATGACCGACGGCTACATGAACCTGGCGCTGCTGCGCAACAAGGCCGAGGGCAAGCCCAGCGGTCTCAACCATTTCGGCTTCGAGATCGACGACATGGAAGAGGTCACCCGGCGCCTCGAGGCGGCCGGCGTTCCGGCCCCCGCCAAGCGGCCCGCCGACCGCCATTTCGCCGAGACCCGGGCCTTCGATCCCGACGGCAACAATTTCGATCTGTCGGTCAACGGCTATGAACGCGTCCGTCCCGATCGTGAGCCCGCCGCCGAAGCGGAAGACGCGCCGGCCTGAGCCGGCGCCGGGCGCCGCGAGGCGCGACGCCGAACCACCCCCACCCCCACCCGCAACCCAATTCGGGAGAGTTCCATGAGAAGATCACCGTTTCTGTTGACCGCCGCCGCATTGGCCGTGTCCGGCGCCCTGGCGGGACCCGCGGCCGCCGCGGATTTCTACAAGGGCAAGACCATCAAGATCATCGTCGGCTACAGCCCGGGCGGCGGGTACGACATCTACGCCCGTAACCTCGGCCGCTATATGGACAAGTACATCCCCGGCAAGCCCAACATCATCGTCCAGAACATGACCGGCGCCGGAAGCCTGCGCGCGGCCAACTATATCTACAACCGGGCGCCCAAGGACGGCACCCAGTTCGGCACCTTCTCCCGCAGCCTGCCAATTCTGGCTTTGACGGGCGGCGGCAAGAACGTGCGTTTCGATCCGGTCAAGTTCACCTGGGTCGGTTCCACCGCCAGCTATGCCGACGATGCCTATCTCTTCACCGTACACAAGGCGACGGGCATCACCTCGGTCCGTGAGCTGATGGGCAAAAATCCCAAGCAGGTGACCTTCGGCTCGACCAATTTCGGCTCCACCGGCTTCGACGTGCCGCTGGTGCTCAAGGATACGCTGGGCATCAACATCAAGCTGGTCCACGGCTATCCCGGCGGCAGCGCCATCAACTTGGCGATCACCCGGCGCGAGATGGACGGCCGCACCCAGGGCCTGTCGTCGCTGCGCACCATGGGCGACTGGCGGGCCGAACGGGTGCCGCTGATCCAGTTCGCCCGCGGCACCAATCGCCATCCCGACCTCAAGGACGTGCCCACCGCCATGGAATTGGCGACCCGCCAGGAAGACCGCGACCTCATCGCCATGCTGGAAACCGCGTTCTTCATGGCCCGGCCCTACGCGGCGCCGCCGGATATCCCCGCCGACCGCAAGAAGATCCTGCGCGCCGCCTTCACCGCGGCCCAGAAGGATCCGGGCTACCTCGCCGACGCCAAGAAGCTGAGGATCGATATCAGCCCCAAGACCGGGGAAGAGGTCGACAAGATCGTCGCCCAGATCATGGCCATGCCCAAGCCCCTGATCGCGCGCTACAAGTCGATCGTCGAGAACCCCAAGGCCGAACGGCGCAAGGTCAACTGGCAGATCGTCACCGGCACCATTTCCAAGGTCAAGAGGAAGGGCCGGCTCGAGTTCAAGATCGCCGGCAAGGACAAGACCTACAAGACGCGCATGCGTGGCCGCTATACCAAGGTCAACATCAACGGCAAGAAGGCCAAACGCAAGGCCGTGAAGGCCGGCATGACCTGCAAGATCTGGTGGGAGGGCAACAAGTCCACCGCCGGGCGCCTGGACTGCACCAAGTAGCGCCATCGCAACAGATTTGACCTGGCGGGCCCCCATGCGGGGCCCGCTTTTTTATTTGGCCGGAGGGAAGAGGGGCCGGCAAGCCGACCGCGGGCCGATATCGGCGCTGGCGCGGCGGGGCAACGCGGTGTTAAATACCGTTATGCTGCGATGGTTGTGCGTTTTCCTGTCCCTCGCGTTTTTGTCGCCCCTTCCCGCCGCGGCTCAGCAGAAAGTCGACCTGGAGCTCATCCTCATGGCCGACGGGTCGGGCAGCATCGACGAGGGCGAGTTTCTCCTGCAGCGCGGTGGCTATGCCCGCGCCCTGCGCCATCCGCGCGTGCTGAGGGCGATCCGCAGTGGGGCGCTGGGTCGCATCGCGCTCAGCTACGTCGAGTGGAGCGGGCATTTCCTCCAGGTGCCGATCGTGCCCTGGACCGTGATCCGCAGCAAAGCCGATATCGAGGCCTTCGCCCAGAAGCTCGAGAAACACCCCAGGCAGCTCCAGGGCGGGGGCACCGCGGTGGGCAGCGCCATTCTCTATGGCGCCACGTCGATCCGCGAGAACGCCTTTGAGGGCACCCGCCGGGTCATCGACCTCTCCGGCGACGGGCCCGACAAGGACGGCGTCGCCGCCATGTTCGGCCGCGACCAGGCGGTCGCCGAGGGCATCACCGTCAACGGCCTGCCCATCCTGTCGCCGCGCCGCCCGACCCTGGACGTCTTTTTCATGGACAACGTGATCGGCGGTCCCGGCGCGTTTTCGATCCCCGCCCGCGGCTTCAAGGACTTCTACTCCGCCATCCTCACCAAGCTGATCCGCGAGATCGCGGCGCGCCGGGAACCGGCGCCCCCGCGGGCCCGGGCGGCCCGCGAAAGCGGCGGCCGGGCCGTCTTGCGCTGACGGGGCTCCTGCCATGATCCTGCGCAAACTGATCTGCCTTGCCCTCGTGCTCCCCCTGTGGGCCGTTGTCCCATCGCCCTCTTTGGCCGAGGACAAGGCCGATACGCCGTTGCCCGCCGGGACCCGGGTCGCGACCTTCGCGGGCGGCTGCTTCTGGTGCGTCGAATCCGATTTCGATCACGCGCCCGGGGTGTTGCGCACGGTATCAGGCTATACCGGAGGCACGCTCGAGAACCCGAGCTACGGCCAGGTCACCGCGGGCGGCAGCGGCCACCGGGAGGCGGTGCAGATCTTCTTCGACCCGAAGGTCATCGCCTACCGGGACCTGGTCGAGATCTTCTGGCGCACCGTCGACCCCACCGACGCGGGCGGCCAGTTCTGCGACCGCGGCTTCAGCTACACCACCGCCATCTTCGCCAACTCGCCCGCCCAGGAGCGCATCGCCCGGGCGTCGAAATCGAAGCTCGAAGCGTCGGGCATCCTCAAGCGCCCGGTGGTCACGCCCATCCTCCGCGCCGGCACGTTCTATC
>JAWWBR010000011.1:0-46826 GCA_033720855.1 Alphaproteobacteria bacterium
GACATCCCCAGGACTTTATCCAACTCCCCCCCCGCCTCGACGGGCGCATCCTGGGCCCCGGCCGGCCGGCCGGCGGCTTGGTAATCGGCATCCTCGGCGCCGTCGGGGCGGCGGGTATCGTCGGCGTCGCGATAGCCCTGGCCGGTTCCGCCCCGGCGGCGAGGAACAGGTCGCGCAACAGGGCCGCGCCGGCCCGGTTGAGATCGACCTTACCGCCCTCATCCTCGATGCGGATGCGCACCTCGCCGTCGGGCCGGCGCCAGCCGTAGACGGTGCCGTCGACGCGCCAGCCGCCCGCGGCAACGGGCCTGGAGAGCCCGTCGATGGCGCGGTGGACGCCGCCGTCGGCCAGCGCCTCGGCCTGGGCCCCGTCGACGAAATTCCGCGCCAGGCGGCTTTGGGTGCGGGATTCGCGGGACACCGTCGCCGCGATCACCGCCAGCAGCACCAGCGCCCACAGCACCGCCACCAGGGCGATCCCGCGCTGCCGCCCGCCGGTCATCGGCTGCCGCCCCGCCGCCCCGCGTCAAAGGTGGCGGCCCCGCCAGGCCGGCGGCGGACTCGCCTCAGGGCGATGGATACCGCGGCTTTTTGAACTGCGCCTATCGATCCCATGTCATATTGCGCCTGCTATACTGCGCGATCATAACTTGGGCGGGTTTTCGGTGGCACTTAATCTTGATCCCGGTTGGCTTTGGCCGCTGGTGGCGGCACCGGCGATCGGCAGTTTTCTCGGCGTCCTCGCGCTGCGGTTGCCGCGCGGCGAGACTGTCGCCCTCGCCCGCTCCGCCTGCCCCCATTGCCGTCATGCCTTATCGGCACGCGATCTCATCCCCATCGTCAGCTGGATCGCGCAGCGGGGCCGCTGCCGCCACTGCGCCGCCCGGCTCGGCTGGTTCTATCCGGGCATCGAGCTCTTGGCCATTGCCGTGGTGGTGTGGAGCGCACTGGTGTTGCCGGGCGACGTGATCTGGCTTGCCTGCCTGCTGGGCTGGTGGCTGATCCTGCTCGGCGCCATCGACGCCAAGGAGATGGTTTTGCCCGACATCCTGACCCTGCCGCTGGTCATCGCCGGCCTGGTCGTGGGCGCCTATCTTGCGCCGGACGCCCTTGCCCACCACGTGGTTGGCGTGATCGCCGGTTTCGCCCTGATCGCCGGGGTGGGCTGGGCCTACCGCCGCCTCCGTGGCCGCGACGGCATCGGCCTCGGCGATGCCAAGCTGGCGGCGGCGGCGGGCGCCTGGGTGGGCTGGGCGGGCCTGCCCGGCGTCGTGCTCATCGCCGCCGTTTCGGGCATCGCCACCACCCTGATCCTCACCGTGGCGGGCTCGGACCGGGACCTCGGCGAACGCATTCCTTTCGGGCCCCACCTGGCGCTCGGTCTCTGGATTACCTGGCTCCACGGGCCGCTGGTGATCTCTTGAGGGCGCAACAGCGATGACATTTGTGCTAGCATTTCGTTAAGGATACCCAGGGTATCAACGGACTGGGTTCCACAAGGCATTGAATATGGCGGACATTTCTCGAAACGAGCCGATGAGCCCGACCGATGCGCTTGAACGCGCCCTGCTGGACCACGGCGACGTGAGCCCGGAGCAGCTGGCGCGGGCGCGCCGGGTCTGCGGCGAAACCGGCGACCGCCTCGATGTGGTGCTGACCCGGCTGGGCCTGGCCTCGGAACAAACCATCGCCGCGGCGCTGGCCGACCATCTGCGGCTGGCCCTGGTGGGCGCGGATGAGTTTCCCGCCGTCCCGGTGCTCGCCGAACGGCTCGGTGCGCAGTTCCTGCGCGACGCCCGGGTGCTGCCGCTGGCCGAAACTGATGCCGGCATCGTCCTCGCCATGGCGGACCCGCTGGACGGCTACGCCATCAACGCGGTGCGCCTCGCCGCCGAAAAGGACGTCGAGGTCCGCGTCGCCACCGCCACCGCCATCGAAGGCGCGCTCGATCGCCTCTACGGGACGCCATCGGAGACCGTCGGCGACATCGTCGAGGGCGCGGGGGCCGAACTGCAGACCACCGAGGAAGACATCGCGCGCCTGCGTGATATGGCGAGCGAAGCACCGGTCGTCAGGCTGGTCAGCCTGCTGATCAACAAGGCCGTGGATATGGGGGCCTCGGACATCCATATCGAGCCCTTCGAAAAGGAGCTCAAGGTGCGCTTTCGGATCGACGGCGTGCTCAGCGAAATGGAAGCGCCGCCCCTGGCATTACGCCCGGCGATCGCCTCGCGGATCAAGCTGATGGCGCGATTGAATATCGCCGAAAGCCGCCTGCCCCAGGACGGCCGCATCCAGGTCAACGTTCAGGGCCGGGAGATCGATCTCCGGGTATCCACGGTGCCGACCCTTTACGGCGAGAGCATCGTTCTCCGGCTGCTCGACCGGGGCTCCATCGCCCTCGAGCTCCCGGCGCTGGGTTTCACCGATGCCGCGCTTCAGGCCTATCTCACGGTCCTCGACCAACCCACCGGGATTCTTCTCGTCACCGGCCCCACCGGCAGCGGCAAGACGACGACGCTGTACAGTTCCCTGGTGCGCCTGAACACCGGTGACCGCAAGATCATGACCGTCGAGGACCCGGTGGAATACCACCTCGACGGGGTCAATCAGGTGCAGGTGCGCCCACAGATCGGCCTCAATTTCGCCGACGCCCTGCGCTCGCTCCTGCGCCAGGATCCCGACATCATGATGATCGGCGAAATCCGCGATCTCGAGACCGCCGAAATCGCCGTCCAGGCGGCGCTGACCGGCCACAAGGTGCTCTCCACCCTTCACACCAACAACGCCGCCAGCACCGTGACGCGCCTGCTCGACATGGGAGTCGAGGACTACCTGCTGACCTCGACCATCAACGGCATCGTCGCCCAGCGCCTGGTCCGCCGCATCTGCGACGGCTGCCGCGCGCCGAAGCCGCTGCTGCCGGAGATCGTTGACGAACTTGGCCTGGACCGTTTCTTCGGCGGCGGCGAACCGGTGCTCAGCGCCGGAACCGGGTGCGCCGCCTGCAATGGGACCGGCTACCGCGGACGCACCGGGATCATCGAGATCCTGGCCATGTCCGACGCCGTGCGCAAGGCGGTGGTCCGCCGCGCCAGCACCCATGATATCCAAAGCGCGGCCTGTGATGGCGGCATGATCACCATGTTCGAGGACGGGATGAGCAAAGTGGTCGCCGGCGTCACCACCCTGGAGGAAATCCTGCGCGTCACGAGAGAGGGCTGAACCGTGCCCCTGTACCGCTTCAAGGCGCTCACGCCCACGGGCCAGCTTCTCCAGGGGGAGATGGAAGCCGACACCGAACGCATGGTGATCTCGCGCCTTCGCGACGACGGCAACTTCCCCATCGGCGCCGAACCGGCAACCCCGCGCTCGCGGCTGCGCCAATGGCTCGAGGGCGAACTGACCCGGCGCTCGGTCTCAGGCCGTGACATCGCCCTGTTCACCCGCGAATTCGCGACCCTGGTCGGGGCCGGCGTGTCCCTGGATCGGGTGCTCGGCATCCTCGTCGGCTTGGCCGAACGGCCGGCGCTGCGCCGGGTCGTCACCGACATCCATCGCCGGGTCGAAGGGGGCGCGTCGATAGCCGATGCCCTCGAGGCCCATCCCGAGGCTTTTGCGCCGTTCTACGTCAACATGATCCGCGCCGGCGAGGCCGGCGGGCAGCTCGGCGTCGTCCTTGCGCGGCTGGCCGAGTTTCTCGAGCGCTCCCGCGCGTTGAGCGCCAGCCTTCGGTCCGCCCTCATCTATCCGGCGGTGCTGGTCGCCATGGCCGGATTGTCCCTGGTCGTGGTCTTGACCGTGGTGCTGCCCGAGTTTGAGCCGATTTTCGCCGAGGCGGGCCGCGATCTGCCGTTCGCCACTCAAGTGGTGCGGGCAAGCGGCCAGGCGGTCCGCGATTACTGGTGGATTGCCGCGGCAATTGGGCTGATCGGCTACCTTGTGATCCGCCGCGATCTGACGACCCCCGAAGGCCGCTTCCGCTGGCACGGGGTTCTCCTCAGCCTGCCCCTGTTCGGCAATCTTCGCCGCAAGCTTGCCTTCGCCCGCTTCGCCCGCATGCTCGGCACCCTGCTGAGCAACGGCGTCGGGGTGCTCCAGGCAATGGCGCTGGCCCGCGAGGTCACCGGCAACGAGGTGATCAAGCGAGCGCTCATCACGGTGGCGTCCAAAGTCCAGGAAGGCGGCGGCTTGGCCCGGCCGCTCGCCGAGGCCGGAATCTTCCCACGCCTGGCCTCCGATCTCATCAGCGTCGGAGAGGAAAGCGGCCATCTCGAAGAAATGCTGCTCAAGGCCGCCGATATTTACGACGATGAGGTGAAACGCACCATCGACCGGGCCATGACGCTGCTGGTTCCGATCCTGACCATCGGTTTGGGAGCCCTGATCGCGGCGATCATCGGTTCGGTACTGGTAGCGATCCTGAGCGTCAACGAGTTGGCCCTTTAAGGGGGCGGGTGCCGCGGACATGTCCGACCAGACAACAGAGGTGATTATGAAAAAGTCGAGAACCGGCCCGGTCGAACGCCGCAGGAAACGCCAGTCGGGCTTCACCCTGCTGGAGCTGCTTGTGGTGCTGACGATCCTCGGGCTGTTCGCGATCATCGCGACCCCCAGGGTGTTGCAGTATCTCGGCGGCGCAAAATCCAAGACCGCGGCCATCCAGGTGGAGCAGCTGGGCGGCGCGCTCGATCTTTACCGGCTCGATGTCGGGCGCTACCCGACCGCCGAGGAAGGTATCGCGGCCCTGGTCGAAAGACCCGCGGGGGCCGAGCGCTGGAACGGTCCCTACGTCAAGAAGAAGGAGATGCTGGTGGACCCCTGGGGTGAGCCCTTCCGCTATCGCGTCCCCGGCCAACACGGGCCCTATGACCTCTATTCCCTCGGCGCCGACAAGCAGGAAGGGGGCGAGGGCGAGAACAAGGACCTCGTGAGCTGGTGAGCGACAGGACGATTCTCGGCTTTACCCTGCTGGAGCTTCTGGTGGTTCTGTCCATCATCGCGCTGATGTTGGGCCTTGCGGTGCCCCGCTTCGCCGGCGTTTTGCCCGGCGCGAGGCTCGATTCCGGGGCACGGGAATTGGCGAGCGGTCTCAGGGAGGCCCGCTCCCGTGCGGTGGCGCTCAACCGTGAGGTTCGGTTCACCTTGGACAGGGGCGCGGATCGCTATTTCATCGGCGCCGGACGAGCCGGCCGCGCCCTGCCGCAAAACCTGGATATCGCGCTGCTCACCGGGCGCCGTGAAATCGTCCGCCCGGGCACCGGTTCGATCCGCTTCTTCCCTGACGGCAGTTCCACCGGCGGACGCATTGAATTGTCGTCGGGAACCGACAAACGGTCCATCGAAGTGGACTGGCTGACCGGCCGCATCCGGCTGGCGGAGTGACCGATGACGGCGGAGAGGATCGGCGGACGTGGCGGCTTTACCTTGATCGAGGTGCTGGTCGCCTTCGTTATTCTGGCCCTGTTCCTCGGCGCCATGATGCCGACGCTGTCCGCCGGCATCACGACGTCACGCGCCGGCAGCGACACCATCACCGCGACCGGCTACGCCCAGTCCCTGATCGCCGGTGTCGGTGTCGAGGGGCGCATCACCACCGGCGTGTTCACCGACACCCTCGAGCAGCCGCGGTTTTCCTCCCGCCTCGAGGTCCGGCCCTATGGGCCCGAGCCGCCCGAGACGGACGGGGCGCAGAGCTTCGAGGTAATCGCCCGGGTGTCGTGGCGCGAGGGTGGCCGGGAACGCTCGGTGTCCCTTGCCACATTGCGCTTCGGAAGCGCGCGCTGAGCGCCATGGCGCGGCATCCTCAGGTGCAGAGGCAGGACGCCCCGAGTGATCGCCGGCAGGCCGGTTTTACCTTGCTGGAGCTGATGGTCGCCCTGGCGCTTGTTGCGTTGATGGCAGCGGTGCTGCTGGGTGGTGTGCGGTTCGGCGCAAGGGTCTGGGAGCGATCCCATATCCAGGCCGCCTCCGGCAGCGAGGTTCATGCCATCCGCCGCTTCCTGCGCGAACGGATGCTGGCCGTGCGTGCCGTCGGCGCCCCGGCCGGTAACGAGGGGTCGGCGGACCCGACAGGATTTTCCGGCGACGCCGCTTCGCTTCGCTTCGTTTCGCTGATGCCGGACTACGTTGCCCGCGGCGGTTTGTATCAGATCGAAATCGATGGCTCAGGTGGCGGCGGCGAGGGCGGGCTCACCCTTGCCTGGTGGCCCTATGGGGGGTCCAAGGAGGGACCCGGGGCGGGACAGCGGGTCCTGCTCGCCGGCACCGGGGCGGTCCGGGTATCATATTTCGGCGATCCGGAGAATGCCGGCGACGGGCAATGGCTCGACGCCTGGCCCGAAAGCCACGAGCCGCCGCGGCTGATCAGCATCAAGGTCTCTTTTCCTGCCGGCGACCCCCGGGTGTGGCCGGAATTGGTGGTCCCGCTGCCGACCGCCGGCGTTTTGTCCCATGGCCGCCGGCCATAGGTATTGCCGCCCGGCGGCGTCGAGGGCAGCGCGGCGAAGGGAGCCGGGCTTGTCCCGTGCCGCGCGCGCGAGCTACATTTGCGCCCGCCCGGCGGGGCTGCGTATGAGCAGCAGGAGAAAAAGCCCTTGGTGATCGTTTCCAGAGGGATCGACGGTATCCGATGGTTCTTCCGTTGGTGGCTGGGCGAACTCGCCGGTCTCCTGCCGGAGACGGTGCGTCGTTTTTTCCGCGCCAAGCCCGATACGGTGATCGTCGACATCTCCGCGCCGGAGGTCCTCGTGGCCCGGTGCCGGGAGCACACGTGTCGGGAGGTTGCCCGGTTTCCCGCCCCCGCCGGCGCCGAGGACGAAGGCCGCGCACGCGCCGCCCTCAAGGCAGCGGGCGTGGGCCGTCAGAGAACGGCGCTCCGTCTCTCGGGGAGCCAGGCCCTGCGCAAAACCGTGGACTTGCCGCTAGCCGCCGAAGGCGATTTGCGCAGCATCCTCTCCCACCAGATCGAGCGCCACACGCCGTTCAAGGCGGAAGATGCGCGTTTTGGCTACCGCATCCTAGGACGCGACAGGCGGGCGGGGCAAATGACCGTAGAGCTCACCGTGGTGCCGCAGAAATACGTGGATGCCGCACTGGACACCGCGCGCCACTGGGGGCTCGAACCCGATCTTGTGGACGTCTCCACCGGCGCCCGCCTGACCCCGCCGGAAATCGACCTGATCTCCGACGATGGTGGGGGCAAGTCCGACCCCTGGCCCCGGGTCAATGCCGTACTCGCGCTGGCGGTCATCGGCCTTGGGCTCGCCGCCGTGATCGTGCCCCTTGAAAATGCCCGCGACCGTGCCGATCGACTCCTTTCCCGGGTGACCGAACTCCGGCGTGCCTCTCAGCAGGTGCTGGAACTGCGCCGCGAGAGGGACGAACTCGTCGCCCGGATCCGCTTCATCGCCGAGCGTAAATTGGCCACCCCCTCGGCGGTCAAGGTTTTTGACGAACTTACCCGGATCCTTCCCAAAGACACGTGGCTCTACGAGATCCGCATCACTCGCCCCGAGATCAGGATCTCCGGCTATTCGCCGTCGGCGTCGTCCTTGGTCGGCAAGATCAACGATTCGCCGCTGTTCAGCAATCCGCGCTTCCGTTCCCCGGTGACGCGCCCAAGCAACATCGACAAGGAACGTTTCAACCTGTCCTTCGAGCTGGTGCCTCAACCCTCGGCGGGGGGAAAGTGATATGTCCCTCGGTCCCGCCGTACAAAAATTCCTTGCCGTGGCGATCCTGGCCGCGCTGGCATTCTTCGCCTGGACCGCGGCAATCGGTCCGGCCCTGGACAAGTTCGACCAGTACGAGGCGCGGACGGCCCAATCCCGCGATCTCATTCAACGCTATCAGCGTATCCTCGCCAGCAGCGCGGCGCTGAAATCCGAGATTGCCGCCCTGCGCAACAACCGCCTCCTCCGCCAGGGTCTTCTGGTCGCTCCCGGCGCGGAGCTCGGCGCCGCCAACCTCCAAGGCAAGATCAAGCAAACCGCGGCCGCCGGCGACGCCAAGCTGATCAGCGTGCAGGTCCTGGCGGCCAAGCAGGAAGCGAGCTTCACCAAAGTCGGCGTGCGCGCGCGGTTGAGCGGAACCGTGTCCGCCCTGCACGGTGTGCTCTATGACCTCGAGACCGCCTGGCCCGCCCTGATCATCGACAATGTCAACGTCCGCGCCCGCACCCGGCGCCTCCGTCGCGAGCGCGGCGCGCCCGCCACCCTGACCGTGGAGGCCAATCTCACCATCCGCTTCGATGCCTACGGCTTCATGGCGGCCACGGGCGGCGCGACCCCGGCGCCGGAAGGAGGGCAGAAATGAGAGTGGCCTTCCTCTTGCTCATGATCGTCTTCGGCCTGGGCGCGTTGATCGGCTATCAGGTCTATGGGACGCCGCAGGCAACCGTGACCGAACCGCCGCCGCCCGCAGCGTCGCCGTCGGCCAAAAGCCAGCCTTTGCCGGAAATCGATTACCCGCCGAAGCGCGCATTCGCGCGCATCGTCGACGAAAACCTGTTCCACCCCGAACGCCGGCCCAACGCCGACGATGGGCCCGAGCGCACCCCCGCACCGACCCGGCTTGACCCGGGAAAGCCCGCGTTCGCGCTCAAGGGCGTGGTCATCACGCCCGCGGAACGCACCGCCTTGATCAAGCTGCCCAGGGAGAGCGGCTACCGTATTGTGGCGAAAGGGGAGAAGGTCGAAGGCTGGGTGATCGAAGCGATCGAGAGCGACGGCATCGTGGTCAAGAAGGAAGGCACCAGCACCAAGGTCAAGCTGGCGGCCCCGAAGGCCACCGGCGCAAGAACGCCACGCCGCCGGACTAGGACTCCACGCCGGGAGCGCCGGCGGTAATCATTTACTAACCATCCGGGGCATAGGCTTTTATCCTTGAGGCGCAATGCCTTATTGCGCAATATTCGCCAGCACCGGGGAGCCGGGCGCGGCCATATATTCGGCGCTCGGCTGCCGGCAGCGTGTGGGGGGTTCGCTCGATATGGAGATCGCCGTTCGTCTGGTCCTGCGCCTCGGCGTGGTTTTTGCCCTGGTGGCGGGGACGGCTTGCGCCGAGCTGGAACGCATCAATCGCCCCGATCCGAGCCCCGCGCCCGCGCGCGAGACGCCAGCGGATCCGGCGAAAAGCCTTAGCCCAGAGGCAGACACATCCAAGCCCGAGACGGCGCTCAGCGGCGACGACCTCAGGGTCAAGGGCCTGCGGCATACCGTTCGCGGCAGCGGCAAATTCATCGGCAAGGCCCCCAGACGCGCGCTCGCCCGGCGCGGGCCCGACGGCGGCATCACCCTCAACTTCGTCAATGCCGAGATCGCCGAGGTGGCGCGCGCGGTGCTGGGGGGAATTCTCAGCCTCAATTACGCCGTCGATCCCGCGATCAAGGGCGCGATCACCCTGCAAACCAGCCGCGCGATCCCGCGCGATGCGGTTCTTGGCGCGTTTGAAAACGCCCTCAACGTCGCCGGCGCCGCCCTGGTCCCGGGCACCGATCTCTATCGCATCGTTCCACGGGCCAAGGCGCCGACCCAAGGAGCGCCGACGACCATCGCCGGCGATGACGCGGTGTCCACCGCCGGCTACGCGGTGCGTATCGTCCCCCTCCGCTTCGTCTCCGCGGGAGAGATGGCGAAGATCCTCACGCCGCTTGCCTTCAAGGGCACCATCATCCGCGTCGACAGCACCCGCAACCTCCTGATCCTGGGCGCCCCGGCGCCGGAACTCCGGTCATTGGAGGACATGATCGCAGTCTTCGACGTCGATTGGCTTGCCGGGCTGTCGCTGGCGTTGGTGCCGCTCGATTTCGTCAATCCCGAGGTGCTGGTCAAGGAAATTCAGGAAGTCCTCGGCAAGGAGAAGGACGATCCCCTGACCGGAATCCTGCGCTTCGTCCCGCTCACCCGGCTCAACGCGGTGCTGGTCATTTCGACCCAACCCGCCTATCTGCGCCGCGCCGAGGACATCATCGCCAAGCTGGACCAGGGCGGAAGCGGTACCGAGCGCCAGCTCTTCGTCTACCGAGTGCAGAACTCCGATGCGTCGCAGCTGGCCGAAACCCTGGGACGGCTGTTCGGCGCAACTACCGGCACCACAACGACCGACGTGCGCGGCGCCCTGGCGCCGCAGCTCGAGCCGGCCCGCACCACCATTAGGTCGGGCGCCCAGCCATCGACCCAGACGTCCTCGGCCCCAAGTTCGACCGCGTCTACCCAAAGCACCGGTTCCACCGCCGCCTCCCGCGCGCGAACCGGCACCACCGGCGGCGCCGCGCCCCGGCGCACGACCGGCCCCGGCCCGGCCTTCACCATCGACGGGACGGACCAGATCCGGGTCGTCGCCGACAAGGCCAACAACGCCATCCTGGTGTGGTCGACGCCGGCCGATTACCGCATGGTGCTCTCGGTCCTGCGTAAGCTCGACCAGATTCCGCTCCAGGTCCTGATCGAGGCCACCATTGCCGAAGTTACCCTCAATGAAACCCTCAGATACGGCGTGCAGTGGTTCTTCCGGTCCGGCGACAGTTCCGCATTTCTGACCCGCGCGGGCGATGTCGGCTCGCTTTCCGATCCGTCCTTCGCCGCATTCTCCGGCTTCACCTATTTCCTCAACAACGCCAACGTGAAGGTCATTCTCGATGCCCTGGAAAGCGTGACCGATCTCAACGTCATCTCCTCGCCCCAATTGATGGTGCTCGACAACCAGACCGCCACCCTCCAGGTCGGCGATCAGGTTCCGGTGCTGACCCAGCAGTTGACGACCGCAGAAGACTCGGTGACGAACACAGTGGAATACCGCGACACCGGCATCATCCTGAACGTCACGCCCAGGGTGAACGTCGGTGGCCTGGTTTCCATGCAGATCGAGCAGGAGGCGAGTTTGGTGTCCGAGGACGTCACCACCGAGGGCTTGGAATCGCCGACCTTCCGGCAACGGCGCATCACCAGCACCGTCGCCGTCCAGAGCGGCGAAACCGTCGCCCTTGGTGGGCTGATTCAAGAGACCCGCGACCGTTCGGAAAGCGGCATTCCCGGTCTCAGAGATATTCCCGGCCTCGGCTTCTTCTTCGGCGGCAAGTCCAACGAAAACGTCCGGACCGAACTTCTGGTCCTGATCACGCCGCAGGTGGTCCGCAATCAGCGCGAGGTGCGCAGGGTCACCGAAGAATTGCGCAAGCGCCTGCGCACCGTCATCCCGCTGGGCACCAAGATTCGCTGACCAAGCAATTCTGGGGCAGGCTCAGATCTCCGTCTTGCCGACGAGGCGGCGGCGCCTGACGGCAACCCTGCCGTCCGTCCTCAGCCGCACCACGTTGACGGTTTCCGACAGGTCCGGCGAGCCGCAGTAATAGGCGGCCACGTCCCCCGATGCCACCCGCGTCGCCCGGTTCCAGTGCCCGAGGGCGAGGTAATCGACCCCGGTCTCGACGATTTCGTCACGGCCGATGAGCCAGGCTGGATTCAGGGCGGCCCCGCGATCCGGGGCGGTCTCGTAATGGCCATGGGCCATGGCCACCTGCCAGCGGGTGCGGCGCGGCCGCGGCGAGCGCAGGGGGATCATGTCATCGTAATCAAGATGGGCGTGGCCCCAGACCTCGAGCTCGAGCCCGGGAAAGGTCACCGCCTTCCCGTGGGTGACGCCGAGGATCGAAACGTTGTCCGGATCGGCCATGCCGCCGCGGCGATAGACCGAGTCCGCCGTCGCCGGGTCGTGATTGCCGGGCAGGATCACCACCGGCAGGCCGGCATCGCCCAAGAGTCTCGCCGTGCGTTCGAGCAGGTCGTCGGGCAGGCGATTGTGTTCGAAGACATCGCCGGCAAGCAGAACGAGGTCCGCCGTCACCGCGTTTGCGGCATGGATGACCTGGCGCAGGGGCAGAACCTCGTCGCCGCCGCAGGCCTGGGTGGTGGCAACGTCGCCCACGTGCAGGTCTGAGCTGTGCACGATGACGATATCGCCCCCGGCGCCCGATGCGGGGCGCTGAATGTCGTTCTCTCTCGGGCCGGGCTGCCGCGTCGGGCCGGGCATGGGTTCCGTCTCCGCTGAAAAGCCGAAAGGTCGCGCAAGAATTCTCATCACGGGCCATTCTGTCAATGGTTTGGTCACCCCGAAACAGGTCTTTTGCTCACTTTGCCTCACCGCTCGCCTTGAACTCTGCTTCGAGCATAGCCACGCGGCCGCGCAACCCGTCGGCGATGCGCTCGGCCTCGCTCTCCCCTTGACCTTCCGCCGCGAGAACGCCGGGGCCGACCGCCGGGCCGAAGATCACCCGCACGGGGTGCGGCCTGGGCCAGCGGGCGGTGCGCGGAAAGGCTGCGAAGCTGCCTGCGATATACGTGGGAACGACCAACATCTCGCGCCCCGCAAGCACATGACCGATGCCCGGCAGAAAACGCTGCAACGTGCCGTCAGGCGTCCGCCAACTCTCCGGAAACCAGCCCAGGATATCGCCGCGATCGAGCACGGCGCCGGCACGTTTCAGGGAGTCCTGGGGGCGGCGCTCGTCGACCGGGAAGACGTTGCCGATGCGCGAAAATATCCGCCCCACGGCGGTGGTGAACAGACGCATCACGTCGCCGCCCCACCAGAAACGGCGAGCCGTCGACAGCGGTACCGCCGCCATGATGAACCCGGGGTCGATGTCGCTGGCGTGATTTGGAGCGACCAGCGCTGCCCCGCCGGAACGCGGCAGATTCTCCCGGCCGCGGACGGAGAGGCGGAAAACCAAGCGCATCAAGAGCCAGTTGAAGGCGTAAAGCGCGATCGCCGCCGCCAGCAGAACGGGTCCCCGCGGGGCGATCCAATCCCGAGGCAGGGCCGTGGCAGGAGGCGCAGCGGCGCCTGCGCCTGCGGCTGCGGCCGTTTCCCGCAACAGGTCGCGCACCGAATCGATGCGGCTGTAGACCTCTTCATCGACGTGGACGCCGAACCGGCTTTCCAGTTCGAAGGCTACCGTCATCCATTCGAGCGAATCCATCGCAAGATCGAGCTGCGGGCTCGAATCCAGTGTCGGCCGCCGCGCCTGGTACCGCATCTTGAGCCAGTCCCAAACCTTGGCGGCGACGGGATCGGCCAACAGACTGAGGTCATCTTCGCTCGGCCGTTCCTCAGCGCGCGGCGCGATTCCCTTGCTGGCCCGCTCGTAGATGGCGGGAAGCAGGAACCGGCGGTACTTGCCGAGGCGCGTGCGTGGCAGCGTCTCACGGGCGATGGCGAAGCCGCTCACCCGCTGAAACGGGGCCAGGGTGCGCGA
The DNA here is from genome assembly GCA_033720855.1 of Alphaproteobacteria bacterium. Lineage (GTDB taxonomy): Bacteria > Pseudomonadota > Alphaproteobacteria > SMXQ01 > SMXQ01 > SMXQ01. The sequence continues at coordinate 13,256 of JAWWBR010000011.1, forward strand.
CGCATCGGCGAGCGCCATCCGCAGCGCATCCTCGACATGGGTCTTGGCTTCGTCCCGAAGCACGGCGATATCGGGCTTGACCAGGGCGACGAGACGGCCGTCCTCCTCCAGCACCGCGATCTCGGCGATGGCGGGGTTTTGTCCGTAGTGACGCTCGAGCTCTTCGGGATTCACGTTCTTTCCCCCGCCCAAGACGATGATCTCCTTGGAGCGGCCGCTGACCGAGAGGTGTCCATCCTCATCCAGTCGCCCGAGGTCGCCGGTGCGGAACCAGCCATCGTCGGTGAAGGCGGCGGCATTGGCTTCGGGATTGTCGTCGTAGCCGGCGAAGACGTTGGTTCCCTTAAGCTGTATCTCGCCGGTCCCCTCGGCGTCCTTGCCGGCGATGCGGATGGTGCTGCCCGCCGCCAGCGGCATGCCTTCCTTGCCGATGCGCTGGTTGCCGGGCAGATTGCCGGTAAACAGCGACGCGGTCTCGGCCAAGCCGTAACCCGACAACACGTCGAACCCCAGTCCTTCAAGGCGACCGGCGGTCTCGGGCTGCAGTCTGGCGCCGCCCGAGACGAGGATCCTGAGATGCCCGCCCAACCGCCGGTGCAAGGGGCGAAACAACCAGCGGCCGAGATTAACGCCGGCGGCCTGCTTGATGCCGCAGGAAAGGCGCACGAGGGCGTCCAAAAGCCCCCCGGCAAGGCGCCCGCGCCCGCGAATCGGCCCTTCGATGCCGGCGACGAGGGCGTCATAGAGGCGGGGCACGCCGATCATGACCCGGGGCTTGGTCAAGGACATGGCGCGCACGATCTCCCGCCCGCTGACCGCCGCCGGCAAAACTACGGCGGCGCCCGAGGCCAGCGGCGTCAAGACACCGACCACCAGAGGATAGATATGGTGCAGCGGCAGCGGCAGCAGGATCCGGTCGCCGGCACGCAGGATGGCGGTCTCCAGGATGGCGCCCACGTTGGCGGCGATATTGGCGCCGCTCAGGGTGAAGCGTTTCGGTTTGCCCGTGGTCCCCGAGGTGTAGACCATGACCACCGGGTCGTCCGCCTCGAACCGGCGTTCCGGAGCGGGCTCGGCGGCCAGCAGGTGGCGCCAGGGCCGCGCCGACGGCGGAGCGCCCTCGCCGATGACGAGGATACTGGGCCCGCCGTCGGCGGCGATGCCGCCGATCGCATCCATGTGGTTGGTCCCCGCGAACACAAATCGGCATCCGCAATCGGCGATGTCGCGGGCGAGCTCCTCATCGGATGCAAGATCGTCGAGGCCGACGACGACGGCCCCCGCCCAGACCAGGCCGAGCCAACAGGTGATCCAATCGGCGCTGTTCTCGGCGACGATCGCCGCAGGCTCCCCGGGTGCGAGGCCCTCGGCACGGAGACCCGCCGCAAGCCGCCCCGCCGTATGGTGAAGATCGGCCGCCGAAACCGGCCGGACGCCGTCTTCCGCAATCTCCAACAACGCCGGCCGGCCGGCCCCATCGGCCAGCGCATCGTAGAGGTCCTTGAGTGACCAGTTTGCGTTCATCTCAGCGCGTGTCCTCTTGATAACGCCAGTTTATCGGCTCCGGCCAATGGGTGCGAGCGCCCGGCCTTGCACGGCGAAGCGGGCGAGGCCACACTGCTGCCCGCGGAGCTGGCCGGGAGACAGAGGATTTGATGCCCATGACCCGATGGCGCGGCATCTTGCTGACCCTCGCCCTTTTGGCGGCGGCGGCCGCCGTCGATTTCATCATGTCGGGGCCGCTATCCCGGACGGTGGCGGCGGCGCGGCTGGTCACCGCGGTGGTGCGGGCCGCACCCCCGGGACCCAGGGCTGCCCGCGCCGCCGATTTCCGCGTCGCGGGCCGTTTCTATCGCGCCGACCTCTACGGTGCCGCGGAAGGCAAAGCGCCGCTGGTTTTGGTCCCCGGCGCCGCCCAAGGCGGCAAGGACGATTCCCGCCTGGTGAGCTTCGCCGCGGCGCTCGCCGAAGCCGGCTTCCACGTGCTGGTGCCCGAAATCGAGAGCCTGAAGTCGCTCCGCATCGGTCCTGGCGACATCGCCGCCATCGCCGATGCCGTCGTTCACCTCTCGGGCTTGAGCGGCGGCGTCCCGGTTGGCCTCGCCGCCATCTCCTACGCCGCCGGACCGGCACTGCTGGCCGCCCTCGATTCCCGCGCCGCGGCTAAGATCGCCTTCATCGCCGCCATCGGCGGCTATTACGACATGACCCAGCTGGTGACCTTCGTCACCACCGGCCATTACCGGGAAAGCCCGGCCAAACCCTGGCAGAGCCGCGTTCCCCACCCTTACGGGAAATTCGTGTTCACGGTATCGAACCTCCCGAACCTGCCCGATGCCCGAGATCGGGCGCTGTTCGAAAGGATGGTGCGGGCGAAACTGGCCAATTCGGCGCGCGACATCGGTCCTTTGGTCGACCAGCTGGGCCCTCCGGGGCGGGCCTTCTGGGCCCTGCTCGACAATCGGGATCCGGCACGGGTCGCGCCGCTTCTGGCGGCATTGCCGGACGCGATCCGCGGCCGCTTATCCGCCCTCGATGTCTCGGCGCGGGACCTCTCCCGGCTGCGTGCGCGGCTGATCCTCATCCATGGCCGTGACGATTCCATCGTTCCCTACACCGAGAGCATCGCCTTGGCCGCCGCCGCGCCGCCCGGCCACGCCCGCCTGTTCCTGGTTCCTGAGATCTCCCATGTGACCCTGCGCGGCGCCGGAATCCACAGCGCCTGGGTCATGTTGGGTGCCGCCTACGCCCTGATCGAGGAACGCCTCAGGCTCGAACGCCGGGCCACGGAATAGGCCCCTCAGGGTCGCAAAGCGGCGATCAGCGGAAGGCCTGGAGGCCGGTCTGCGCCCGGCCGAGGATCAGGGCATGGATGTCGTGAGTGCCTTCGTAGGTGTTGACGGTCTCCAGATTGCACATGTGGCGCATCACGTGGAAGGCATCGGATATGCCGTTGGCCCCATGCATGTCGCGGGCGGTCCTCGCGATCTCCAGCGCCTTGCCGCAATTGTTCCGCTTGAGGAGCGACACCGCCTCATGGGCGAGGCGTCCCTGGTCCATCAGCCGCCCCGCGCGCAGCGCCCCCTGGAGCCCCAGGGTGATCTCCGTCTGCATATCGGCGAGCTTCTTCTGGATCAGTTGATTGGCGGCCAGGGGGCGACCGAACTGGGTGCGATCGAGCACGTATTGCCGCGCCGCGTGCCAGCACGCCTCGGCGGCGCCCATCACCCCCCAGCTGATGCCGAAGCGCGCCCGGGTGAGACAGTCCAGCGGGCCGGCCAGGCCCTCGGCCCCGGGCAGCAGGTTTTCCTCGGGCACGATGACGCCATCCATCCCGATGCCGCCGGTGAGCGATGCCCGCAGGCTGAGCTTGCCCTCGATCGGCGGTGCGGTAAGGCCGGCCATGCCCTTCTCCAGGATGAAGCCGCGAATGTCGCCGTCATGGGCCTGGGACCTGGCCCAGACGACGAAGAGATCGGCCGCCGGCGCATTGGAAATCCAGGCCTTGGCGCCGGTCAGGCGATAGCCGCCGTCGATCCTTTCCGCATGGCTCGTCATCGACAACGGATCGGAGCCGTGCTCCGGCTCGGTCAGGCCGAAGCAGCCGAGCAGCTCGCCGCGGGCCAGGGCGGGCAGGTACTTCTCGCGCTGCGCATCGGAGCCGAAGGCATGGATCGGGTGCATCACCAGCGCCGATTGGACGCTCAGCATCGAGCGGTAGGCCGAATCGATGCGTTCCATTTCGCGGGCGACCAGGCCATAGGCCACGGCGCTCGCCCCGGAGCCGCCATAGGCCTCGGGCAGGGTGACCCCGAACAGGCCGAGACGCCCCATCTCGGCAACGATCTCGTGGTCGAACCGTTCCTCCCGATAGGCCGAAAGGATGCGCGGCTGAAGCTTGTCGCGCGCATAGGCCGCGGCCGAATCCCGCACCATGCGCTCTTCGGCGCTCAGTTCGTCTTCGAGGTGGAGCGGATCATCCCATTGGAAGGACATAGGCCGGTTTCCCGTCATTGGCCGCATCGTCGCCCGGCGCGCCCGCCGCATCGCCAACGCTAACACATCGTCGACCCATGGCGCGAGACGGCGCGGGATGGCGCCCGCCGCAGCCCGCGGTCATCGAATTATCTCGCGCCACTGCTTCGAAACACTTTTGACCGCGACGCCCAGATGCCCAGCACCCACAACAGAAGCACGCCGCCGATACCGATCACGTAGAAGGCGAACTCCAGGCCGACGACTTCCGCAAGCGCCCCCATGGCGAAGGGGACGATCGCCCCGCCGAAGCGATTGAAGGTCAGCCTGAGGGCGACCACGCGGCCCTGGAGATGCGGGCCCACGGCGCGCGAGGCGATGGCCAGCATCAAGGGAAAATTCAGTCCCTGGCCGATGCCGCGGATCGATATCGCCAGCGCCAAAAGGGCGAATCCGCCGAGCAGCGGGGTGATGGCGATGGCCGCGATGGCGGCGATGGTGGCCGCGATCAGCACCCAGTGCTCCGAAAACCGGCGCGAGAGCGGGCCCACGGCAAGGGCGGCCACCGCCGATGCCGCATTGGCGATTCCCAGCAGCAAGCCGATGGTGCCCGCCTCGATGCCGATCCCCTTGAGCCAGACGCCGTAGAACGAGGATTGGATGCCCGATCCGGTCTGGCGCAGGAAGGTGACGGTGATCACCAGGGCGACGGCGGGGAGGAGCAAGAGCCGGTAGGTGGTGAAGTAATCGGCGAGGCTGGGCATCACGCTGCGCGAGGGCATTCCCTCGGGAGCCGAGCTTGTGTCTGCCGCATCCCCGGTTTTCGCTTTCGTCGCCTCCGATTTGGCCTCGGTCGGCCCCGGGTCCGACGTCGCCGCCCTCGGCAACAGCAAGGCCATGACGCCCCCCATGAAGATCCATAGTGCCAGGAACCAGAACGCGGCGGCGGAGCCCAGGAACTGCCAGGTGAGGCCGGTCAGCCACGGGCCCATGATGCCGCCGACCCGGGCCGAGGCGGTCATCCGCCCGGCATAGACGGGATGGCCGCCCAGCGATCGCCCAACCAAAGCTTGGGTGCCGATCCAAGTGGTCGCCTCGGCGAAACCCGAGACCATCTGCAGGACGATGATGGCGGCGAGGAAGGGGAAGAACGGGAACAGCGCCATGACGATGGCGCTGATGACGCTCAGTTGAACGATGACGACGCGCGGACCGAACCGGTCCAGCAACGCCCCGCCGTGGACCGCCATGGTCACCACCAGGATCTGCCGGCTGGAGATGATCAGCCCGATGACCAGTGGGCTCGAGCCCAGCTCCAAGGCCCAAAGCGGCATGATCACCGAAATCATGATGAACGGGCTGCCGGCGAAGAAGGCGACGCCGTAAACCGCCGCCTGCAGGGCAACCGGCCGTCCGTGTTCCGCAACCCCGCTCACGGCGCGGCGACGCCCCGATGAGGGCCGGTCCCCGGCATCCCCCGCTTTGCGTTGATCATGGCGCGCTTCCCCTCGGCGTTTTGTCGTTCGGCGCCGAAAAAGGGCGCGTCACCCATGGTAATCGCTTGGCGGCGCAACGGAAGGGCCGATCGGCGGTGGGCGGGCCAGGAATCATCGGCCTCGCAAAGAATCCTGAACGCGGGATGAACGAGGCGTTCAGGCCGGTTTCAGATTGCATGTCGTTTCATGAGCCCGTCAAGAGACCTTGATCCTAGGGGATGAGCGATGTCGATGATCAAAACCGCGCAGCTTCTCGCAATTGGACTCCTAACCCTCGGGCTTCTGGCCGATCCGGTCCAGGCCCGGGATGGCCGCGGCAACGTCCGGGGCGCTTTTGCCGAGAAGGGCAAGGCCGCGGACTACAGAAAGGTCGTCCACCGCCACCGCGGCGAAGGCCGGCACCCACGGGCCCAGCGCGCCGGCTACCGCCACTGGCGCCGCGACCGATCCCATTGGACACCCCGCCGCAAATCCTATCGCAGGCATCATCGAGGGGGGCACCCCCTCTGGCATCCGCATCGGCCTCGCCACAAGCACGGCCATTGGAAGCGGCACCGCCACGGCGACAGCCCTCTTTTCGGCATCCTGTTCGGCGCGGCCATAGGTGCGATCCTGAGCGATACCCTGGGCGGTGACGGCGGCAAGGCCCACGCCTCCACCGGCACCCCGGTCCGTCCGGCTCCGGCCCCGCGCCTGGTCGGTGAGGAAATCGGCGGCACCATGGCAGCGGCAGACCAGAGCCACGCCGCCTTCATCCTGGAGACCGCGCGCACCGGCCACGCCATAGAATGGACCAACCCGGCGACCGGCAACCGCTACACCGTCACCCCGACCCGCACCTACCGCAACGCATTGGGCGAGGACTGCCGCGATTTCACCGTCTGGGGTTGGGTCGAGGGCTTCGAGGAGAACCACACGGGCAGCGCCTGCCGAACCGGCGACGGCAATTGGCGTGCCGTGTCCTAGGACGGGCAAGCGCAAGTACCGGATGACCGCCGTGGGAGAGGGGAGAACGACATGGGCAGCATGTATCGCGGGCTCGTGATCTGCGTCGTCGTCATCGCCTCGGCAAGCGCCGAGCTCAGGGCCGGGGGGCTACGACCCGGCCCCGGGATCGCCGTGGTGACCGCCGGCGCTGCCGCAGGGGGCGGCGCATCCCAGGCCCTCGAGCGGGCGAAGAGGGTCTTTATGCAACGCCTTCGCCGCGGCGGCGCGCGAGTGAGTGGCCACGTCATGACCCCCTCCAAGGGCGCCGCCGGATCCGCCGATCCCCTCAGCGTCGCCGACCAAAGGTGGGCTTCGCCGCCGGTCGACGCCGTTCTCGTCCTTGCCGTCGAGCTGCAACGCCGCCACGGGGCCTATACCGCGCGACTGAGCGTCGCCCTGACCGCCACCCTGCACGTGATCGAAGCCGAAGCCCCGCCGGCCATATTCCGCGATCGCCGGGAACGGCGGCTGCCTTCTCACTGCCCCGACGACTGCAGCTCGCGGATCGCCGCCCGGTTGGCCAGCCAAGGCGCCGATGCCCTTGCCCCGCGGCTGCTTCGGAGCATTAACGGCCTCGACCTTACGCCGGCCCGCGCGCTTGCGTTTCGCGGCTTCGACGCGCCAGAGACCAGGGAGATCCAGGACTACCTGCGTGTCTTCCCTGGGTTCAGGCGGATGAGCCAGGCGCGGCAACGGGGCAACGCTATCGTCATCCGCTATCTGAGCCGCCTCAGCGACCGCAAGCTGATGGCGGCGCTCAGGAAAATGCTCGGACATATGGGAATTCCCGCCGCCGTTTCCAAACGCGGCGGAACCTTCACCGTCGCGCGCGCTGCCGGGCATGGCGGGCGTGAGGGACGGCGATGGTGAGGGCCAATCTGGCGCCGCACAGCAAACGAGGAGGTTGGACAATGGGCCAGCGAATCTCAGGACAGACACGGTTGATCGCTATTTTCCTCGCCCTGGCGGCGATTTTGACCGCCGGCGTGCGCGCACAGGCCATAGCGGCCCAGGGCGATCACGATGCCTTCAGGTATTTCGCCGCGCGCATTCTGGAAGGTATCGGCTCGGCCAAATTCAACGACATCCCGGCGATCGGCGGCTATGGCCGGCCGCGCATCGCGGTGCTGCCGTTTTCCAGCGACGAAACCGGGGTCTCGCCGACGGTCGCCAGCGAACTCAACAGCCGCCTGCTCGCGGAACTCACGCGCCAGGGCTCGCGCTCCTATCGCTTCGTCGCCCGCGAGGCGCTCAAGTCGATCATCAGGGAAATCGACACCATCGGCGAGCTCGATCCCGGCAATGACGGCAGGGTGAAGGACCTCTTGCGCAACGCCCGCGTCGATATCCTCATCGTCGGCCGGCTGCGCCAAGAAGGCGCCGGATACGTGCTTTCCTACGAAGCGGTCAGCGTCGAAGACGGCACCCTCTTCGCCGCCACCGGCCCCCGTCAGGTCAGCGGGGCCGAGCGGGCGGGGGTTTCGCCGACGGTGCCCATGCGGGTACGCGAGGCCTTGCGCCAGGTGGCCTGGCGGTTTGCCCGGGAGCTTGGCGAGGAGACCCTGGTTTCGATCGCCGCCATCGGCGAGGCCCCGGATGGCAAAGCGACGCCGAAGGGCGATTACCTGACGGAGCTGCTTGCCGATTCGCTGCGCTTCCGCCTGCACCGGCCCGGCAAGGCAGGCGCCCGGGTGCGGATCGACAAGGACGGCAGCGGCCCGCCGCGCCGCCATCACGCCCGCGTCAAGGGGCGGTATTGGGACCTCGGCGAGGTGCTCGAGGTGCGGCTGGTGCTGCACCGCGCGGGCGGCATCGCCATTCCCTGGCGCCAGCTGGTCTCGACCGAAGGCCTGCCCGGACCCGCGCCCTACGCCGCCCCGCCCAGGGTCGGCGCCGCGCCGCCCCCGCGCATCGAGCCCGATCCATGGCCGGCAACGCCGCTGCCCGGTCCCGATCCGCGCCCGCGCCCCATGGTACGCGACGCCCAGCGCCTGCTGGCCGGCCTCGGCTACGACCCCGGTCCCGCCGATGGCGTGTTGCGCCGGCAGACCCGCGCCGCCTTGCGCGCGTTTCAGCGCGATCACGGACTGGACGATCACGGGCGGCTGACCCGGGAAACCATGCGCCGGCTGCGCCGCTCCTGGCGGCGGGCCGAAATCGCCCTCTGATCCATCCATAGGTCTTGGTGGAACGGCAGCTCGAGGCAACCGGGAGACGATTGTGAACGACGGCACCCAAGGAAATGCGATGACGGAAATTGCCTTGGCCATGGCCATGGGTTTCTTCAGCGTGATGGTCCTGACGATGATGTCCATGGGCGTCGGCATCGGCGAGAAACGGGGGATCGAGACCGCCCTGCTGGCGCCGCCGGCGGGCCCCGCAGCTGCCGCCGACAGCGTGAAGCGGGACGACCTGCTGGTGATCTACGACGCCGGGCGCTATCTCGGCCGCGACCTGCGTCCGATGGACACCGCCGCCGCGGCCCAGGCCGCCCGCGTCATTCTTGCGGTGCCGCCGGACATCTCCATGGCCGAGGCCATGAAGGCGCGCGGAGGCCTCAAGGCCCGGAACCTGGTCGTCACCACCCTGGACCGTCGCTGGCGCCGGGCGCTCAAGGAGCGTGGCAATGGCCGCCCATAAGAGAGCCGGACGGACCCGGGCGCTCGCGCGCAACGCGCTGCCGGGCACCGCGTCCCTGGCCCTGGTGGCGGTCCTGACCGGCGCCTGCGCGGGCAGCTCAAGCGCCTTTCAGAGGTTCGAGGGACGCCCCTACCCGCGCGGCGAAATTCAGGCGCTGGTGATGGAGGAGGCCCATCGGATGCGCGTCTCCCCGTCCCTGGCGCTGGCCGTGGCCCATGCCGAATCCAATTTCGATCCCCGGGCCGAAAGCCACGCAGGGGCGCGCGGCGTGATGCAGATCATGCCGGCAACGGCGCGCTACGAATACGGCATCAGGCCGGCGCTTTTGTGGAACCCGCGGGTCAATGTCCGCCTCGGCCTGCATTTCCTCAAGCGCTTGCTCAACCGTTATCGCGGCCGCGTCGACCTGGCGCTGTCCTATTACAACGGCGGCTCGCGCGTGGGCGATCTTCCCAATGCGAGGGTGATCCCGGCGACCCGCGGCTACGTCCGCCGGGTCCAGCGCCTGCGCGCGCGCTATCGCGCCTACCTCCTGCGGGGGAGCGTCTGAGATGGGCGATGTGGCGATCCTGGAACGGCTGGCGCGGACGGAGATGGATTCGGAGCTCGCGGCTATCCTCGATTCCGTCGGCCAGGCGACGGTGCGCGGTGCTCCCAAATACGCGCCCCGGATCCAGCGCCGCCTGGCCCGCGCGATCGTCTGCCGCGCCTATGCCGGGGCCATCTACGAACTGGTCCATCTGATGGCGGCGGGGCAAAGCGTCTTCCCCGAACGCGGCTACGAATCCCTGTTCTGGGATCAGGGTCCGGCGGATATGGCCCGTTTCCGCCGGGCCTTCGCCAGTGCGCTCGAGGGCGGGACCGCCAAGGTGGACCACATTTGCGCCAATGCCAGCGGCGTGCACGTCACCTATCCCGACGGCGCCTTTACCGTCTCCTACAGCCGCATGCCGTTCCTCGCCGCCATGCTCGACCTGTTGGTGGCGGCGATCGGATTCAGCGCCGTCGACGACGCCATGAGGGATGCCCTCGAGGCGCCCCCGAGCCGCGCCAGCGTGACCCGGGCGGCCAACCGCATCACCCGGGATCTCTACGCGTATCTGAAGGATCGGCTGCCCACGGCCCAAGCGCAGCGCAAATTCCGCGCCCTGATGGATTTCCTTCGCCAGCGGCATGGCACCGAAACGGTAACGCCGGAAAAGGTCGACGACGAGATGGTGCTCGACTTCTGGTGCGCGGCCGCGAGCGATCAAGATGCCGGCGGCGATTGGAAGACCTATCGAACCGTATTCCGATCTTGCGTCCACCTGCGCGATGCGCTCGGCGTCGCCGCCGACCAGGCGGCGGTAGATTCCACCATGCCCTTGGACCCCGAGCGCGACGCCGGATCCATTTCACCGGGCCAGGTCATGGCCGCATGCGCGGCCGCCGATCGGCGCATCCAGGCGCTCGAAACCCTGCGCTCGGCACCGGCCGACGCCATCAAATTCCTGACCAAACGGGAAATGGCGCGGCTTTCCCTGATCGTCGCCTGCGGCGACCACGCGGCCGCCCTGCCGCTTTCGATCCTCAGGGCCGAAGTGTTCGGTGCCGCGCAGGCCCGCATCATCCAGGCGCTTCGCCGCGGCGCAGCCGCGGGAGATGCCCTGGGAAAATCGCTCGACGGCGGGGCCGAGACCTATGCCAGCTTCCTGGACGGCCTGGTGCGCGCAGCCGAGCAGGGGAATGCGGCGCTCCACGCCGCCTACCACGTGCTCGCCAAGGCGCGCCACGGCGATGCCATCTCGCTGATGCTGGCCTTGCGGCCCCAGATCGACCTCCGTCCCCTGGCACCGGCGCTCCCCGCCGGTGAGAGGACCGGGGGGACCGTGGTCGCGATCGGCGCCATGGCGCTGCGCGATGAGTTCTTCGCCCAGGCCGCAAGCCTCGAGTTGGAGTGCCCCGAACTCAGGGCCTTCGTCGCCGCCGCCGCCGATGCCCACCGCAATGTGTCGCGCAAGGGATTCGGAGAGCGCGACGCCCGGGATCCCGAAATCGTGGATGGCTTCGCCGTCGGCGCCGACGCCCTCTTGCAGATCAAAGCCCTGGTCGACCGGTACCAAGCCCGGCTCGCCCGCCTGATGCCCCACTCCCGCGACCGGGACCGCCAGCAGCTTGCCGATCAGAGCCGCTTCTTCACCCAATTCCGCATGCTTTACGGAGGCACCCCATGAAGCCCATCGCGCCTGGCCCGGCCCATGCCAACCCCTTGGCGGAGGCCGTTTTCGTGGCCCTTGAGACGCTCGACCGGATCACGCCGGCGCCCGGCCGTACGGCGATAAGCGCCCATGCCGGCTTCGATGCTCTCTACCGTTTTGCCACCGACCCGACGATGGCGATGGACCGAGAGCTCGAGCGCGCCCTTGCCGAGAGCCCCCGGCTCAGGGCGGACCTGCACCGGCTCGTACAACGCACGGCCGGCAGCGGCGCGCTGATGGCGGCGGCGGCCAGCAGCGGCACCATCACCACCCGCCGCGGCACCAGCTTCCGCATGACCCTGCGCGAGTCGCGCGCCGATAGCAATCAGGTCTACGTGATGATCCATCTTTCCCCCAAAGCCGAGATGCCGCCGCGGACCCTGTTCGTGATCGACGACTCGGCAGGGTGCCGGAAAATGCCGCTGCCCGCACCCCACGACGGGACGGTGCAGCTTCTTCTGGAGGGCGATTCGGACCTCGTCGCGGCCCTGAGAGACCCGGCCACGGAGGTATTCGTCCAATGAAGACCGCCAGGATCTACATCGGCACCACCGATGGCCCGTCCCAGGTGCAAAGGGTGACGGCAGAGGACCCGGAAGTGCGCTCGGTCGTGTGCCTGGACGGCAAGGCCATCGCGCTGCCCATCAGCGACGACTACGATTCCTTCGTGCGCCGGCCCACCGGTGTGATCGAGGCCCTGACCGGCCACGCCGCCTACCGCGTCGACATCTCCCACCCCATCAACGGTGGCTTCAGCTGGCAGCTGGGGACCGCCGTCGCCCATGTGCTGGCCGCGCACGGGCGCCTGGCCGGGCCCGACGACCGGCCCGGGAAAGCGGTCTGGCTGACCGGAGAGGTCGACCACAATCTCAGGATCGGCACCGTCGAGAGCGTCGGCCTCAAAGTCAACCGCGCGGCGTGCACGCTGAAGGCGCTGATGGAAGAGGGCATCGACGTCACCATCGTCGTTCCCGGCAGCGACGAGGACGAAGCCCAAAAGGCGCTCAAGACGGCCTTTCACGACGCAACCGTGCAGCCCCGACTGATCGCCGCCAATCATCTGGACGAGGTGCTCTCGGCGCTCGGGGTCGCACGGCGCACGCGAATCATGGCAACGAGGCGATCATTGCCGCGCCTGCGGAGCCGGGCGTTTTCAGGCCTCGGGGCGGGGACCGCGGGCCTCGCGGTGATGCTGGTGCTTGCTATGGCCTGGCCGCTGGGAAGCCAATCCGGCGGCGAAGATGGCGCCAAGACCGCGGGCACGGCGGGCGCACCCGCCCCCCTCCGCCTCGCCGCGGCGGCCGATGGGGCGCCGCCCCGGATCGCCTTGATCGAAAGCCGGGCGCCGGGGAACAGCAGCTGCGCGGCGGTGCATTTCGGTCGCGCCAAGGCGGCAATCACGCGCCACATCTTCCCCGACAGCGGCACCGCCGGTGCCAGGACCCGGGCCCGTGAGATCGACCAAGAGCGTCTCTGCGACCTGCGCTACCGTCTGCTCAACCCCGGCCTAGGAGCGCTGCGGGTGGTCGCCATCGCCGCCCGGCACAACGGCCTGGGCGGAGATTTCCGCACCAAAATCTTGATGCCGGAACGCATTCTGCCGGCCGGCGCCACCGTCGACCTCGATGCCGGGCCACCGCCCGGTCTCAATCAGCCCCTGGAACAGCGCCTTATCGTTCTCGCCCTGCCCAGCGCGGTGCCCATGGCCGCACGCCGCCTGGGTAAAGCGGTTGAGGCGCTGCGCGGGAGTCCCTCCGCCGAAGGATTTTCCCGCGCCGCCGATCTCGTCGCCGGTCAAGCCGTGTTCGTTGCGAGCGCAGGCGAAGTTTTTCGCCACGGCTGGACGGCAAGCCGGAAAACCGGCCAAACCCGTCCATAACCCCATCTGCAACACAACAGGAAAGGAATACCGCCATGCACCTAAGACGGAACGCGACCGAGCGCGCAGCCCGTGCCGCATGCGCCCTCGCCCTGACGCTGACCCTCAGCGCCTGTTTCCTCGGTACCGACAACGATGCCGCCGAGGGAATCGGCTTCCGCCAGGCCCGTTTCGAGGAAATGAAGACGATCCGCGAGTATCGGGCATGCCGCGCCGAGGGCATGGAACTGGACAAGAAGGCCCTGGCATCGGGATCCGCGGGCACCTATCTCGCCAGCGCCCAGGTGCTGGAGAAGTGCGAGACCGGACTGGGCCCGGGCACCACCGACAGCATCACCCGTGAGGAACGGATGCGCGCCTATGCCCTTTCGGTGCAGAACTACCTCAAGGGCGGAGACGTCACCCGGGCCAGGGAAAATTTCGACCGGTTCCGTACCGCCTTCCCCGACCACGATCTCTATTACGCCGACGGCACCTCCTTCATCAGCACCATGGAGGCCCTGCTGGGCCGGCAGGAGCCTTGGACCTTCGGCGAGTTCGCCAATCTCAACGTCAAGGATTCGGTCAAGAGCGAGATGCGGCGCATGCACTATTGGAAGGACAAATGACGATGCAACGCTTGTTCCCGGATACCTCTCCGAGCGCGAAGCGGCGCGCGGTCTTCTGCACCGCCCTTGGTCTCGCCCTGGCGTTCGCCGGCACCAGCCAGGCCAAGCCGGCCGATGACGCGGCCACCTGGTCGCCGTCATCCAGCGAGCGCCTGATCAAGCTGCCCGCGACCTATCTCAAGAAGGCGGTGGACCGGGATTTTGCCAAATCGGGTCTGGCCGCCGCGCTGCGCGATTCGGAAAGCGCGGTTCGGCTCAAGCATCAGACCCTTGAGGACCTGCAGGAAGCCATGGAGCGGGCCGAGGGCGAGGTCAGGATCGACCTGCGGCATCGGTTCCTCGGCGAGAAGCGGGCCTATCTCGAGCTGGTGGCGCGCCACCAGACCCTGCGCCGGAAACGGGCGCGGACCAAGATCCGGCTTTACGAAGGCCTGATGCGCAAGCTCGGCTTCCGGCGCCAAGCCATGACTCCGCAAAGGGCAGCGCTGGTCGAGCGTCAGCAGGCGGCCTTACGGCGTCTCAACGCCACCAGCGCCCAGGTCGACACCAAGTTCTTCCGTTCCTCGCTCGGCAAGGAGAGCCGCTATGCCGCCGAATACGCGGCCAATCTGGCGGCCATCGAGCGGCTGACCCAGGCGATCAAGGCCCATCCCATGAACGACGAAGCCCGGGCCGACACCGCCGGCCTCAGCAAGGAAGATCATCTGCGCGGCCTGATCGCGGCCAGCGAAGCCGAACTGGCGAACCTCGATCAGGAGGCCAGCATCCTCGGTTTCATGGCCAAGCTGGTGTCGCTGGACGCCATGGCCCTGTCGGAGGATGTGCTTGGCGGCGACCCCGGCGCGGAACCGGCGGAAGAGAACGCAAACGGCCTGACCCGGGCCGTCGATTTGTTCGTCACGCGATAACGGAGATCAACCATGACCTATCGCAAGCTTCTTCTCTCGGCCGCCGCGGCGGCCCTGGTGCTGGGCTCCCTCGGCGCCGCCCAGGCGGGCAGCCTGGAGAACCTCGAGCGCGAACGCGCGATGCTGATGCAGGCGCTGCTGTCGGCCGACCTGTCGGCCAAAGAACGCCAGGGCAAGGTGGCGCTTTCGCGCAATCGCCTGATCGACCTCGAGCGCATGGTGATGCGGGACAAGAAACTGGTGGGACGCAATACCCCCGCCGTGCGCGCCGCGTTCGAAAACTACGACCTCACTTTCCTGGTGCACGCCGCCATCGAACACGACCGGGCGTTGCTGGACCACTGGATGCAGCAGGTCGGTGTCTCGACGCAGAGCCTGATGAACGCCAAGGTTGGGAGGCGGTAAGGTGCAGGGCGTCCTCAAGACCTTGGATACCGGCTCCCGCGCGGCGAGCTTCCTCCTCGGCAGCCTCGCCATAGGCCTCGCTTTCGCGGCGGTGGCGACATCGGCAAGCGCCGGCGAGATCACCGATTGGGCGGGCCGGGTGCTGGGCTGGACCTTCGTCTCCCTGCTCGCATCCCTGGTTTTCATCTGCCTGTTCAGCTGGGCGCGGCTGCTCAGCGACGGCACCACGCCGGAGACCGAGGTCTGGCTCAAAACCGGCGTCCAGGCGGCGAATGGCGTGACCACCTTGGCGCTCACCTTCACCCTGCTCGGCATAAGCCTCGGTATCGGCAGCCTGGCCGGGCAGGAACTGACGCCCGACACCATCCAGTCGGTGATCCGCAAGATGACCGCCAATTTTTCCCTTGCCTTCATGACCACGGTCATCGGCTTGCCGGTCTCGGCATTGTTGCGCAGCCTCCTGATCGTCACCGACGCCCGCAACCGCAACCTGAGGACCCGCGCCCATCCCCGGCGCGGCTAAGGAAGGAGTCCCGAAATGAAGTTCCTCCTGTTCAATATCACCGTGGCTGCGGCCCTGATCTATCTGTTCACCGCCGAGCGCAGCGAGGTCGAGAACGCGGCCGCCCGGATCCACGATGCGGCAACGGAAATGAAGGCCGCCGCCGGCATGGTCGTCGACCGTGGCCGCCGCTTGGTAGGACGGCCGGACAGGCCGATTGCCACCAATCCCGGGCCTGCCGAAGCCTCGCCCCAAACGCGTGACTTCGCCACCGGGGCCGCCCAGCGCCCGCCGGCGAGCGAACAGCCAAAAGCGAACCCTGTCCCGAGCCGCATCCCTGCCGATCTGGCGGCAGCCGCCCCAGCCCTGCCGGCAGCGGCGGAGAACCCCAATCCTTCGGCCCCGGCCGAGGTCCCGGAGCTGCCCAAGGCGAGCGACGTGGGCGCGCCGAGCGACGAGGAAGCCGCCGCCTTGAGACGGCGTGAAGAGATCCTGCGCGGCATCGATCCGGCGGTGCTCGCCCCCGCCGCCAAACGCGAGGCCGCCTCCCCCCCGCCGGCCATGTCGGCGGAAGAGCGCCGCAAGCAGCTTGACGCGCTGTCCGAGGAAATGGAGCTGTTCTACGCGCGGTCGCTGGGAAACTAGGAATGACGGGCCGCGGCACCGCGACCGGCGGGTCGATACTGATCTCCTGCGCGATCGGTATTCTCGTCCTCGGCATTCTGATGCTGCGGCCCGAATCCCAATCCCAGCGCCCGGTCACGCCCCCCGTAAAGCCCAAGGCCCAAGCGGAGCCCCGCAAACGGCCGAAACCGCCGTCGGCCCAGTCGGTCGCCATCCGGCTGCCGCCGCCGCCCGCCCCGGCCAGCGCCGAGCCTCGCACTCCGCAGTCACCGAAGACGATCGCCGCGATGGCGCCGCCGCCCGGGCCCAAGACGGCCCCTGTTCGGGCCAGGCCACGGCGGGCGCCCCATCCCGCGAAGGCCAAGCCGACCGCGCCCAAGCCGCCGCGAACTCGTGCCGCCGCACCAAAGGCCGCCGCGATCCGGCGCACCACGCTCGACCCTCCTCCTTTGATCCCGCCCCAGGCGAAGACGGCGGCCGCCCGCCCGGCCCCCACGGCCAGACCGCCACGAGTGCCCGCGGCCAAAGCCGCAACGGTCGTTCCCACCCGGGCGACACGCCGCGAGGGCCGGACCCTGCTGAAACTCCTGGAGTACGGCAAGGGCCCCGCAATCGAGATCGCCTGGCCCGAGGGCGAGGGGCAGCGCGACCGGCTTTATCGGCAGTTCCGCAATTGCTACGGCATGCGCAACGCGCTGATGGGCGCCGACGGGCGGCTTTACGGCGAAAGCGGTCCGGTTGGAGGGGCCTGGGCCATCAACCTCGACCGCTACAGCGGCTTCGTGCGCCATCCCGCGGGCCGAACCGTAGCCGCGGAACGCAGACAGGCCCGCGACATAGCGGCACGCCACGGGATCGACGGCCGCGTGGTGCGCGTCTTCCCCAGGACCGTCGATGCCGTCATCCTCGGCGGGCTGCATCAGGTGATCGGCACCAATTACAAGGGCGCGCGCACCATTACCGCGCGCTATCAGCGGCGCCACGGCCGGCTCCTGCTCGGCGCCATTCGGGTCGACGGCAAGCCCCTCGACGGGGCGGTAGACATCAGTACCGTCAAGCGGCGCGGCTGCCGCGCCTGAAGCATCCCGCACCCGAATTTCTAGCGCGACGACGGCGAAGATGGGCGGCCCGGTCTCCTCTCAGGCCGGCCCCCCGCAACGGTCATTGACGATCCTCGCCGCGTCGGCGTCGGCCGCGCCGGTCGCCGCGGCGCCGATCATCCCTGTCCCAATCTTCGGCCCGTTCCCGCAACCTTGCCGGCAGGCGCCGTCCCGATGACCCGGCCCAGGTCCTCCGGCCATCGTCGCTTCGGTACCATTCACCGCGTTGGTATCGGTAAAACCTGTTCCCAAAGAAGATGGTGCGGGGCGCACCGATCACCAAATAGACCCCCAGTCCGCTGTCGAACACCAGATCGGCGCCGCGATAGCGGTACCGATAGCCATGGGCCGGGGACCTGGGCGGCAGGCGGCGGTCCCCCCGCCGATCGTCGTCCCGATCTCTCCACCGGCGCGCGTGCCGGCGCAAAGGCCGCGGCAGGCGCCGGCCGTCGTCCGGTCGCCACGGCCCGTCGTGCGCCCTGCTTGCGAACCACCCGCCGCGGCGAAACCGGTAAAACCGGCCATCGAAGTAATAGGTGCGGCGCGCGTCGGCCACCAGGTAGACCCCGAGGCCGCTGTCGAAAACCAGATCGACGCCACGGCGATAATGGTGCCGATAGCCGTGGGCCGGCGCATGGGGCGGCGGCCCCCACCCGCGACGACGTTCAAAGGGCTCTTCGCGATATTCGTGCTGGCAGGCCACCAGTCCCCAACCGGCGATGAAGACCAGACCGCTGCCGACGAATGTCCTACGTTCCATGGATAGCTCCCCTCGTGCGAACACCACCTCGGAGGGAATAGTAGCGAATGTTTCCGGCCCGAAAAAGACGCAGTCAGCGACGCTGTCGGCCGATGGCGACCGTCCCGGCGCGAGGTTCGCTGACGGTTCCTGTTGGCGCGCGGCCGGCGTCGTGGCACTGTGTCTCAGAAGGCCGCGGCTGCGGCCCTTTCCGCCTAACTTCATGGATGAGTTCGGTTTATGACGGCAAGATCCGCCCCTCCCTTCAGGGCCGACCACGTCGGCAGCCTGCTCCGGCCCAAGCGCTTGATCGAGGCCAGGACCCGGCGCCAGGCGGGGGAGATCACCGACGAAGAATTGCGCCTGATCGAGGATGACTGCATCCGCGAAGCGGTCAGGCTGCAGGAGGACGTCGGCCTCAAGGGCATCACCGACGGCGAGTTCCGGCGCACCAACTGGTCCAGTGATTTCCTCACCGCCATCGACGGCGTCACATTCGGGGAAAGCAAGGTGCGGGCAAGCTTTCACCGCGCCGACGGCACGGAGCTCGAGCGCAACGTCACCTCGCTCGCCGTGACCGGCAGGATGTCGCGGCCCGAGAGCATCCAGGCCCGCGATTTCACCTTCCTCAAATCGGTCGCCCACGGCCTGCCGAAGGTCTCGATCCCTTCGCCGTCGATGCTCCATTTCCGCGGCGGCCGCGAGGCCATAGATCGCAAAGCCTACCCCGACATGGCGGACTTCTTCGCCGACCTGACGGCGATCTACAACGCCGAGGTGTGCGACCTCGCCGCCCTTGGCGCCCGCTACATTCAGTTCGACGACACCAATTTCGCCTACCTGTGCGATCCGAAGCTGCGCCAGGCCTCGGTGGCGGCGGGCCACGACCCCGACACCCTGCCCCGGCTCTACTGCCGCCTGATCAACGATTCGATCCGCGGCAGGCCCGAAGGCGTCGCCGTCTGCGTCCACATGTGCCGGGGCAACTTCAAGAGCGCGTGGGTCGCCGAAGGCGGCTACGAGCCGGTTGCCGAGGTGCTCCTCAACGAACTGGAGGTCGACGGCATCTTCATGGAATACGATGACGAGCGCTCCGGCGATTTCGCGCCGCTCCGCTTCCTGCCGCCGGGCAAGATCGTGGTGCTCGGGATCGTCAGCTCCAAGACCGGCCGCCTCGAGGACAAGGACGCGCTCAAGCGACGCATCGACGATGCCGCCCGCTATGCGCCCATCGAACAGCTCGCCATCAGCCCGCAATGCGGCTTCTCCTCCACCGTGGAGGGCAATGAGCTTACGGTCGACGACGAGATCGCCAAGCTCCGCCTGGTGGTCGAGACCGCGCGGGACGTCTGGGCCGACGCCTGAGGCGGCAGACGCGATGGCACATGGCAAGATCCTGATCGCGGGCGCGGGCATCGGCGGTTTGACCGCGGCATCGTGCCTGATGAAGGCGGGCTACGATGTCGAGGTCTACGAGCAGGCCCCGACGCTCACCGAGGTCGGCGCCGGCATCCAGCTCAGCGCCAACCCCATGCATGTGATGGCCGATCTGGGCCTGGCCGAGGAGATCCTGAAATTCGCGGTGCGGCCGGAGGCTTACGTCTTCCGCCTCCATGACACGGGCGAGGTGCTCCAGGCCTATCCCCTTGCCGAGCCCCACGAACGCCAGCACGGTGCGCCCTACTGCCAGGTCCTCCGCGCCGACCTGCACGACCTTCTCGCCGAACGGGCGCGCATGTTCAAGGCCGACGTGTTGCACCTCTCCCATCGGGTGATCGGGGTGGCGGAAGACGAGAAGGGGGCCGAACTCCGGTTCGCCGACGGCAGCGCCGCCCGGGGCGACATCGTCGTCGGCGCCGACGGCATAAAGTCCGAGGTGCGCCGCCACCTCGTCGGGGATACCCCGGCCCACTATACCGGCGATGCCGCATGGCGGCTCACCGTGCCTGCCGACCGCCTGCCCGACGATTACATGGACCAGGTGATGTCGGTGTGGATCGGGCCCGGAGGTCATGTGGTGATCTACTACGTCGGCGGCGGGCGGATCCTCAATTTCGTCGGCCTGGTGGAGCCGGAGGAGGTTTCCGAGGAATCCTGGACCCTCAAATTCCCCTGGGAAGACCTGAAATCCGATTTCGAAGGCTGGCACGACGACATCCAGATGGTGATCGATGCCGCCGACAAGGATCAGTGTTACCGCTGGTCGCTCTTCTCCCGCCCCGTCATCGAAACCTGGAGCAGCGAGCGCGTGACCCTTCTCGGCGACGCGGTCCACCCGACCCTGCCCTATCTCGCCCAGGGCGCGGCCATGGCGATCGAGGATGCCGCGGTCCTGGCCCGGGCGCTGCGCGAAGGCGTTACCATGGCCGAAGGCCTTCGCATCTATCACCGCAACCGCGCCGGGCGCACCGCACGGATCGTCCGCGAATCGACCGATAACCGCCGCCTCTACCATTCGCGATCCGTCGCAGAGATCCGCAAGGAATTCGCCGAGCGGGACCTCGGCTCGGAGCGCAACCAGTGGCTCTATTCCTACAACCCGGTGACCGTGGACCTGGTGTGAACGGGCCGCTTTCGGGGAGGTCTATGTTTGCCGGGGCCCGCCAACGGCGGCAAGCCGTGATCGCGAGGGGTTTGCCTCAACCGCGGAGAACCGGTTTAATAGGGGCGAAACCGGCCCCGCGCGAAGGGACCAAGAGCACGGAGATTTAGGAGGAAGAAATGGCCATCGAAATCGTCGACGTGATCGGCCTCGCCCACGAGCGCAAGAAGCGCAAGATCATCATGGACACGCGCAAGATGCACGCCTGGATGCATTACTATCCCAATCCCGGCGACCATGACGACATGCATTGCCATCCGGGCGATCAGACCTTCACCTGCCTGGAAGGCGAGTGCACCATGAGCTTCCCCGACGGCGGCAAGGCGCAGCTGAAACCGGGCATGACGGCGCTGATCGAGGGCGGATCCTTCTACCAGCTGGAGAACACCGGCGACGGGCCGATGGTGCTGCTCGGCACCCGCACCGGTCCGAACTCGGCCAATACCCACATCAACTACGAAACCGGCAAGGATTTCCTCAAGGAACGCGAAAGCCGGCCCGCCGGCGAGGGGTTCATCAAACCGGCCAGCGAGAGCGTCAGGAGCAAATAGGTCCGTACCGCGCGCCAAGGGGGCGGGGGCGAAGACTCCCAACGCCGCCGGCCGTTTACGTTTATTGACGGAACGGGCTAAAATTCCGCTATAAAAGGCGGGCACGGCGGCAGGGCGGTGCCGCGCGCGATAAGAAGACACGGGAGAGCCGAAGTATGGACGATTTGCGTTACGAAGCCCCTGAAACGCTGGACGCCGCGGTGGCGCTGCTCGCCGGCGAGGTCGGCAATGCCCGCGTCTTGGCCGGCGGCACCGACGTTCTGGTGCAGCTGCACGAGGGCTTGAACGAGCCCGATCTTATCGTCGACATCAAGAACATTCCCGACCTCATCGGCATCACGGAGGAGGCCGGCGGCTGGCGGGTCGGCGCCGCCACTTCGGGCATGGAGATCGTCGACCACGAGGCCTTCGCCGCCGCCTGGCCCGGGATCATCGACGGCGTCAAGCTGATCGGGTCGATCCAGGTCAAGGGGCGGGCATCCATGGGCGGCAACCTGTGCAACGCCTCGCCGGCCGCCGACAGCGTTCCCGCGCTGATGGTCGCGGGCGCCATCGCCACGGTGATCGGGCCCAACGGGACCCGCGAGGTTCCGGTCGAGGACATTCCCACCGGCCCGGGGCAGACCTCGCTGGAAAAAGGCGAGATCGTCGTCTCGTTCCTCTTCCCCGAACGCCCGCCCCATTCCGGCGGCGCCTATCTGCGCTTCACGCCGCGCACCGAAATGGATATCGCCGTCGTCGGCGTCGGCGTCGACCTGACCCTGGACGATAACGGTACCTGCACCGCCGCGCGGGTGGCGCTGGGTGCGGTCGCCGAAAAGCCGCTGATGGTCGAGGACGGCGCGGCGGCCCTGATCGGCACCGCGGTCGACGATGCCGCGCTGGAGAAACTGGCCGGGGCGGCCAGCGCCGCCTGCCGGCCGATCAACGACAAGCGCGGCACCATCGAATACCGCATCAAGGTCGCCGGCGTCCTGGCACGGCGCGCGGCACTTATCGCATTAGAGAGGGCGAAGCAAAGCTGATGGCACGAAACCACGTAACCACCACCGTCAACGGTGACGAATACGAGTTCCTCTGCGACACCGAGCAGACGCTCCTCGACTGCCTGCGCGACGAGCTGTTCCTGACCGGCACCAAGGAAGGCTGCGCGTCGGGCGACTGCGGAGCCTGCAACGTCATGCTCGACGGCCGTTTGGTGTGCTCCTGCCTGGTCCTCGGCGTCGAGGCCAACGGCAAGTCGATCGAGACCATCGAGGGCATGGCCCACGGCG
Organism: Alphaproteobacteria bacterium; assembly: GCA_033720855.1. Taxonomy (GTDB): domain Bacteria; phylum Pseudomonadota; class Alphaproteobacteria; order SMXQ01; family SMXQ01; genus SMXQ01. The sequence goes on from JAWWBR010000011.1 coordinate 35,783, forward strand.
ACGAGCTGCACCCCCTGCAGCAGAAGTTCCTCGAGCTCAACGGGCTGCAATGCGGCATCTGCACGCCGGGGATCCTGGTCGCCGCCAAGGCGCTATTGGAACGCAACCCGGACCCCACCGAGACGGAAATCCGCTTCTGGCTGGCCGGCAACCTCTGCCGCTGCACCGGATATGACAAGGTCGTGCGCTCGGTTCAGGCGGCGGCCGAAGAGATGAGAAAGGGCTGAAGATGGCGACCAAGGATCCAAAAGACCTGATTGAAGACGACGAGGATCACGGCCCCCAGCAGGGCGTTCCCCTCGTCGACAACGGCGAATTCAGCGATCTCGGCTTCGACCCCGACCGCAAGCTCAAGATCGTCGGCACCACGCCGATCAAACCCGACGGCGTCGACAAGGTGACGGGCCGGGCCAAGTTCGGCGCCGATACCCAGTTGCCGGGCATGCTGGTGGGCAAGATCCTGCGCAGCCCCCATGCCCACGCCATCATCAAGTCGATCGACACCTCGGAGGCCGAGAAGCTCCCCGGCGTCAAGGCGGTCTGTACCCGCGACGACTTCCCCGACATCAAGCCGGGGCCGATGAAGGACATCAGCTATATCTGCATGGCCCGGGAAAAGGTCTTCTTCGACGGCCATCAGGTGGCCGCGGTGGCGGCAACCAGCGAGAAGATCGCCAAACAAGCGCTCAAGCTGATCAAGGTCGAATACGAGGTCCTGCCCCATGTCATCGACGTCATGGACGCGGTCAAGGACGACGCGCCGATCCTGCACGAGGGCAACCGGCCCAAGGGCATCGACGACTGGCCCGAGGACAAGCAGACCAACATCCTCGAGCGCGCCGAATGGTCCAAGGGCGACGTGGAGAAGGGCTTCGAAGAGGCCGATCTCATCGTCGAGCGCGAATTCGACACCAAGCCGATGCACCAGAGCTATATCGAGCCCCAGGGCTGCATCGCCAACTACACCGAGGACGGCCAGTTCGAGCTGTGGACCTGCACCCAGGCCCATTTCGTCTACCGCTCGCGCCTGGCGGCGATCCTGGAGATGGACATCTCCAAGATCCGCGTCTCGGTCTCGGAACTGGGCGGCGGCTTCGGCGGCAAGACCATGTTCTATGCCGAGCCGTTGGCGGCGGTGCTGTCGCGCAAGGCCAACCGGCCGGTCAAGATGGTGCTGACCCGCAACGAGGTGTTCCGCGCCACCGGTCCGGTCGCCGGCACCCATTCGCGGATCAAGATCGGCGTCAAGAAGGACGGCAAGTTCACCGCCGCCGAGGCGGAGATGTATTTCCAGACCGGCCCCTTCACCGGCTCGGCCTTCGGCAACGCGCCCCAGGCGTGCTTCACCCGCTACGACCTCGAGAACATCCGCGCCTATGGTTACGAGGTGGTCTCCAACCGGCCCAAGGTCAACGCCTTCCGCGCCCCTTGCGTGCCGCAGATCGTGTTCGGCGTCGAAGGCGTGGTCGACGAGATCGCCCGCCGGCTGAAGATGGACCCCATCGACTTGAGGCTCAAGAACGCCGCCACCGAAGGCTATGAGACCGTCTATGGATACACCTTCGGCCCGGTCGGCTTCGTCGAGACCCTGAAGGCGGCCAAGGAACATCCGCACTACAAGTCGAAGCTCGGCCCCAACCAGGGCCGCGGCATCGGCTGCGGCTTCTGGTTCAACCGCGGCGGCGAGACCACGGCGTCGCTCAACATCACCCCCGACGGTTCGGTCAACCTGATGCTCGGCAATCCCGACGTGGCCGGATCGCGCGGCTCCATCGCCATGATGGCGGCCGAGGAGCTCGGCGTTCCCTTCGACAAGGTGCGCCCGATCATCGGCGACACCAGCTCGCTCGGCTACAACCACTCGACCGTGGGCAGCCGGGTGACCTTTTCCGCCGGCATGGCGATCGTGCGCTCGGCGCGCAACGCCATCAAGATCCTGTGCCAGCGCGCCGCCAAGGAATGGGGCGTGCCCGAGGACAGCGTGGTGTTCGAGGACGGCTACGTGCGCCCGGCCAGCGCCAATGTCGGCGATTTCGAGCCGCTCTCGGTCGCCGATATCGCCAAGAAGGCGGGCCAGACCGGCGGCGCCATCGCGGGCCATGCGGAGATCAACGCCACCGGCGCCGGACCCGGCTTCGGCGTCCATATCTGCGACGTCGAGGTCGACAAGGAAACCGGGCTGGTCAAGATCCTGCGCTACACCGTGGTCGAGGATGCCGGCAAGGCGATCCACCCGCTTCAGGTCGAGGGCCAGTTCCAGGGCGGCGCCGTCCAGGGCATCGGCTGGGCGCTCAACGAGGAGTACATCTACAACGAAGAGGGGCGCATGGAGAACCCGGGCTTCCTCGATTACCGCATCCCGGTCTGCTCCGACGTGCCGATGATCGACACCCAGATCATCGAGGTGCCCAATCCGCTGCACCCCTACGGCCTGCGCGGCGTCGGCGAGGTGCCGGTGGTGCCGACGCTGGGCACCGTCGCCAATGCCGTCGGCGATGCCATCGGCGTGCGGCCGCGGTCCCTGCCGATGTCGCCACCCAAGGTGCTCCAGCTGATCGAAGAGGTGGAAGCGAACGGCGTCGACGAGCCCTACGCGGCCTGATCGCGCCATCCCAGGCTTTACCGGGCCGGGCGGCGGGCAACCGTCCCCGGCCCTTCCTTATCGGGGCTCGGGCACTCCGGCGAGGCAAACGCGCGACAGGTCTATAAAGGCCAGGGCTCTTATTTAACCAACTGGTTGATTAACTCATGGTTGTATTTTGGCTCCGACCCGGCGTGTTGACCCGATGACCGCTTGTGACCCAAAGCGGACGTAAGCCCTCCTGATAGACTCCAATACGCATCACCCCTACTATTTCCGCCTGTTTTGCTAGGGGGAGGTGCCGCTCGCACCATGGCTGAGGCGCACGTTCAAAGGAAGCTTGCAGCGCTCCTGGCTGCCGATGTTGCCGCCTATTCCCGGCTCATGGGTGCGGATGAAGAAGGAACGCTAACCGCACTCGGCGGGCATCGATCAGATCTCATCGATCCCAAGATCAAACAGCATGGCGGCCGTATAGCCAATACCGCCGGCGACAGCATCCTGGCTGAGTTCCCGAGCGTCGTGGAGGCCCTGCGCTGCGCCATTGAAGTCCAACGTGCGATGGCGGATCGCAACAGCGGCATTCCTCAGGATCGGCGCATCGAATTCCGCATGGGAATCAATGTCGGCGACGTAATGGCTAAGGACGGAGACCTGCTCGGAGACGGCGTCAACATCGCCGCCAGACTAGAGGGGTTGGCCGAGCCTGGAGGCATCTGCATATCACGCGCCGTGCGCGATCAGGTGCGCGACCGGATGGACATTGCTTTTGATGACATGGGAGAAATCGAGGTCAAGAACATCGCCCGGCCCGTGCGCGTCTTTCGCGTCCTAGGCGCTGGTGTAAAATCGCCGTCGTCATCGAAACGAAAAATGCCCGGCATGGCGCTTGGGCTGGCCGCGGCGCTTGGCGTGGCCGTGATCGCGGGCGGCGGGATTTGGTGGTGGCAGAATCATACCGGCGCTGAGCCATCGGCGGCAAGCGGCCTCACACAGACCGCGCAACAAGGACTCTCCGTCGCCGTGTTGCCTTTCGCCAACCTGTCCGAGGACAAACGACAAGCCTATTTCGCCGACGGAATCATTGAGGACATCACCACCGATCTTTCCAAGGTTTCCGGCCTGTTCGTCGCCTCGCGCTCGGCGACGCTGCGCTACAGGAAAGGCGCCGCCGATCCACGGCGTGTCGGCAGCGAGCTCGGCGTCCGTCACGTGCTGGAGGGCAGTATTCGCCGTGCCGGCGGCCGGGTGCGGATCACCGCCAAACTGATCGACACGAAAACCGGGCGCCAGTTATGGGCCGAGCGCTACGATCGCGATACGCAGGACGTCTTCGCGATCCAGGATGAGATTGCCGACCGGGTCGTCGCGGAGCTTTCCAAGCGACTCGAGACGGGGTCGCTGAACCGGAAAGCGCGGACCTATACGCCCAACCTGGAGGCGTATGACCTCTATATCCGGGGTCGGGCCAAACGCATTCCCCCGACGCCGGAAAATCTTGCTGCGGCATTGGGGATGTTCGAAAAAGCGATCGAAACCGATGCCAAATTCGCCGGCGGCTATGCCGGGGCCGCCTATGTCTACGTCCTCCGCTACACGAGTGCGAACGTCAACACCAACGCGTCCGTCGAGGACCTCAATACGGGACTGAGGCTGGCGCAAAAAGCGGTGAAATTGGACCCAAATTTCGGTCCGGCATGGGGCGCCTTGGCCTGGGCCTATGTACGCAAACGCCGCTTCGATGACGCCTTGGACGCCATTCGAAAAGCTATCGCCGCCGCCCCTAACGATTCCTTGATGCGGGCGACCTACGGATGGTTGTTGGGGCATATCGGCCGGCCCAGGGAGGGGATCGACCAGGTGCGGCATGCAATGCGCATGAGCCCCGATAGCCTGCCTCTGCTGTATTTCCTCGGTACGAATTACCGCGCCGCGGGGGACTTCAAGAAGGCGATCTCCGCCCTAGAGGAGCATCGCAAACGGCTGGGCGGCCGCGTACTGCCTGCGCCGACCTCGCAACTTATCGCCGCCTATGTCCAAGCTGGATTGCTTGAGAAAGCCCGGGCTGAAGTGCGATTGCTTTTGAAGGTGGCGCCGAAATTCACCTCGGAGGTGGCGGCCAGGACTCATGTCTACAAGAACCCTGCTGACATGGCGGCATATGTTGAGGCGCTACAAAAGGCCGGGCTACCTAAGTGACCTTGATTAAGCCGTCAACCTAATGTCTCCTTTTGACGGTGGTCTCAATTGATCGACGCAACACTTTATCTTGGATGGAAAGATGGAGTGTATTGCGATGGGTCGAAGTTATGGTCGTGGTTTCACGGCAACGGGCCTTCGGGCCGATGAACCCGGCGCCTCCTTGGGCCTCAAAGTGGACCGTGTTTCATCCGTAGCCTCATTTTCCCAGCCATGCCGTAAGCCGTGACCGTTCGCGGATCATTCCGTCCTGGTTGTAGTGGTGAACACAGAAATGCGCCCATGAATCCTGATAGGCCATATCCATATCCCCCGTCACCGTGGTGTCCCCCAGCCCGATTTCCGCGTAGGTGAATTCGAAACTGCCGCTCGGGCGTGCCAGCGCGATATGGAACGGTTCACCATTGAACGCGTTGACGATCGGCCGGCCGCTGCTCTGCATGACGTCCGGTATGTCGACGCTTGCGGTTCTTTGCTCCAGGTCCGCCTCCAGCCGGATCGGCAGGAACAGGGTCTCGCAGAATTCCGAGCACGTGGACGCGAAGACGGCGAAAAGATTGCTCAGGGGTTGGCAGGCTTCGCCCGACACGATCGTTTCAAGGGCGGTCCGTTGCGCCCCATCGGCACGTTCGTCGATAACGATCTGGCGCTTGCCGTTGCCCTCGGCGATCTCTCCCGGCCACTTGTAAAGCGCCGCCCAATTGAGCCCGGCAAGCGGCGTATCGTTAAAATGGCCCTCGACGATGTTGCCGACAAAGGCGGTCTGACAATAGCCGTGCGTGCTCGGCAGATTGAACTGGCAACCGCAATTTATGGCGCAATTGCAGTTGTCATAGGTTTCGCTCTTGAATACCCATTGATCAGCCATCCCTTTGGCCCCCCCGAACCGTTGTTGGACTGTTCGCCGAAACTGTATGCCCATGGCATCACCGTCGTCCAGAACGATCCCATTCACCGACCGTTTGCGGCCGAAGGTTCCCATCAGGTTGACGGAATGTCTTATCGCTCACGGACCTCGGCGGGCGCCCGTCATCGCCCGCACCCGTAATCGCCCGCAAAGGACTGGTCGGAAAACGGTATCGGGCTCTTCGTCAGCCCCGCAGGCGGTGGCGGCAGCGGCGCAGGCGCGCCCCCTGCCCAGGCTCACCACTTGCGCGCCCGGTCGGGCGGCGGCGGCTGTTCGGGGCGGAGCGGATTGCGTGCGCGCTGTCTTCCGTCTTTTCGCGAATGTCCCGCCCCGCCTTGGGTTAATCCTCGGTTACTCGACAAACCTGCAGCCCAGCCTATAGAGTGAAACCTGCAAACTCTGATAACAGAAAGTTCGATAGCAGGGAGAATCAGATGACTTTGCCGAAATCACTGATCTGTATTGCCGTGGGGGCGATGCTGCTGGCAATTCCGGCGGCCGCGGGAAATGCGCCGAAGAATCTCGACGACTGGTCGGCCGTTCTCGAAAAAGCCAAGAAGGAAGGCTCGGTGGTCGTTCACGGCGCACCGGGCCGGCGCTACGCCAGGGTCCTGAAAGGGGCGTTCGAAAAGAAGCACCCGGGTATTCGGGTCGAATTCTCGGGGGCCCGCAATCGGACAGCAATTCCCCGGCTCTTACGCGAGCGTCAGGCGGGCATATACAATCAGGACATCTGGACATCGGGTTCCTCTGCCATCGCGCATCTGAAGCCCGCCGGGGCGTTCCAGGCCCTCAAGCCGTTCCTGCGCAAGGAGATTATGGAGGACAAGAACTGGATCGGTGGCTTCATGGCCGGCTTCACCGATTACGAGCAGACTTACTTCTATTCCTACGACGGTTCTGTCCAACACCCTATTCACGTGAACTGGGACATCATTAAGAAAGACCAGCTCAAGTCCATCAAGGACCTGGTCAAGCCTGAGTTCGCCGGAAAGATCGTGTGGGACGACCCTCGCGTGGGTGGGTCGGGGAACGGCGCGTCACTGACCTTCGATGCAAACTTCGGCGAAGAGTTCCTGCGCCGGCTTTACGGCCAGAAGGCCGTTTTCACGACCAACCGACGCCAGGCGGCAGAATGGATCGTGCGGGGCCGCTATCCCATCGCGATCGGGCTGGACAAGACCCAGCTGGAGATCTTCGTCAAGGAAGGGCTCGGTAAGAACATCAAGCCGCTCGACGAAAGTTATTACAAGGTCCAGCAGATCTCGCCGGGATTCGGCTCGATCGGCGTGATTGACAGGGCGCCCCATCCTCATGCCGCTGCCGTCTATGTGAACTGGTTATTGAGTAAGGAGGGGCAGGAAGCCTGGGTGGCCGTGCCCCGCAATTCTCGCCGGACCGACGTGACCTCGCCGGATCCCAGCCTATCACCCAAGCAGGGTGTGACCTATTTCAATGGTCATCATGAGAAGAACCGGGCCCGGCGCCAGGAGCTCCAGAAGATTGCCGGCAAAGTCATCGACGCGCCGCCGCCGAAGAAGAGAAAGAGACGAAGCAGGGGCAAGAAGTCCTCGAAGTCGAACTAGGACGATGCAGAGCGGGCCGCGGTGTACCAGCCGCGGCCCGACATTTCCATGCCTAATTCTATCATCCAGGTCTGCGGGCTCTCGAAGCAATTCGGGGCCGTAACGGCCCTCGATGGCGTCAGCTTTTCCATCGTAAAGGGTGAAGTCTTTACCCTGCTGGGCCCCTCGGGCTGCGGCAAATCTACCACGCTGCGCATTATCGCTGGGCTCGAGGACGCCAGTGGCGGTGAGGTGACGCTCAATGGCCGCGTGATTTTCTCCGCTGAAAATCGTGTGAATTTGCCCCCGGAAAAGCGAAACATGGGGATGGTTTTCCAGTCCTACGCGATTTGGCCACATATGACGGTGGCGGAGAACGTCGCCTATCCCCTCAAGCTGCGCCATTTGCCGCGCGCCGAGATTCGTGCGCGGGTGACCGAGGCGCTGCGCTTGGTCGGCCTCGAAGCGCAAGCCGACCGCGATGCTCCCAAGCTCTCCGGCGGACAGCAGCAGCGCGTCGCTTTGGCGCGCGCGCTGGTTTACGAGCCCGAGATCCTGTTGCTCGACGAGCCGCTGTCCAACCTCGATGTCAAATTGCGCGAGCAGATGCGCCTTGAGATCAAGGTGCTTCAGGAGCGGCTGGGCCTCACGATCATCTACGTCACGCATGACCAAGCCGAGGCACTGAGCCTCTCCGACCGCATAGCGGTGATGTGCCAGGGCCGGATTGAACAGGACGGCTCCCCGGACGCGCTTTACAACAAGCCTCGCACCGAGTTCGTCCGTGATTTTCTGGGGAAGACCGTTACGCTTCCCGGTCGCATCGGTGCGGTCAACGGCAGGCGGGCGCGTATCGTGCTCGACAACGGCGCCGGCCAATTGGCTTGCTCGCCCGTGGATGGTGTCCCGCTGCCTTCGCCAGACAGCAAAGTCAGGGTCGCCATACGTCCCGAGCGCATCACGCTGTCTGAGACGCCCCAGGGCGGAGAGAACCGCCTGTCGGGACGTATCGAAACCGTGCTTTACCAAGGCGACCGCACGGAGTGCACCGTACGCGTCGGCGGTGACATCATCACCATTTATGGGCCGCCAGAAGCGCGCGCCATGCGAAACCGCGACGTGGAACTGTTCCTGGCGCCGGAGGCCCTTACGATATGGCCGAACTAGCCCTCACGCCGCGGGCGGGAAGCCGCTTGAGCCGCCTGTTCGAGGTGCGGACCATCCTGTTCACGATCGTCCTCTTGGTGACCGTGTTCCTGGTGCTCTACCCCGTTCTTCTTGTGGTGCTTTATTCCTTCAATGCGGGGGAGATGCGCGGCACGTTCGAGTTCGGGCTGGAACCCTGGCGCTACGCGCTTTCCGATCCCTCGATGTTCGGCACCATCCTCAATTCGCTCAAGCTTCTGGTGGCGATCCACGGAATTGCCCTTCCCATCGCCGTATTGCTTTCGTGGGCCCTGGCGCGGACCGACATTCCCTACCGCCACGGCCTCGAGTTCATGTTCTGGATCTCCTTCTTCCTGCCGTCCCTTTCGGTCACGCTTGGATGGATCATGTGCCTCGATCCGGAGCACGGCCTGATAAACAGACTGATTACGCTGCTTCCATTCGTCGAGAAGGGGCCGTTCAACATTTACTCGTTTTGGGGAATCGTCTGGGCGCATATCGCCGCCAATTCGGTCGCCATCAAGGTGATGTTGCTGACGCCCACCTTCCGCAATATCGATTCCTCTCTGGAAGAAGCTTCTCGGGTGGTGGGCGCCGGCCGGACAATGACGCTCGCGCGCATCGTCGTCCCCGCCATGATGCCGGCGCTGATCGCCATCGTTCTCATGGCCATGATCCGCGCCATGCAGTCGTTCGAGATCGAGCTGGTCCTGGGCCCGCCGTTCGGCTTCTACATTTACTCGACCAAGGTCTATTCGCTGATCGGTCAGGAGCCACCCCAGTTCGGCGCCGCCTCCGCGCTTGCCACCCTGGGCCTCGCCGTCATCCTGCCGCTGATCTTCTTTCAGCGCCGGCTGAGCATGCGTCGTCAGTACACCACGCTTACCGGAAAGCTGCAGACCCAGCCGGTGAGACTGGGTGTCTGGCGTATACCGGTGTTTTTATGCGTGCTAACCGTGGTTCTCTTGTTGACGGTCGTGCCGCTGGCGCTGGTCGCCCTCGCCTCGTTCATGAAGCTATTCGGATTCTTCAGTATCGCCGAACCCTACACCCTCAACCATTGGGTTTTGGTCCTAAAGGACAGCGTTTTCCTGAACGCGGTCTGGAACACGCTGGTCATGGCGGGAGGCGCCGGCGTGTTCTCGGTGATCCTTTTTTCGCTGATCGCCTATTTTACGGTGCGGACGACCTTCAGGGCGCGGGCTCTGCTGGATTTCATATCATGGCTGCCATTCGCCGTTCCGGGCCTGCTCTTCGGTGTCGGTCTCCTCTATGTGTTTCTCGAATCGCCTCTGCTCAGGCCGCTTTACGGCTCAATGGTGCTCCTCGTCATCGCCACCGTCGTCAGTTCGATGACCCTAGGCACCCAGATCATCAAGTCGAACATGATGCAGATCGGTCATGAGCTGGAGGAAGCCTCGCGGATTTCTGGTGCGGGATGGGCCCATACCTTCATTCACGTGGTCGTCCCGATCATGGTGCCCGTGCTGTTGTTGGTGGGGGTAATGAACTTCATCTCCGCGGCGCGCGACATCGCCTCGGTGGCCCTGATCGCGACCGCGGAAACCAAGACGCTGGCCCTGGTCCAGCTAGACTTCATGGTGGAAGGCCGCTACGAGACGGCCGCCGTCGTCTCCCTCGTGGTCGTGTTGATGAGCACGGGCGTCGCGCTTGTCGCCCGGGCGCTCGGACTACGCGTCGGTATCCGCAATTAGTTTTCCGCGGTCGAGTTTTCCGCAAGCTGCTTGGCGACGCGGCACTGTCCCGACGACACCTCGATGACGACGCGATCGTTCACGGCGGGATCGCGAATCACGCCGTTGGGGTCTTCGTCGGCCCCGGCGGCGGTGGCGGCAGCGGCGCAGGCGCGCCCCCTACCCAGGCTCACCACTTGCGCGCCCAGTCGGGCGGCGGCAGCTGTTCGGGGCGAAGCGGATTGAAATCCAAGAGCTCCCGGCGCTCGCCGAGCCCCGCGGCGGTGACGGCGGCACGGAAAAGGCGGCCGTCCGCGACCATCACGATGTGCTCCCAATCGTCCCACTCGGCCCAGCTCACGCCATCCAGGGGGATCAGCTCGGCCCCCGCCTCGAGCCAATAAACGTCGCCATAGAAGCCGCCGTAGCGCTGGAAATCGACGTCCTCGACCTCGCGGCAGAGCGTGATGGCGCCTTTGGGATGGGGTTTCTCCCAGATCTCGCGGGCGCCGATGCGCCGGTGGGTGCGCGGATCGAAGCCGCGCTCGACCAGCACCCACTGGTCGCGCAACAGCCTTTGCTCCCAGGGGGCGGTCTCCGGCCCCATCGCTTCGATCCTGAGCGGAGGCGTCTTGAACCTGGGGTGCGGCGTCAGGGTGCAGGTGGCGTCCAGCATCACCCGCTTGTCGCTCTTGAAGACGCCCCCGCCGTACCAGCTGCCGATGTTCGTCCACAGCGTTAGCGCCGTGAAATAGGGCGGGCGCGAGATCGCCGTCCACGCTTCGCCGATGTCGTCGGTGTCCTCCGCGCGTCCGTGCTTGGCGGCGAAGTAGATGAAATACTCCCCGTTGGGGGACAGATCGCAGCGCCGCTCGTAGACGCGGCCGTGGAACCACTGGCCGTGGGTGAAGGTGTCGGTCGCCCGGTCCCA
>JAWWBR010000012.1:0-45401 GCA_033720855.1 Alphaproteobacteria bacterium
GGGCAGGCTTGCCGGATACTGACGACGTGCCGAGCATGATGCCTTCCAGCCGGTTTGCGATGTCGTGCTTACCGATCTCTTTGACCGGGCGATCGAGCCAGTCGGCGCCGGTGGTCAGTAGCAGCCGACGCACGCCGGCGTGATTCTTATTTCCCTTTGCGGCTCGGTGGTAAATCTCGATGAACTGATCGACGACGGTGCCATAGGTCCGCGCGGCGTCCTCTTTCGCCTTGGCTTCTGCCGCGGCCTTTTCGACGCGTGGGTCCTCGCCAGCCTTCGCCCGGTCCAGAATGTCCTTTGCTTCCGCCTTCGCCGCCTTGTAGGTCATCGCGGGAAAGGCGGGTTTGAAGGTATGCCTCCGAACCTTTGGATCACCGGCCACTCGGTAGGTCACATAGAAGCGCTTGGAGTTGCTGTAACTGACGCGAACACCGAAACCGAGCAAGGCAGCGTCGGGGTAGTCTTTGCGGTCCGGCTTGGCCGGCGGCTTTAGCCCCTCGATGAATTTGTGGTTGAGGTTGTACCGCTTTACGGGGGCACGGTCGGTCATTTTCGCAGCCTCTGATGCCTGATCAAATACCTTTGAAAAAACCGTTTTTGGGTGACACTATGGGTGACAACGGCAGTGACAACACTTGAAACGGCTTGAAACACAGATAGCGCCTCAAACCCAAAATATCAAGAAAAACATTACCTTATTTAAGAGTCTGCGGGTGTTTAGGCGATGGAGATGAAACGGTGTGAAACCAGAAAGTATTTGACATCCGATCACCTCCTTTCCGTTGTTGAAACTGCGGCGCAACTTCGTCACGGACGCGGCCCCCTGTCAAGCCCCGATTGGCAGTTCGGCGCTCCCCGCTCACCGCGGGGGCGGCGCCGGCGTCGTGACAGAGGTGACGATGCCGTCCTCGAACAGCACCCGGCCGCGGGCGTAATGCCAGACCTCGACGCGGCCCGGGCCGGTGGCGATGCGCTCGGGCGGGCCCCAGGATTCGCGGACCGCCTCCGCGCTCCAACCGGTCTCGACGCGGCCTTCCATGATGCCCGTCACCCAGGCCGGCGGGAAACGCTTTAGAAGAGCCCGGCGGGCGGCACCGAGGCTGCGCAGGCGCCGCGCCCGGGCCCGGCGCTCCATCTCCGTCTCGTAGCCCTCTTCCAGGGCGCGGCGGCGTTTCTCGCGCTCGATGCGCCGCTGTTCGCGGATCGCCTCCAGCTCGCGCTCCGTCTTGCGGCGCCGCTCCTCGAGCCATTGCCGGGCGCGTTCGCGCTCGGACTCTTCCCGCTCCTCGCGGCGCTCGCGGCGCTTCTCCTTGGCCCGGCGTTCCTCCTCCTCGCGCCGTTGCTCGGCCTCCCGCCGCCCTTTCTGGTATTGGGCAAGGGTCAAGGGCGGCGGCGGGCGGGCGCCCTCCCGCGCGCCCGCAAGCACAGCTTCGGGCGGGCCGGCAAGACAGACGAGGCAGGCAAGCGGGATCAGGGCGGCCATGGTCAGCCTCCTCCGGGCGCGGGCCGGGACCGGCTTGAGGGATCTAGGAAAAATAGCCGTTTTCCAGCGCCCAGAGCCAGAGGTAGACGAACTTTTCGTTGTGCAGTTCCATGAAGCCGAAATGGCCGTAGCGCGGGATCAGGGCGACATGGCAGCGCTTGACCCCGGCGTCGCGGTATTTCCCTGCCATGTACATCTCGCGCTTGTCGGCGAGATTTTCGCCGGCGACCCAATGCCCCTTGTCGTTGTCGCCGACCAGCAGCAGCACGGAGATGGAGCCGAGCCACTCGGCATCGGGGTCGGCCAGGTGGTCGAGGTACTCGGCCTCGGGCAAGCCGGTGCGGGCGGCGTAATCGGGCAGGATCTCGACGATGCCCCGGTGCTGGTTGTCGCAGAGCGAGGTCTTGATCTGCGAGCGGTGGGCGCTCTCGGCCCAGGCGAACAGGTCCTCCGGCCCGCCCCAGGGGCAGAGGTCCTCCGGGTCCTCGTAGCCCGATGCGCGATAGGTGTCGGGCGAGCGCCGGGAGACGTGATCGACCGGCAGCTCGACGAACTTCTCCGCCCCGGTTTCATCGCGCCAGGCCTTGCGCCAGCCGTCGGGCCCGCCGGAGCCGAACCCGGCGAGGCCGATCACCCGGTTGCCCGTGGCGAAGCGGTAGAGCGCCGCCGCCATCGGCCCGCCGGTGGAATGGCCCCAGGCGATGATGTCGCGCCCGGCGAGGTGATCCGCCACCAGCCGGGCCGCGCCTTCGAGGATCACGTTGAAGGTGCAGGCGAGGTTGCGTGCCAAGACCTCGTCCTCGGGCAGGTCGCGGTCCAATAGATAGAGCGGCTGGCGCGTCGCGATCGGCAGCTGCCAGCGATTGCCGGGCGGGTAATGGCCGGGATAGGTGACGGCCAGCACGCTATAGCCCTGGGCCGCCAGCACCCGGGCCTGGCCGGGACGGCGGTCCGGGGTCTGGTCGAACACCATCTCGGAATCGGCGCCGCCGTGAAAGAAGACGAAGGCCGGCGCCCCGGCGACGGCCTCCTCGGGCGTATACAGGCGGCCGTGGATGTCCCACTCGTAGCCGTTGCGGGCAAAGCGCGCCGTCACCTCGCGGATCTCGATCGCTGTCTCCTCGCGCGGCGGGCCGATCTCGAGCCACTGCTCCCAGCCGAGGCGAACCGGCAGCGCGTCGCCGCCGAGCCCCTCGAGATAGGCCCCGACGGCGGCATTGGGCGCGTTCATGTCACTACGGGAAAATCGGGGTCAGACGACGCCGCCGCACGCGATGCAGCGCATGTTCTTCTTGTCGAAGATGAGATCGAGGTCGCCGTCCTGAAGGGCATAGTCGATGAGCACACGCATCGCCTTCGCTTCGTCCTTGATGCCGTATTTCTCGGCCATGTCCTTCAAAAAAGTGATTTGATAATCGCGTACGTCCCAGTCGACCTTGACCTTGATGCCAGCCATGAAACTCTCCTAAGCGCCTGCGGCGGGCGCGGACCTTCCGCACCCCACCGGTGTTGCCCGACCCGAAGGTAGCGGCCCGGCGCGCTCCGGGCAAGGCCCGATGGGTGGAGCCGGGCCCGAGCTTTGCTAAAACGGGGGCGATGCGGAGGACGGGTTGGCTTTGGGGGTTGCGCCGGTGGTGGCCAAGTTCTATCACGACGCCATCACCAAGGGAGGTCTTGACCACCCGCTGAATAAAGCCCGGCCCGGATCCCCCCGGGGCCGGGTGCGGATCGGGAACCGAGGCGCAGCGATGGAGAATTTCACCCCGTTTTCGGCCGTTGCCGGCGGTGCCTTGATCGGCCTCGCGGCGGTGGTCCTGATGTGGGCCAATGGGCGCATCGCCGGCATCAGCGGTATCGCCGGGGGCCTGCTCACGCCGGCCCGCGGCGAGGTCGCCTGGCGCCTGGCCTTCATCCTCGGCCTGATCGGCGGCGCGGGACTCTACCGCCTGGCCGGCGGCCCCCTCCAGTTTCTGCAGTTCAGCACCTCCACCTTCTCGGTCGCCGTCGCCGGGCTGCTGGTCGGCTTCGGCGCCGGTCTCGGCAGCGGCTGCACCAGCGGCCACGGCATCTGCGGCATCGCCCGGGTCTCCAAGCGCTCAATCGTCTCGGTCGCCCTCTTCACCCTGACCGCGGCCATAACGCTCTACCTGATCCGTCACGTCCTGAGGGGCGCATGATGGCGCGGCTGGCGGCGGCACTCGTGTCCGGCCTGCTGTTCGGCCTCGGCCTGGCGGTCTCCCAGATGGTCAACCCGGCCAAGGTCCAGGCCTTCCTCGACATCGCCGGGCCCTGGGACCCGAGCCTGGTGCTGGTGATGGTGGCGGGCGCGGCGGTGGCGATGGTCGGCTACCAGCTGATCTTCGCCCGTGGCAAGCCGCTCTTCGCCGACGCCTTCGCCCTGCCCCTGAAGACGGAAATCGACGCCCGGCTGATGATCGGCGCGGTCATTTTCGGAATCGGCTGGGGCATCGCCGGCCTGTGTCCCGGCCCGGGTTTCGCGTCGCTCGTCTTCGGCCATGTGGAAAGCCTGTTTTTCCTCGGCGCCATGGGCCTCGGTCTCTATTTCGCCAGGCAGGTGGCCTAGCCGATGGCGGAGACGACGGCCCGCTACCGGCTGGGAGTCGATGTCGGCGGCACCCATACCGACCTCGTCCTGCTCGATGCCATAAGCGGCGACATCAGGGTCGAAAAGGTCGCCTCGACCCCGGCCAACCCCGCCGACGGCGTGCTCGGCGGCGTCAAGCGCTTCCTCGATGCCGGCGTCGATCCCGGGTCCATCGGCTTCTTCGCCCACGGCACCACCATCACCACCAACGCGCTCCTGGAGATGCGCGGGGCCCGGGTCGGGCTGATGATCACGGCGGGGTTCAACGCGATCCAGGAAACCCAGACCCAGGCGCGGGACGGCAATCCCTTCGACTACTTCTATGACAAACCCCCGGCCATCGCCCCGCAAAGCCGCACCGTCGAGATCCCCGAACGGGTCGATTACGCCGGCTCGGTGCTGACGCCGCTCGACGAGGACGCCGTCGCCGCAGGCGCCCGGCGCCTGGCCGCGGACGGGGTCGAGGCGATCGCCGTCAATTACCTGTTCTCCTACATGAACCCGGCCCATGAGCGGCGCAGCCGGGAGATCATCCACGAGGCCGCGCCCGGCATCCACGTCTCCCTCGCCTCCGACGTCCTGCCCCGCATCCGCGAATGGCCGCGGCTCTCGACCACCCTGGTCAACGCCTATCTGGCGCCGGTGCTGACCCGCTACATTGCGAACCTCGCCAAAGGGCTCGACGATCTCGGCATCGCCACCCCCCAGCGCTTCCTGATGCAGTCCAACGGCGGCGTCATGCCCTTCGCCGCGGCGATGGAGGGCGAGAACACCGTCCATACCCTGCTGTCGGGCCCCGCCGCCGGCGCAAGGGCGGCGGCCTGGGTGGCGTCGGACGGCGGCGCCCGCGACCTGGTGACGCTGGACATGGGCGGGACCAGCGCCGACATCGCCTTCATCGAGGGCGGCACCCCGCTCGAGGTCACCGAGGGCACCGTCGCCCGCCGCCAGGTCGACGTGCCGGCCCTCGACATGACGACGATTTCCGCCGGCGGCGGCTCCATCGCCAAGGTCGAGGCCGGCGCGTTCCTCACCGTCGGCCCGGAAAGCGCCGGGGCCGACCCGGGGCCGGCCTGCTACGGCCAGGGCGGGACGGCGCCGACGGTCACCGATGCCGACATCGCCTGCGGCTTCCTCAATCCCGACTACTTCCTCGGCGGCAGCCAGAGCCTCGACGTCGCGGCGGCGGAGACGGCGCTGGAGGGCGACATCGCCCAACCGCTCAACCTCGCCGTGCGCGAGGCGGCGGCGGGGATCCGGCGCATCGTCGACGAGCGCATGGCCGACGAGGTCCGCGTCTTCGCCGCCAAGCGCGGGCTCGAGCCACGCGAGTTCACCCTGCTTCCGTTCGGCGGCGCCGGCGCCGTCCATGCCGCGGCGGTGGCATCCGAGCTCGGCATCGCCCGCATCCTGGTGCCGCCTAGGCCCGGCGCCTTTTCGGCCCTGGGGCTGCTGTGCTCCGACGTGGTGCATGATTTCATCCGCTCGGAGCTCAAGCCCATCACCGCCCTCGACCCGGACCATGGCGAGGCGCTGTTCGCCGAGCTCGAGACCCGCGCCCGGGCCGAGCTCGCGGCCGAGGGGCTGGCCGAGGCCGAGGCCGGGATGGTGCGCGAGCTCGACATGCGCTATGCCGGTCAGGGCTACGAATTGCGGGTGCCGCTCGACGGCCTCGGGACGCTCGACGGCGCCGCATTGGCCGAGGCGCGCCGGCGCTTCGATAAGCGCCACGAGCAGATCCACGGCCATGCCGCGCGCGAGAAGGAGGTCGAGGTGGTGAGCTACCGCATCCGCGCCACCGTCTCGGTGCCCAAGTTCGAGCCCCGCGCCCAAGGGACGCCGGAGACCGCCGCGGATCCCGGGGCCGCGCTCAAGGGCCGGCGCATGGTGTGGTTCGACGGGCTCACCGGGTCCGAGGCGCCGGTCTACGAGCGCGAGCGTTTGACGGTCGGCGCGCGCCTCACCGGCCCCGCCATCGTCGAGCAGATGGACGCGACCACGGTGATCCCCGCGGGCTGGCGGGCCGAAGTGGACGCCTATGGCAACCTGATTCTGGAAGCGGAAGGGGGCGCATGATGATCGATCCGGTCACCGTCGAGGTCATCCGCAACAAGATCGCCGGGCTCACCGACGAGATGCACTACCATTTCTACCGCTCGGGCTATTCCACCATCATCCGCGAGACGCGCGACTTCTCCTGCGTCATCTTGGACGCGAACGGCCGGCTGATCACGGCGCCGCCGATGTTCTTCCACGGCACCGTCTACCGCCATTTCTGCGCCCGCGTGCTCGAGCTCTACGGCGAAGGCGGCATCGAACCGGGCGACGTCTTCGTCTCCAACCACCCCTACGAGGCGGGGCTCCCCCATGTCTCGGACATGGGCTTCGTCGCCCCCATCTTCGCCGGCGATCAGCTGATCGGCTTTTCCGGCTCGATCGCCCACAAGGCCGACGTCGGCGGCGCCCAGCCCGGATCGACCTCGGCGACGGCGACGGAGATCTTCCAGGAGGGGCTTTTGCTGCCGCCGCTCAAGATTGCCGCCGCGGGGGTACCCGATCGCGACCTCCACCGCCTGATCACCGCCAATTCGCGCCAGCCCGAACTGGTCGCCGGCGACATGGGGGCGCAGATCGCCGCCACGGTGATGGGGGTCGGACGCATGGAGGCGCTGGCGCAACGCTTCGGCGCGGAAACCATATGCGAGGCCTTCGCCGCCATCCTCGAGGGCGCGGCCCGCGACCTCGCGGAGGCGATCGCCGCACTGCCCGACGGCGAGGCCTCGGCCGAGGGCTTCATGGACACCGACGGCGTCGAGCTCGAGCGCATGATCCCGATGGCGGTGACGGTGAAGGTCGCGGGCGACCGCGTGCTGTTCGATTTCTCAGGCTCCGGCGCCCAGGCCAAGGGCCCCATCAACCTGCGCCCGTCGATGGCCGAGGCCTGCTGCTTCTATTCCCTGATCGGCTGCCTCGGCCCCGATCTCCATTTCAACGACGGCTGCCGCGACCAGGTCGACTTCGAATATGCGCCGGGCACCATCACCAACGCCACCGCGCCGGCGCCGGTGTCTTCCTACCAGATGGCCAACCTCAAGCTGGTCGACGTGATCCTGGAAGCCCTGGCCCGGTTCCGGCCCGAGCGCGCGATCGCCAATTCGGGCTCGTCCGGCGCGCTCGGCATCAATTGGGGCACGGGCGCCCGGCCCGGCCAGCCCAGCCTGCAATACGAGATCCTGGGCTCGGCCTATGGCGGCGGCGCCGGCCACGACGGCGCCAGCTGCACCGCGACCCACCTCTCCAACCTGCATGTCACCCCCATCGAGATCCTCGAATCCGAGTTCCCCTGCCGCGTCACCGGGTTCAGCCTGATCCCCGATTCCGGCGGCGCCGGCGAATTCCGCGGCGGCCTTGCCTTCCGGCGCGCCTACGAACTTTTGGCCGACGGCACCGTGATCCGGCGCTACGACCGCGCCAAATGCCCGCCCGAGGGCATCGATGGCGGCAAGCCCGGGCGCGCGAGCCGCTTCGTCATCCGCGCCGGCACCGCCGGCGAGCAAGAGACCCCGGCCTCGGGCCGCTTCGAGCTCAAGGCGGGCGAGCGCTTCTACCTCGAATCGGCGGGCGGCGGCGGCTACGGCAAACCCGAAAAGCGGGAGTCCGCCCGAATCGCACGCGATCAGGATGAGGGCTACGTGACCCCGGACAGCGCCCGAAAAGATTACGGTTTCAAGGGCTAGGCCGGCGCCGTGGCGGGCCCTTCGGAAAACGATGTTTCCGGCGCGCGCATTCCGGCCCACCGGGTGTTCCTGGTCTTCCTCGGCCTCGGCCTCACCTCCTTCGGCGGGCCCATCGCCCATCTCGGCTATTTCCGCGAGGCCTTCGTCAGCCGCCGGCGCTGGCTGAGCGAGGCCGCCTATGCCGACCTGGTGGCGCTGTGCCAGTTCCTGCCCGGCCCGGCCTCGAGCCAGGTCGGCATCGGCATCGGCCTGGCCAAGGCGGGGCTGACCGGCGCCTTGGCCGCCTGGCTCGGCTTCACCACGCCCTCGGCGCTGGCCCTGGTGCTGTTCGGATTCGGCGTCGTCGCCTACGGCGATGCCCTGCCGGAAGGTGTTTTGGCCGGGCTCAAGATCGTCGCCGTGGCGGTGGTGGCCCAGGCGGTCTGGGGCATGGCTCGGTCGCTCTGCCCCGACGCCCGGCGCGCGGGCCTGGCGATCGCCGCCGCCATCGGCGTCCTCGCCCTGCCCGCGGTCTGGGCCCAGCTCGCCGTCATCGCCGCAGGCGCCGTGGCCGGGCTCGTCCTGCTGGAACCCGAGGACACGGGCGCGCCGTCGCCGCTCGGCATCCATATCGGCCGCCCCCTGGCGGTGACGGCGCTCATGCTCTTCTTCGCCCTGCTCCTGGGCCTGCCGGTCGCCGCCGCCGCCTGGCCCGACCAGGCGCTCGCCCTGGTCGACGGCTTCTATCGCGCGGGTTCGCTGGTGTTCGGCGGCGGGCATGTGGTGCTACCGCTCCTCCAGGCCGAGGTGGTACCGCCCGGCTGGGTCACGCGGGACGACTTCCTGGCCGGCTACGGCGCGGCCCAGGCGGTGCCGGGCCCGCTCTTCACCTTCGCCGCCTATCTCGGCGCCGTGGCGGCCCCCGCCCCCAACGGATGGGCCGGCGCCGTGATCTGCCTCCTCGCCATTTTCGCGCCGTCGTTCCTGCTGATGGTGGGCGTGATGCCGTTCTGGGACCGGCTGCGCCGGGTGGCGCCGGTCAGGACGGCTTTGATGGGGGTCAACGCGGCGGTGGTGGGCTTGCTGCTCGCCGCCCTCTACCACCCGGTCTGGACCGGCGCGATTGCCGGGCCCGGCGATTTCGCGCTCGCCTTGGCCGCCTTCGGCCTGCTCGCCGTCGCCAAGGTGCCGCCCTGGGTGGTGGTGGCGCTGACCGCGGCGGGCGGCTGGGCCATCGCCGCGCTCTAGGCGGGGCCTACTCCGCGGCGGCGTTCTTGCGCATGGCGTTGAGGTGATCGAGCACCTCGTCGACATGCATGACGTCGGCGTATTTGTGGTGCAGGTCGAAGAGGTTGACCTTGTGGGAGAGATCCGAGCGGTCGAAGGTACATTCCTCGACGATGGTGGTGTGATAGCCGTGGGAGTAGCCGTCGACCACCGAGGCGCGCACGCAGCCGGACGTCGATTCGCCCAAGGCGATGATCGAGCGCACGCCGAGCATGTTGAGATGCGCGACCAGGGGCGTGCCGTAGAAAGCGGAGGCGCGCTCCTTGTAGATCACCAGCTCGCCGTCTTCGGGCGCGAGCTCGTCGATGATGTCGTAGGAATCCTCCTTGAGGCCGGTGGCGTCGCGATGGGTCGAGCGCACCGGGCCGGTATGGACGTGGCGGGTGGTGTAGATCACCGGCACGCCGGCGGCCCGCGCCGCCTCCAGCACCCGGCGGGTCGGCTCCACCGCGGCCCAGGCATTGGCGCCGCAGGAGCCCGGGTTCTCGCGGTTGGCCTCGAGCACCGGCTTGTCGCCGCCGCGATAGGCGCTCTTGTACAGGTCGATGGCGAGCACCGCCGGCTTGTCGCCGACGAAGGTCTCGCGCTCGTAGGACTTGTAGATCTCGATCAGGTCGTCGTCGATGACGTCCCGCCAGCAATGGTCTTCGAAGCCGCCGCTCATGGTATCCTCCCGTGGGCTCTGCCGATGGCCGATTAGACCCGAAGGGAGACTGTCAAGTCAACGCGGGCCCCGCGGCGTGACAACGCGGGGATTCCCTGTGGCGGGCGGGCAGAAGCTCGTGTAGGTATTCGGCATCTGATTTTCCCAGGGCTTCAAGCCTCATCACGCGGCGTCCGGAGGCGCCGTCATCTCACGCGGGGAGACTTTTCCATGGCACTGAATGTTGGTTTCGTCGGCTTGGGCGAAATGGGCGGGCAGATGGCCCGCCACGTGGTCGAGAAGAGCGACGGGCGCTTCACCGTGTTCGGCTTCGATTTGCGCAAATCGGCCCTCAACGCGGCCAAGAAGGACGGCATCCGCCCGACCCGCAGCCTCAATGAGCTGGCCCGCAAATGCGACGTCATCATCGTCATGGTCGGCTTCGACCATCAGGTCAAGCAGGTGGTGAGCGACGTCTCCAAGGTCGGCAAGAAGGGCGCGGTCATCGTCATCACCGCCACCAGCCACCCCGACATGGTGCGCGAATGCGCCGCCATCGCCAAGAAGCGCGGCATCGGCGTGATCGACGCGCCGGTCTGCTACGGGCTCGACGGCGCGCGCGACGGCAAGCTGATGTCGACCTGCGGCGGCGCCAAGCGCGACTACAACAAGGCGCGGCCCGTCTTGGAATGCTATTCCCGCGCCGCCCCGCATCTGGGCGAGCTCGGCGCCGGGGAGATCGGCAAGACCTGCAACAACATGCTGCACTGGGCCCATTCCATCGCCAATTACGAGGTCATCCTGCTGGCCAAGGCCTACGGCATCGACGCCCAGAAGATGCGCGAGACACTGATGCTGTGCCCGGGCCAAAACGGCACGCTGGAGCGCTGGGACGAAACCCGGTTCACCTGGCAGGAAAAGGACATGGATATCGCGCTCGACCTCGCCCAGAAGCGCAAGGTGCTGATGCCGATGTTCGGCCAGGTCGATCAGCTGATCAAGATGTTCCACGCCGACGACGTGGCCGAGCTTCTCTACGACAAGAAGAAGGCGCATTACCTCGGCAAGGAATACGTCGGCAAGCCGATCTCGGCCAAGGACTAGGGTGATTCGCCGAGGCGGCAGCGGCGGGCGCTGACGGCCCGCCGCCGGGAGGATACCGTGGCCGAGCCTGAGTGGGACCACTTCCCCCATGGCGCCGATATGGGCGTCCGCGGCCGCGGCGCGACCCTGGCCGAGGCCTTCGCCAATGCCGCCCTGGCGATGACGGCGGTGGTCGCCGATCCCGAGAGCGTGCGGGCCGAACAAGCGGTCGAGATCCGCTGCAGCGCGCCCGATCGCGAGCTGCTGCTGGTCGACTGGCTCAACGCGCTGGTGTTCGAGATGGCGACCCGCGGCATGCTGTTCTCCCGCTTCGAGGTCGAGATCGCCGACGGCGCCCTTACCGCCCGCGCCATCGGCGAGGGGATCGACCCCGCGCGCCACCGCCCGGCGGTCGAGGTCAAGGGCGCGACCATGACCGCGCTGGCGGTTACCGAGGAGGACGGCGGCTTCTCCGCCCAGTGCGTGGTCGACGTCTGAGGCGGCAAACTTTGTTTGAAAAAAGGCGGGGCCCGGCCCCATATAACTAGGAAGGTCGGCCGCGGCGGCCGCCAAGCACCCCGGACAAGAACGGAACACCGGTTGAAGGAGCCGCACCCATGAACGACGCCCCCCTCTCCCATGACGAGGTGATCTCCATCGTCGGACCGCTCGAGGACGACCGCGTCGCCGCGGTCATCGCCACCGGCGCCAACGCCGAGGAGGTGACCGAAGCCTTTACCTGGCTCAGCTCCGACGAGCCGCTCGGGCCCGACCCCGAGCACCGGCTCGGCGGCACGGGGGCGCGGGTCTACGAGATCCTCTCCGAGGGCCGCTTCGAGAACGAGGACGAGCGCCGCAAATAGGCGGCCCCGGGGCGACCCCATGGATCCCGGCCGCTTCACCCGCGAGGACGAGACCACCTGGGTGATCCCGCCCACCGGCAAGATGCGGGTGCCGGCGGTGATCTACGCCGACGAGCCGCTGATCCGCGACATGGACGACAAGGTCGCCGAGCAGATCACCAACGTCGCCGCCCTGCCAGGCATCGTCCGCGCCGCCTATGCCATGCCCGACGCCCATTGGGGCTACGGCTTTCCCATCGGCGGGGTGGCGGGTTTCGACGCCGCGGCCGGCGGCGTGATCTCGGCCGGCGGGGTCGGCTTCGACATTTCCTGCGGGGTGCGGACGCTGGCCACCGGCGTCAGCGCCGACGACATCGAGGGGGTCAAGGACCTGCTCGCCGATTCGCTCTGCCGCGACATCCCCGCCGGCGTCGGTTCCACCGGCGCCATCACCCTCGATCCGGAAGAGATGGACGCGATGCTGGCGGGCGGGGCGCGCTGGGCCGTGGAGCGCGGCTGGGGCGAGGCCAAGGACCTGGAGCGCACCGAGGAGCACGGCGCCATGGCCGGGGCACGGCCCGACTGCGTCTCGGCCAAGGCCAAGCAGCGCCAGCACAAGGAGATGGGGACGCTCGGCTCCGGCAATCACTACCTCGAGGTGCAGGTGGTCGACCGCGTGCTGGACGAGGATGCCGCGCGCGCCTTCGGCCTCGCCGAGGGCGATGCGGTGATCTCGATCCATTGCGGCTCGCGCGGGCTCGGCCACCAGATCGGCACCGAATTCCTGCGCGAAATGGCGGAGGCTGCGCCGGGGTTCGGCATCGAGCTGCCTGACCGTGAGCTCGCCTGCGCGCCGATCGATTCGGAGCTGGGCGCGCGCTACCTCGGCGCCATGCGGGCCGGCATCAACTGCGCGCTGGCCAATCGCGAGATCATCACCCACCTCGTGCGCGAAACCTTAGCCCGCCGCCTGCCCAAGGCGCGGCTCGAGCTGCTCTATGACGTTTCCCACAATACCTGCAAGGTCGAACGCCACGGCACCGACGGCGCCGAGAAGGACCTGTTCGTGCACCGCAAGGGCGCGACCCGGGCGCTCGGCCCCGGCCACCCCGACCTGCCCGAGGGGCTCCGGGCGATCGGCCAGCCGGTGCTGATCGGCGGCTCCATGGGCACGGCGTCTTACGTGCTGGTGGGCACCGCGGCGAGCGAGGCGCGCGCCTTTTCCTCGGCCTGCCACGGGGCCGGCCGGGCCATGAGCCGCCATGCCGCCACCAAGCGCTGGCGCGGCCGCCAGCTGGTCAACGAGCTCGCCGAGCGCGGCGTGCTGGTGCGCAGCCCCTCCATGCGCGGCGTCGCCGAGGAGGCGCCCGGCGCTTATAAGAACGTGAGCGCCGTGGTCGAGGCGGCGGACCGGGCCGGCCTATCGCACCTGGTGGCGAGGCTGACGCCGCTGATCTGCATCAAGGGATGAGGCCGTGCCGGCGCCGGGCCGCGTGCGCATCGGACTGTCCGGGTGGTCCTATCCGGCCTGGAAAGAGACCTTCTATGCCGGCGTCAAGCGCGCCGACTGGCTGACCCACGCCTCGCGCCGCTTTCCCACCCTGGAGGTCAACGGGACCTTCTATCGCGAGCAGAAGGCGGCGACGCTCCAGCGCTGGCGCCAAGCGACGCCAGAGGATTTCGTCTTCGCCATCAAGGGGCACCGTTTTGTGACCCACCGCCTCAGGTTGGCCGATGCCGAGGACGCGCTGGTCCGCCAGCGCGAGAACGCGCGCCATCTCTTGCCCAAGCTGGCGGCGGTGCTGTGGCAGTTGCCGCCGGGGCTGAAGGCCGATCCCGGACGGCTCGGGGCCTTCCTTGCCGCCCTCGCCGATTGGAGCGAGACCCGGCACGCCATCGAATTCCGCCATGAGAGCTGGTTCACGGGCGAAACCGAACGCACCCTCGAGGACGCCGGTGCCGCCAACTGCATCTCCGATGCCGCGGCTTGGCCGCGTTGGGATGCGGTGACCGCGCCGCTGGTCTATCTCCGCCTGCATGGCCGCCCGGAAACCTATGTCTCGGCCTATGGGCGCGCCGCGCTCGAGACCTGGGCGGCCAGGATCGCCGACTGGCGCCGGGCCGGCCGCGACGTGCTCGCCTATTTCGACAACGACGCCGCCGGCGCCGCCTTCGTCGATGCCGCGCGGTTGATCGATCTCTGCCGCGGCCCTACGCGCCAGGACCGCCGGCGGTCTTGATCGCCTTACCTCAATAGACGGGCCGGAGCGTGCGGCGCTCCTGCGGGATCCGTGCGCACCGCCCGTTTTCCTTGAATTCCTTGGCCTTCTTCTGGGCCACGTGCTTGAGCGTGGTGAACCACATGGTTGCGTATTTCTGGCGCTCGGGCGGACGCTCGCGGACCACCGTGCAGAGCCCCGTCGCCTTCCACCTGACGACATAGTGGGTGGGCGCATGGTCGGGCGCGGCCGCGGTCCATACGATGGCCGCGGTGAGCACGAAACCGGCGGCTGCCGCCGCCGTGAATCGATGCCGAGAAACCCTTTCCAGAATGACTTTGTGCATTGTCCGTCCGCCGTCTGATCACCCCCCAGAGCGGCGGCCAGTGTACCGCCTGTTGGCCGGATTCGCGGCGAATATCGTCTGGCATTTTAGGCAATCGGATGGGTGACCCGGGATTCCGCCGCAAACCGTTTGTGTCGCGGGCGAGAACCTTTTAAAAAAACGCCATGACCACGACGCTCACCGGCCGCACCGCGGAACAAGAGGCCGCCGCACGAGACACCGCCAAGATCCTGCTCGATATCGGGGCCGTCAACTTCCGGCCCGAGGATCCCTATATCCTGACCTCGGGCCGCGCCAGCCCGGTCTATATCGATTGCCGCAAGCTGATCTCCTTTCCCGAGGAGCGCCGGCGGATTATCGCCTACGCCGCCGACGCCATCGCCGATGCGCCGGGCGCGGCGCCGGTCGAGGCCGTCGCCGGGGGCGAGACCGCGGGGATTCCCTACGCGGCATGGATTTCCGAGCGGATGGGCCTGCCCATGCTCTACGTCCGCAAGGAGCCCAAGGGGTTCGCGCGCATGGCCCAGATCGAGGGCGACATGGCCGAGGGCTGCCACGTCCTGCTGGTCGAAGACATGGCCACCGACGGCGGCTCCAAGATCAATTTCATCAACGCCATCCGCAAGGCCGGCGGCACCGTCGACCGCGTCTTCGTCGTCTTCTATTACGGCATCTTCCCAGAGGCCCTGGCGGCGCTGGAGGATCTCGGCGTCAAGCTGGTCTGGCTCGCGGTGTGGGCGGACATCATCGATATCGCCGAGGACGGCGGCTATTACCCGCCGGAAAAGCTCGCCGAGGTGCGCGCCTATCTCGCCGATCCCCATGGCTGGTCGGCGGGCCACGGCGGCAAAGGCGACTGACGGCCGCCCCGGCGCGCCCGCCGCGGCCGAGAAGAGCCCCATGGCCCTCACCCCTCTGTCCCGTTTCGCCCTGGCCCTGACCGTCGCCGGCGGGCTCCTGATCGGGGCCTGCGGCGAGCAGCAGCGCGACCGCGAGACGCTGGTCATCGGCATGACCCAGTACCCGGCGACGCTCAACCCCAACATCGAATCGATGCTGGCCAAGACCTACGTGCTGGCGATGACGCGCCGGCCCTTCACCCACCACGACGCCGACTGGAAGCTGGTCTGCGCCCTGTGCGAGACCCTGCCGACCCTGGAAAACGGCCTCGCCGTGCCGGAAACCTTGCCCAATGGCAAGACCGGCGTCGCCGTCACCTACACCATCAAACAGGGCGCCAAATGGGGCGACGGCACCCCGGTCACCACCGAGGACGTCAAGTTCACCTACGAGGTGGGCAAGCATCCGGCCAGCGGCGTCGCCGACGGCGAGCTCTACCGGCGCATCCTCAAGATCGACGTCAAGGACGCGCGCACCTTCACCCTGCATCTCGATCGCCTCACCTTCGACTACAACGCCATCAACAACTTCCGGCTGCTGCCGGCCCATATCGAACGGGCCAACTTCAAGGACCCCAAGGCCTACCGCCAGCGCACCGCCTATGACACCGACAGCACCAACCCGGGCCTCTATTTCGGCCCCTACCGCATCGTCGCCAAGGAAACCGGATCGCGCATCGTGCTTGAGCCCAACCCCACCTGGTGGGGCAAGACGCCCTATTTCAAGAAGGTCGTCGTGCAGATCATCGAGAAGACCGCGGCGCTGGAGGCCAACCTGCTGTCCGGGTCGATCAATTACATCGCCGGCGAGCTCGGCCTTTTGCTCGACCAGGGGCTCGCCTTTGCCAAGCGACACGGCAAGGACTTCGATATCGAGTTCAAACCCAGCCTGGTCTACGAGCATATCGACCTCAACCTGGAAAACCCCTTCCTGCAGGACCAGAGGGTGCGCACGGCGCTGATCCTGGCGCTCGACCGCGAGGCGCTCAACAAGACCCTGTTCGACGGGCGCCAGCCGGTCGCCGATTCCTTCGTCCACCCGCTGGATTGGATCCACTCCAAGGACACGCCGCGCTACCTCCATGATCCGGAAAAGGCCGCCCAACTCCTGGACGCGGCGGGCTGGTCCAAGCGCGACGGCGAAGGCTTTCGCGTCAACGCCCAGGGCCGGCGGCTCACCTTCGAGCTGATGACCACCGCCGGCAGCCGCACCCGCGAACTGGTGCAGCAGATCCTGCAGAGCCAGTGGCGCAAGGCGGGGATCGATATCCGCATCCGCAACGAACCCGCCCGGGTCTATTTCGGCGAAACCGTCACCAAGCGCAAATTCAAGGCCATGGCCATGTTCGCGTGGCTGTCGGCGCCGGAAAGCGTTCCCCGGCTGACCCTGCACTCGGAGCAGATCACCACCGCCGCCAACAACTGGTCGGGGCAGAACTACACCAGCTACAAGAACCCCGAGGTGGACAAGCTGCTCGACGCCATCGAGGTCGAGCTCGACCGCGAGAAGCGGCGCGCGCTGTGGGCCCGGCTGCAGACGATCTATGCCCAGGACCTGCCGGTGCTGCCGCTCTTCTTCCGCGCCGATCCCTTCATCGTCCCCAAATGGCTCAAGGGGATCCGGCCCACCGGGCACCAGGATCCCACCACCCTGTGGATCGAGCACTGGCACGCCGAGAGGCCCTGACCCATCGCGGCCCGGAACCCCGGGGCCGGCGGCGCCGGCAAGAACCCCTTGCAGGCGGAGCCGGGAACGCTAAGCTTCGCGATGGGCCCGGGGAACCAAGAGGGAGGGGGCGATGGAGCACAATCGGCGTTTGAGCGACAAGATCATAGCGGCCCACGGCCAAGCCTGCGCGGAGGGGCGCCTCGACGTCGCCGAGTGTCTCCTCAACGCGCTCGAAATCGACCTCTCGGCGTTCGGCGGCAAGAAGCCGGACAACCGGCAGAACACGGAGGTTCTGGAAGCCGCCTACGAACGGCACCGCGCCGCCCAGCGCGCGGCCGCCAAGTGAGCGCGTGGGCCGGGGCGAGGATCACGGCGCCGAGGGAACGGCTCCGCCACCGGGCGGCGCGTCGACAACTCCGGCAGCCCTGACCTTCGCGCCGGGCCGGCCATGAACACGCCCCAGCCGGTCCCGGACACCGGCGCCGCGCCGATCCTCGAGGTCAGCGGCCTCGAGGTCACCTTCCCCACCGCCGAGGGGCCGCTTCACGCCGTCGCCGGCATCAGTTACCGCATCCCCGCCGGCCGGACGCTCGGCGTCGTCGGCGAATCAGGCTGCGGCAAATCCGTCAGCGCGCTGGCCGTGCTCGGCCTGGTGCCGCCGCCGGGCAAGGTGGCGGCGGGGCGCATCCGTCTCGGCGACCTGGAGGTGACGGCGCTCAGCGAGGACGGCCTCACGGAGATCCGCGGCGAGCGGGTTTCCATGGTGTTCCAGGAGCCGATGACGGCGCTCAACCCGGTGCTGACCGTGGGCGCGCAGATCGCCGAGGCCTGGGCCCTGCACCGCGAAGGCACCGCGGCCGAGGCGCGCGAGGCGGCGCTGGCGGTTCTCGACCGGGTCCGCATTCCCGACCCCGTCCGCCGTTTCGCGAGCTATCCCCATGAACTGTCCGGCGGCATGCGCCAGCGGGCGATGATCGCCATGGCGCTGGCCTGCGGCCCCGACCTGCTGATCGCCGACGAACCGACCACGGCGCTGGACGTCACCATCCAGGCCCAGATCATCGAACTGATGATGGAGATGCAAGCCGAGTTCGGCATGGCCATCCAGTTCATCAGCCACAACCTCGGCGTCGTCTCGGAGATCGCCGACGAGGTGATGGTCATGTATGCCGGCCGCATCGTCGAGCTGGCGCCGACCGGGGAGCTCTTCGCCAATCCCCGCCACCCCTATACCCGGGCCCTGATCGACACCATGCCGCGGCTCGGCGCCCGCGCCCGGCGGCTGCCGGTGATCCCCGGAAATGTCCCCGACCTGCTGCGCCTGCCCGAGGGCTGCCCGTTTTCCGATCGCTGTGCCCTCGCCGATGCCGACTGCCGCCGCGTCGTGCCGGCCCTCGAGGATCACGGCGGCGGCCACCTGGCGGCCTGCCTCAAGACCTCGGACTCCACGGCGTGAGCGCCGCCGACGACATCGCCGCGCCGCTCCTGGACGTCCGCGGCCTGGTCAAGCACTTCCCCATCGGCGGCAAAGGCGTGTTCGGGCGCGTCGGCGGCCGGGTGCAGGCCGTCAACGGGGTGAGCTTCACCCTCGCCGCCGGCGAGACCCTGGCCCTGGTCGGCGAATCGGGCTGCGGCAAGACCACCGCGGCGCGGGCCATCGCCCGGCTCTATCGCCCCGACGCCGGCCAGGTGCGGTTCAAGGGGACCGACCTCTCAGGCCTCAAGGGGGAGGCGCTGAAGGGCGCGCGGCGCGCCATACAGATGGTGTTTCAGGACCCCTTCGGCTCGCTCAACCCGCGGCTGCCGATCGGCGCCGTCATCGGCGAACCTTTGAAGATCCACGGTCTCGGCACCGCCGCCGCCCGCCGCGCCCGGGTCGAGGCGGTGATGGCCCAGGTCGGGCTGAACCCGCGCGACGCCAACCGCTATCCGCACCAGTTCTCCGGCGGGCAGCGCCAGCGCATCGCCATCGCCCGCGCGCTCGTGCTCGAGCCCGAACTGATCATCGCCGACGAGCCGCTGTCGGCACTCGACGTCTCGATCCAGAGCCAGATCCTCAACCTCCTGAAGGACATCCAGGAGGCCCGCGGCCTGGCCTTCCTGTTCATCACCCACGACCTCGCCGTGGTCAACCACTTCGCCGACCGGGTTGCGGTCATGTATCTCGGCCACATCGTCGAGATCGCGCCGCGCGATTCGCTCTTCGCCCGGCCCCGCCACCCCTACAGCCGGGCCCTTCTCGACGCCATCCCCCGCCTCGGCGCCGGCAAGCGCCGTCCCGGGCGGGCGGCCGCCGGCGACGTTCCCAATCCCGCCGCGCCGCCCGGCGGATGCCCGTTCCATCCGCGCTGCCCGCGGGCCGACGATGCCTGCCGCCGGACCATGCCCGAGCTTGCCAATGCCGCCCCCGGCGACGGCGCCCATCGGGTCGCCTGCCACCACCCGCTGGAGGACGTCGGCGGCGGCACCGGAGCTTCGGAGCACGATGACGGGGGCCGGCGATGACGCGCTATGTCTGCGGCCGGCTGGTCGAATCCGCGCTCGTGCTGGCGATCATGTCCTTCGTCATCTACGGCCTGATCGGATTGATGCCGGGCGACCCCATCGACCTCATGATCCAGTCCGATCCCCGGCTGACTCCCGCCGATGCGGCCCGGTTGCGCGCCGTCTACGGGCTCGATAAGCCGCTGGTTGAGCGCTACCTCAACTGGGCCACGGCGGCGCTGGCCGGGGATTTCGGCAATTCGCGGCTCTACGCCCGCCCGGTGCTGGACGTCATGCCCGGCTTCCTGCTCAACACCCTCAACCTGATGGGCCTGACCTTCCTGATCTCCGTCGCCCTGGCGGTGCCGGTCGGCATCTATGCCGCCCTGCGCCAGCATTCGCCCGGCGATTACGTCATCAACCTGGCCTGCTTCGCCGGCATCTCGGTGCCGATATTCTGGCTCGCGCTGATGCTGATCATCGTCTTCTCGGTGCTGTTTCCGATCCTGCCGGCATCGGGCGTGTCCTCGGTCGGCGGCGGCGATCTCCTGGACCGTGCGCGGCACCTGGTGCTGCCGGTCGTCACCCTCACGATCTTTTCCGTCGGCTCCTATACCCGCTTCATGCGCGCCGCCACCATCGAGGTGATGCGCCAGGACTACATCCGCACCGCCTACGCCAAGGGGGCCGGAACCAGGACCGTGGTGATCCGCCATGCGCTCAGGAACGCGCTGATTCCGGTGGTCACCATCGTCGCGCTGTCCTTCGGCTCGCTGTTCTCCGGCGCGCTGATCACCGAAACCATGTTCGCCTACCCGGGCATGGGAAAGCTGATCTTCGATTCGGTGATGGGCAACGACTTCAACATGGCCCTGGTGGCGCTCATGTTCGCCACCCTGGTGACGCTGCTCGCCAACCTCGCCGCCGACATCGCCTATGCCTGGCTCGATCCCCGGATCTCCTATGGCGGCGGCGGAGCGGGGCCGCGATGAGCGCGCCGGCCGAAGCCGCCCGGGCGCGCGGCGTGTGGTCGCTGTTCGCCGAACGGCTGCTGGCGCACCGGCTTGCGGTGGGCTCCGCCGTCTTCCTCGCGGTCCTCGGCGTCCTCGCCCTCTCGGCCCCGCTGATCGAGGCCCTGTTCGGGGTCGACGCCAACATTGTCGACCTCGCCAAACGCTTCCAGGGGCCGTCGCCGGCCCATCCGCTGGGCACCGACGAGCTCGGCCGGGACCTGCTGGCGCGTCTCCTTTACGGCGGCCAGGTGTCGCTCTTCGTCGGCATCGCCGCGGCCCTGGCCTCGGCGGTGATCGGCACCCTGATCGGGCTCCTGGCCGGCTATTACGGGGGCAAGCTCGACGCCCTCCTGATGCGGCTCACCGACGGCGTCATCGCGCTCCCGCTTTTGCCGCTCTTGATCGTGCTGGCGGCGCTGGACCTCGGCAAGCTGGGCCTGCCCCAGGCCGTGGTGGACGATCCCAACATCAGCCTCTACCGCATCATCGTCATCATATCGCTGGTCGGCTGGACCAGGGTGGCGCGGCTGGTGCGGGCGGAGGCGCTGACCGTGCGCGAACGGGAATACGTGCTGGCGGCCACCGCCGCGGGCGCCGGCGGGCCGCGCATCATGGCCGTGCACATCCTGCCCAACGTGGTTTCGCCGATCATCGTCGCCACCACGCTGTCCGTGGGGGACGTGATTCTCCTCGAATCGGTGCTGAGCTTCCTCGGCCTCGGCATCCAGCCGCCCACCGCCAGCTGGGGCAATATGCTCACCGGCGCCCAGGAGCTGATCTGGTCGGCGCCCGAGCTCGCCTTCTACCCGGGCATGCTGATCTTCGTGACGGTGATCGCCTTCAATTTCCTCGGCGACGGCCTGCAGGACGCCATGGACCCGCGCGCGGTCGAGAGATAGGCCAAGGGCCGGCGCCCCGTGCCGATACCCCCTAGCGCGACATGAACACCGGCACCGGGACCTTTTCGAGGATGCGCCGGGTGGTGCCGCCGAACACCAGCTCCCTGAGCCGGAAGCTGCCGTAGGAGCCGATCACCATCATGTCGGCATCGAAGACGGTGCATTGGGACATCAGTTCGTCGGCAACCGTCGAGCGGTCGGCGGTCACCTCCACCACCTCGCCCTTGACGCCGTGCCGCGCGAGATGGGTGGCGATGTCGGCACCGGGCAATTCGCCATGCGCCATGATCCCCCGTTCCGGGTTGATCACCACGATGCGCACCTCGTCGGCGGCCTGCAGCAGGGGCAACGAATCGTGAGCCGCCCGCGCGGCGGCGCGGCTGGCGTTCCAGGCGAGCAGGATCCGCTTGCCGACGGTCTCCGGCGCCCCGGCATAGGGCACGACGATGGCCGGACGGCCGACATCGAGCACCACGTGATCGGGCAACTCCGGTGCGGCGCCGGCATCGAGCCGGCCCTGGATGCGCTGGCCCAGCACCGCAAGATCGGCGTAACGCGCATTGAGGACCACCATTTCCGGCACCGCCCCCTCGACCTGGCGCCATTCCGCGGCGATGCCGGCACGGGCGATCCTTTCGTCGAACATCTCTTTGGCCGCTTCCGCCGATTCCCGCATGAAGCGGTCATGGGCCTCGATCAACTCGGGGCCGAGATCGGCCTCGGTATACTGGTGAATCGGCGCAACGGCGACGACGTAAACGGCGGCCAAATGGGCCTCGTGGGCCTGAGCGAGGCGGATCGCATAATCGAGGCGCTCCGGTGCCGCCGGCGAGGAATCGATGTGAACGAGGATATCTCTCAATGTCATGACGCCTACCTTCTTTTTTGATTCATCGTTGCAACTGGCGTGTCTCCCCACCCCCTCCTCGCTGAGCCGGAAGGTGATATAGGGCGAAGCATAAGCACAAGCGGCGAGCCATTGCCAGTACCACTTGCGCCCCGCCCCTTGTGGCGTCGTGGGAATTGATCTAATCAAGGCGCGAACCTTACGGAGACACCCCATGGGCGCGAGACCCACGTCACCGATCATCTGGCCCGTGCTCATGGCCGGCGGCACCGGAACCCGCCTCTGGCCCGAATCGCGCGAACAGTTTCCCAAGCAGTTCATGGCGCTCGCGAGCACCGACACGATGCTCGGCGAGACCGCGCGGCGGCTACAGGGGCCGCTGTTCGCGCCGCCGGTGATCCTGTGCAACGACACACACCGCTTCATCGCCGCCGAACAGCTCCGCGCCGACGGCATCGTGCCCGAGGCCATCATTCTCGAGCCGGTGGGCCGAAATACCGCGCCGGCGGCAGCGGTGGCGGCGCAATTTCTGGTCGAACGCGATGCCGATGCGATCATGCTGCTGGCTCCCGCCGACCACGTGATCCGTGACGGCGCGGGGTTCCTCGAAGGCGTCAAAACCGCAGTTGTCGCGGCCGCCGAGGGCCGGCTCGTGACCTTCGGGATCGCCCCGGACCGTCCCGAGACCGGCTACGGCTATATCCAGCGCGGCGCCGAGACCCCGGTCGCCGGCCTTTATGACCTCGCCCGGTTCGTCGAGAAACCCGATACGGAGACGGCCGCGGCCTGCCTAGCCGCCGGCGATCATTATTGGAACAGCGGCATCTTCCTGATGGGGGCCGCCGCCTACCTGGCCGAACTGGAGCGCCTGGAACCAAGGATCCGCTCCGCCGCCGCGGCATCCCTGGCGGCGGCCGAGCGGGATATGGATTTCCTCCGCCTCGACCGCGAGAGCTTCGAGGCGGCGCCCAATATCTCGATCGATTACGCGGTGATGGAGCGCACCGACAAGGGCGCCGTTCTGCCCCTGGATATCGGCTGGTCGGACGTCGGCTCCTGGGAGGCGTTGTGGGAGATCGGCGACAAGGATGCGACGGGCAATGTGATCAGGGGCGACGTCGCCGCCGAGGGGGTGGCCAATTCCTACCTTCGCAGCGACAAGGGCCTGCTCGCGGTGATGGGCTTGGACGAGGTCGTCATCGTAGTCACCGACGACGCCGTGCTGGTGGCCCGCAAGGACGACGCCCAGGAGGTCAGGTCCATGGTCGAGCGCCTGCGCGCGGCGGGGCGTCCCGAGCCCGTCACCCATACCACCACCTATCGCCCCTGGGGCAGTTTTCAGAACATCGACGCCGGCGCCGGCTATCAGGTCAAGCGCATCACCGTCAAGCCGGGGGGACGGCTGAGCCTGCAGAAACATGCCCGCAGGGCGGAGCACTGGGTGGTGGTCGCCGGCACCGCGACGGTCACCCGGGGAGAAACCGAACTGGAGCTGGAGGCCAACCAGTCCACCTACATCCCCGTGGGCATGGCCCATCGGCTGGAAAACCGCACCGCCGAGAACCTCCACCTGATCGAGGTGCAGTCGGGCGACTATCTCGGCGAGGACGACATCGAGCGGCTCGAGGACATCTATGGGCGATCGTGAGGACGACGGCGCCAACAGCCTGGCCGCGCGCGACCGCGCCAGCCTGCTCCACCCCTATACCAACCTCCGTGCCTTGGAGACGGCCGAGCCGCTGGTGATCACCCGGGGCGAAGGCGTCTACGTCTTCGACGAGCGCGGCGAGGGGTACCTGGAGGCGATGTCCGGCCTGTGGTGCGCGAGCCTCGGCTTCTCCGAGCCGCGGCTCGCCCGCGCCGCCCATGACCAGCTCTCCACCCTGCCCTTCTATCACCTCTTCACCGGCAAGTCCCACCAGCCGGCGATCGAGCTGGCCGAGCGCCTTCTGGCCCTGGCGCCGGCACCGTTCGCGCGGGCGTTCTTCGCCAATTCCGGGTCCGAGGCCGTCGACAGCGCGATCAAGCTCGCCTGGTACGCCAACAACGCCCTCGGGCGGCCCGCCAAGAAGAAGATCATCGCCCGGCGCCGCGCCTATCACGGCGTCACCATCGCCGCCGCGTCGCTGACCAACCTGCCCGTCAACCAGCAGGGCTTCGACCTGCCGCTCGGCCCGATGCTGGCCACCGACTGCCCGCATTTCTATCGCGAGGGCAAGGCCGGCGAAAGCGAGGACGACTTCGCCCGCCGGCTCGCGGGCAACCTCGACCGCCTGATCGAGGCCGAAGGGCCCGACACGGTTGCCGCCTTCATCGCCGAGCCGGTGATGGGCGCGGGCGGGGTGATCGTTCCGCCGGCGATCTATTTCGATTACATCCAGCCGGTGCTCAAGAAGCACGACGTGCTGCTGATCGCCGACGAGGTGATCTGCGGTTTCGGGCGGACCGGCAACATGTTCGGCTGCGAAACCTTCGCCATAAAGCCCGACATGATGGTGCTGGCCAAGGCGCTGTCGGCCGGCGCGGCGCCGATCTCGGCCCTGCTCGTCAGCCAGGCGCTCTACGACGCCATCGCCGATTTGAGCGCCGAGATCGGCAGCTTCGGCCACGGCTTCACCTATTCGGCCCATCCGCTGTCCGCCGCCGTCGCCCTGGAGGCGCTCCGGATCTACGAGGAACGGGACATCCTCGCCCAGGTGCGCGCGACGGCGCCGCTGTTGCAGGCGGGGCTCAGGCGGTTCGCCGATCACCCCCTGGTCGGGGAGGTGCGCGGGATCGGCCTGATCGGCGCAGTCGAACTGGTCGCCGACAAACGCAGCCGCGCGCCCTTCGATCCGCCCGGGCGGGTCGGCCCCGAGCTTGCCCTGGCGGCCCAGGCGCGCGGCCTGATCGTCCGCGCCATGGGCGATTCGATCGCTTTCTCGCCGCCGCTGATCATCACCGCGGACGAGATATCACTTCTGCTTGATCGGTTTTCCGATGCGCTCGACGCGGTCACCGCGGCGCGGCGATGAATACGCGTGACGTCAAGGGGTTAGGGGCGGGTTAGAGGGTTTGTTAAGGATAGCGCGGGATGATCCCGAAGACGGGTGCTGTCTCTAGCAGAAGGCCGCGGCCTTGTGGTAATCTCCGCAGCCTGAGACGGGGCCCCCGGTCCCGTGGGAGAGCCGATGAACTACGACCGTTTCTTCGCCGACGCGCTCCGTAAGCTCAAGACGGAGGGCAATTACCGCATTTTCGCCGACCTCGAGCGCAAGGCCGGCGCCTTCCCGCGGGCGGTGCGCCATGTCGGGGGCAAAGAGCAGGATGCCGTGGTGTGGTGCTCCAACGACTATCTCGGCATGGGGCAGCACCCCGACGTGATCGCGGCCATGTCCGAGGCGCTGGAGAAGTCCGGCGCCGGCGCCGGCGGCACGCGAAACATTTCCGGCACCAATCACTACCACGTCCTCCTGGAGGCCGAACTCGCCGACCTTCACGGCAAGGAGGCGGCGCTGATCTTCACCTCGGGATACATCTCCAACGACGCCACGCTGTCCACCGTCGCCGGCCTTTTGCCCGGCTGCATCATCTATTCCGATGCCCTCAACCATGCGTCGATGATCCAGGGCATTCGCCATTCCGGCGCCCAGAAGCGCATTTTCCGCCATAACGACGTCGAACACCTGGCCCAGCTGATCGCCAAGGACGACCCCGCGGCACCCAAGCTGATCGCCTTCGAGTCCGTCTATTCGATGGACGGCGATATCGCCCCGGTCGCCGAGATCTGCGACGTCGCCGATGGCGCCGGCGCCATGACCTATCTCGACGAGGTGCACGCGGTGGGCATGTACGGCCCGCGCGGCGGCGGCATCGCCGAGCGCGAGGGTGTGATGGACCGGCTGACCATCATCGAAGGCACGCTCGCCAAGGCATTCGGCGTGATGGGCGGCTATATCGCCTCGACCGCGGCGCTGATCGACGCGGTGCGCAGTTTCGCCCCCGGCTTCATCTTCACCACCGCCGTGCCGCCCGCGGTGGCGGCGGGCGCGCTGGCCAGCGTGCGGTACCTCACGGGCAGCCAATCGGAACGCGACCGCCACCAGGAGCGGGCGGCGACCCTGAAGCGGTTGCTGGCGGAGGCCGATTTGCCGGTGATGGACTCGGTAAGCCACATCGTGCCCGTGCTGGTCGGCGACCCGCGGCTCTGCAAGCTGGCATCCGACGAGCTGATCGACCGCCACGGAATTTACATCCAGCCGATCAATTACCCGACGGTGCCGCGCGGCACCGAGCGCTTGCGCATCACGCCGACGCCGTTCCACGATGACGACCTGATGGCGCAACTGGTCGACGCCCTTTCCGACGTCTGGTCGAGGCTGGAAATCCGCACCCGGCAATCGGCGGCCTGAGGCATAGCGCGGGGGCGACGGCGCGGCATGTATCCCGACCATTCCCTGATGCCGAAGGAGGCCGTCCACCTGGCGGCGCTGGGCATCCTCGCCGAAGGGCCCAGGACCTATGCCGAGCTCGCCGCCCTGGTGCGCGACTTCACCTCCCATGTGATGGGCCCCAACCTGGACCTCATGGGCACCTCGATACAGCTCCTGTCCTACGAGGGCCTGATCGCCGCCGAGGACGGCGGCGCCCAGCAGGGCCAGGCGTTTTCGCCCGATTGCGTGCTGACGATAACCGATGCCGGGCGGGCCGAGCTGAAATCGCTGCTGCTGGCCTCGGTGCGCACGCCCTTCAACGATCTCAACAAGCTGGTCGTCGCCCTCAAGATGCGGCTCTTCGACCTGCTTTCCCCCGCCGAGCGCCGAACCCAGGTGGAGATCATCGCCACCGCGCTCGAAAGCGAGCGCGCGCGCCTTGCGACGCTGCGCCAAAGCCGCGCCGGGGAAGCCGACGCCGGCGATGCCCTGGTGCGCTGGCTCGACCACGATCTCAAGCAGATCGAGGACAGCCTGGCCTGGTTCCGCTCCCTGGAGCTCGAGCCCTAAACGCCGCCAGGCGGCGATTCGGCTGGACCGGTGTTTCGCTTCTGCATAAAGTCCACCCCAGATTTCACGCGGAAGGCCCCGGCCGTCCGCCGCAGAGCGGCCGCGCGAAACACGGCATCACCCTCGCCACGGAAAGGGACCCGATCCATGGCCGACCCCTCCGCCCAAGGGCGGCGCGCCATACAGGCGCCCCCGATCCTGCGCCTGCTGGCCGCGGTTCTCGTCCTGGCCGGCCTGGCCCTGGCCCCCAAGGCGGCGCCGGCCCAGGTCAAGGTCGATCTCGAGCTGATCCTGATGGTCGACGGATCGGGCAGCATCGACGACGACGAGTTCATCCTCCAGCGGCTGGGCTATGCCAAGGCGTTCAGGAACCCCCGGGTGGCCGCGGCCATCCGCAACGGCCCCCTGGGCAAGATCGCCGTTGCCTACGTGGAATGGACGGGACCGCTTCTGCAGGTGCCGATCATCGATTGGAGCGTGCTCCACGATGCGGCCTCGATCGAAGCCTTCGCCACCCGACTCGAGATCGGTCCCAGGGAGCTTTTTTCGGGCGGCACCGCGGTCGGCAATGCCATCCTCTACGGCGCCCAATCGATCAATGCCAACGGCTTTGCCGGCAAGCGCCGGGTGATCGACGTCTCCGGCGACGGCCCCACCAACCGCGGCTTTCCGGCGGCGCTGGCGCGCGACCAGGTGGTCGCCCAGGGCTTCACCGTGAACGGGCTGCCGATCCTCACCAACTATCCCGGCCTGGATGTCTTCTTCCTCGACAACGTGATCGGCGGCCCCGGCGCCTTCTCGATCCCGGCCAAGACCTTCAAGGACTTCAATTCGGCGATCCTGACCAAGCTGATCCGGGAGATCGCCGGCCTAGACCGGCCGCGTCCGACCCAGGCCGCGGCGCGGCCGGGCCACGGGCGCTGAGACGACCCCCCGATACCGCTCGATGCATCAGTAAATGTGCTGGGCGCCGGTGACGAAGATCTCGGTGCCCGACACGTAGCCCGACTGGGCCGAACACAGGAAGAAGATCACCGAGGCCACCTCTTCGGGATCGCCCAGCCGTTGCATCGGGATGCGCGGGATCAGGGCCTCGGTGTCCGGCGACAGCATGTCGGTCGCGATCTCGCCGGGCGCGATGGCATTGACGCGCACCCCGATCTCGCCGAACTCCGCCGCCATTTCCCGAGTCAGCGCGCTCAGCGCCGCCTTGGAAACGCTGTAGGCGGAACCGGCGAAGGGATGGACGGCGTGACCCGCCACCGAAGTGATGTTGACCACCGTACCCTTGCCCCGGTGCAGGGCCGAGGCGAAACCGCGGCTGAGGCGGAGCGGCGCGAACAGGTTCAACTCGAAGACGTCCTTCCACGCCTCCATATCGCCGTTTAGGCAGCCGAGACGCTCCTTGTACGGCGTCTTCGGCGACACTCCGGCGTTGTTGACCAGGGCGTGAAGCGGGGCGTCGCCGAGCATCTCGAGCGCCTCGCCGACGAACCGCTCCTGCTCCTCGGCGCGCGACAGGTCGGCGGTGATATGGCCGGTCCAGTTGGGATCGCGCTTGCAGGCGTCCGGCACCGCGTCGCGCGAACAGGTGATGATGCGCCAGCCCTCGTCGGAGAAGCGCTTGACCGTGGCGTGGCCGATCCCGCGGCTCGCCCCGGTCAGGACGACGCATTTCGGATCGCCGGCAGGTGTTTCGGACGCGGGCATGGCACGAGGTTAGAGAATTTCCCGACCCGCCGCCAGCTTAGAGCGGGCTCAGCGGACGCTGACCACCCGGAAGGGATGGATCTCGCCGTCGTGCCCGGTCAGGGAGATGTATTCGCCCTCGCGCAAGGGGTGGGATTCGAACCGGAAGAAGGGCTCGTCGTCCTCCTCCCCCGGCGCGTAGGAAAAGGCCCATGTCCGATGGCGGGTGTGGATCAGGTACCCCTCCTCGGGATCCTCCTCGCCCCAGAACCGCTTCACCGTGCAGGCGTTCTTATCGGCACGCCAGGCCTCGACGTCGATATGGTCCTCGGCATCGAGGGGAACCACGAACTCGTAGCCGTGCTCGGCGCTCCCTTCCGGAAACTCCGCCGTCCGGGCGAGTTCCAACCGCACATGCTTGTGGGTCACGTCTCAGCCTCCTTCGCCGGTCGCCAGGCCGTCCATCAATGCGCCAGCAGGACCGGGATCCGGCCCGAGCCCAGAACGTGATCGGTGACGCCGCCGAGGATCAGTTCCCGCACGCGGCTGTGGGTATAGGCGCCCATCACCAGGAGGTCGGCCTTGGCGCGGGACGCGGCACCCGTGACCGCCTTGCCAATGTCGCCGCCGCGGCTCTTGACGACATTGCCCTTGGCCCGAATGCCGTGCCAGCGGAGATAATTGACGACCCCGTCGAGGTTGTGCTCGCCGTCGCCGTCCTCGGTCACGGAAATGGCAGTGACGCTCCGCGCCCGCATCAGGAAGGGCATCGCCGAAGCGACCGCCTTGGACGCTTCGACACTGCCGTTCCAGGCGATGGCAACGCTGGTGCCGATCTTGGCCGGCGCGGTGGCCGGGGCGAGCAGCACCGGCCGGCCGGTGCCCATCAAGGCGCTTTCGGCGATCGACCGCGCGACCACGTCGGAGCCGCTTCGCGGGCGCTTGACGACGACCAGGTCATTGACGCGGCCCAGCGTCTCCACCCAGTAGTCGTTGAGTCCCGTCTGCTCCGAATAGGCGGCGCTCGCCGCCTTCTTGGCGGCCGGCCGGGTGACCACCTCGACCTTGGCCTTGGCCACGGCATCGTCGAACGCCTTGCGGGTGCGCTGGGCGACGGTCCCGGACCGCTGCTCGGCGGCCTCCATGACCTCCTCGACGAGCACCGGGGAAACCGTCTCGCCGACGAAGTCGGAAATCGAATCGGTGGGATCCGCGCGCAGATGCAGGACATCCACGTGGGCGTGAAAGGTCTTGGCCAGCGCAAACGCCGTGCCGAGGGCGCCGGCCGCGCCGGCGGCGTCCGCAAGTGGTACGAGAATGGTTCTGATGGGCATGATCTGACCTCCTCCCCAGGGCAAGGCCAGCGGTCCAAGCCCCCCGTTTCCGGAAATTTGAACGATATGTCACAAAGAATATGCGGTTTTTTGCGGCCTCGGACAAGGGCGCTGGGCCTAAAACTCTTTCGCTTCCTTTCCTTCTCCGACGAACGTCGCGCGATGTTCCATGATGCCTTCGGGATCCTGGTGGATGATCACCCCGCCGCCGGGAAATGCCGCCCGCACCTTGGCCTCCACCTCGTCGGAAATCTCATGGGCATGCATCAGCGAAATATCCTTGGGCAATTCCAGGTGAAACTGGATGAACGCCCTGGGGCCCGCCTGCCGGGTCCTGAGATCGTGAATGTCGCAGACCTCGGGATGCGCCAGCGCGATTTCGATGATCCGCGCCCGGTCCTCCTGGCTGAGTTCGCGGTCCATCAGCGAGCCCAGCGAGGACTGGACGATGCGCCAGACGTTCCAGAACAGATAGATGGCGATGCAGATACCGATCAGCGGATCGGCCACCACGATGCCGAAGCGGGTGCTCAGGAACAGCGAAACGATGACCCCGGCGTGAATGAGGATATCGCCCTTGTAATGGAGCGAATCCGCCGAAATCGCCACCGAACTGGTGCGCCGCACGACGTAGGTCTGGAAAGCGACCAGGCCGAGGGTAAGGACGATGGAAATGACCATGACCGCCACCCCGACCAATTCATGGGTGACCGCGCGGGGCTCGACGATCCGGCCCACCACTTCGACCACCAGGTAGAGCGAGGAGCCGGCGACGAATGCCGCCTGGACCAGGGCCGCCAGCGGCTCCGCCTTGCCATGGCCGAAGCGGTGCTGGACATCGGCGGGCCGCAGGGCACGGCGGACGGCGAACAGGTTCACCAGCGACGCCGCCACGTCCATGATCGAATCGATCAATGCCGACAGCACGCTGACCGCGCCGGTCATGAACCAGGCGACACCTTTGGAGGCGATCAGGACCGTGGCGACCAGAACCGATAGCGTGGTGGCGATGCGCAGGAGCCGCTGAACATGGGGCGAAACCTCCTCGGCATTGGGCCCGAACCCCGCTCCCGCGCCGCTCGCCCCGGCGCCGTCGCCGGCCCCCGCCGAGGCGCCGCCGCCGTCGAGATCGGGCTTTTCGTCGGGCAGGGTCATGGGTACAGCCTCGCCACCGACCAGCTGTTGTCGGACTGGCGGAAGACAATGCGCTCGTGCAGCCGATAGGGGCGATCGAGCCAGA
The DNA here is from genome assembly GCA_033720855.1 of Alphaproteobacteria bacterium. Taxonomy (GTDB): domain Bacteria; phylum Pseudomonadota; class Alphaproteobacteria; order SMXQ01; family SMXQ01; genus SMXQ01. The sequence continues at coordinate 31,281 of JAWWBR010000012.1, forward strand.
ATTCGATCATCGCCGGGCGCACCCGGTACCCGGACCAGAACGGCGGGCGCGGCACCGGCGTACCGGCGTATTTCAGGTCGAAATGGGCGAAGCGGCGCTCCAGCTCGAAGCGTTCGGCCATGGGCTCCGACTGGCGCGAGGCCCAGGCGGCGATTTGGCTGTCGCGCGGGCGGCTGGCGAAATAGGCGTCGGCTTCCTCATCGGTGACCGTCTCCACCGGTCCGTCGATGCGCACCTGGCGGCGCAGGGTCTTCCAATGAAACACCAACGACGCCTGAGGATTGGCGTCGATCTCCAGGCCCTTGCGGCTGCTGAAGTTGGTGTAGAAGACGAATCCCTTATCGTCCCGCGCCTTGAGCAGAACCATGCGAACCGACGGCACCCCCTCCGCATCGGTGGTGGCACAGGCCATGGCGTTGGCGTCCCGTTCCGATGCCTGGGCCAGGTCAAACCACTGGTCGAACAGAACCAGCGGATCGGACCGTTCCAGGTGTGTTGTCCCTTCATCAAGCATGGGGCTAAAGATCTGCAGTTGCGCAGGAATATCCGCTCCGTCCCCGCCGACGGATGGTGTGCGCCCCTCACTCTAAAGCACCGGACGGCGCGCGGCACGGCATTTTTTCGCCGCATCCATGCCCGGTTTCGTGCCATTCGGGAACCCCGGTCGATCCCGCCGTCCTGGGGCTCGGCGGCAGGCGCCTGCCGTTCTGCGCCGGTGGGCGTTATTTGAACCGGATCGGCTTTCGTGTAGGATGCCGCGGCAGCGTTTATGGGCGAGCGCGAGGTCCCGTCCGTCTTCTTCGAGGGGAAAATGGGTCAAAACAACGGACTGCTGAAGGGCCGGAAAGGCTTGGTCATGGGCGTCGCCAATGCCCATTCCATCGCCTGGGGGATCGCCAATGCGGCGGCGGAGCATGGCGCCGAGCTCGCCTTCACCTACCAGGGCGAGGCGCTGAAGAAACGCGTCGGCCCGCTGGCCGAAAAGGTCGGGTCCGACATCGTCGAGCCCTGCGACGTCACCGATGCCGCCTCCGTCGACCGCGTCTTCGACACCCTCGGCGAGGCCTGGGGCGAGATCGACTTCCTGGTTCACGCCATCGCCTTTTCCGACAAGAACGAGCTGACCGGCGATTACATAAATACCAGCGCCGAGAATTTCCGGCAGACCATGGATATCTCGTGCTACTCGTTCACCGCGCTCGCGGCCCGCGCCACGAAGCTGATGGGCGCCGGCGGGTCGCTGCTGACCCTCACCTATCTGGGGGCCGAGCGCATCATGCCCCATTACAACGTCATGGGCCTGGCCAAGGCGGCGCTGGAAGCCAGCGTCCGGGCGCTGGCGGTCGATCTCGGCGGCGACGGCATCCGCGTCAACGCCATTTCCGCGGGCCCCATCAAGACGCTGGCGGCATCCGGTATCGGCGATTTCCGCTATATCCTCAAATGGAACGAGTGGAATTCGCCCCTGCGGCGCACCGTCACCATCGACGAGGTCGGAAAGGCGGCCGTGTTCCTGCTGTCCGATCTCTCTAGTGGCGTGACCGGTGAAATTCTCCACGTGGACGCGGGCTATCATGTGGTCGGCATGAAGAACCCCGACGCCCCCGATATATCGACCGTCTAGGCGGCGGACCAAGGCCATGTCGCACAACACCTTCGGGCACCTGTTCCGGGTCACCACCTGGGGCGAAAGCCACGGCCCCGCCATCGGCTGCGTCGTCGACGGCTGCCCGCCGGGACTCGCGCTCGCCGAGGACGACCTCCAGGTCTGGCTCGACAAGCGCCGCCCGGGACAGAGCCGGTTCACCACCCAGCGCAAGGAATCGGACACCGTCAGGATCCTGTCCGGCATCTTCGAGGGCAAGACCACGGGCACGCCGATCAGCCTGATGATCGAGAACGAGGACGTGCGCTCGAAGGATTACGCCGAGATCGCCGACAAGTTCCGGCCGGGCCACGGTGATTACACCTACTGGAAGAAGTACGGCATCCGCGACTATCGCGGCGGCGGCCGCGCATCGGCGCGGGAAACGGCCATGCGGGTCGCCGCCGGCGGCATCGCCCGCAAGGTGCTGGGCCCCGGCGTCGTCATCCGCGCGGCCCTGATCCAGATGGGGCCCCACTGCATCGAGCGCGCCAATTGGGACTGGGACGAGGTCGAGCGCAACCCCTTCTTCTGCCCCGACGCCGAGGCGGCAAAGGCGTGGGAGGGCTACCTCGATTCCGTGCGCAAGGCCGGGTCCAGCACCGGCGCGGTGATCGAGGTGGTGGCCGAGGGCGTGCCCGCCGGGCTCGGCGCCCCGGTCTACGGCAAGCTCGATTCCGACCTCGCTGCGGCGATGATGGGCATCAATGCCGTCAAGGGCGTGGAGATCGGCGCCGGCATGGGGGCGGCGGCGCTTTCCGGGGAAGAGAACGCCGACGAGATGCGGATGCAGGGCAACGACGTCGCCTTCCTCTCCAACCAGGCGGGCGGGACGCTCGCCGGGATTTCCTCGGGTCAGGACCTGGTGGTGCGCTTCGCCGTCAAGCCGACCAGCTCGATCCTCACCCCGCGCCGCACCGTCACCACCGGCGGCGAGGACACCGAGATCTCCACCAAGGGCCGCCACGACCCCTGCGTCGGCATCCGCGGCGTGCCGGTGGGCGAGGCGATGATGGCCTGCGTGCTGGCCGACCACCTGCTGCGCCACCGCGCCCAGCGCGGCGAGGTCACCGACTGAACGCCGCCACCAGCTCCAGGTGGCGGGTCCAGACGAACTGGTCCACCGGCACCACCGGGCCGGGGCTGAAGCCGCCGTCGATCAGGATGCGGGCATCGCGCGCGAAGCTGGCGGGATCGCACGACACCATCACCACCAGGGACAGGTCCGAGGCGGCCAGCGCCCGGGCCTGGGCGGCGGCCCCGGCGCGCGGCGGGTCCAACACCGCGGCATCGAACCCGGCCAGTTCCGAGGCCAGAAGCGGACGCCGGGCGAGGTTCCGCACCGAGCCCGCGACCGTCGCCCCGAGCCCGGCGGCCCGGGCGGCGCCGTCGAGCGTCCCGATCAGGTCGGCATCGCCGTCGAACGCAGCCACGCGGCGGCCGCGGCTCAGGGGAAAGGTGAAGGTCCCGGCCCCGGAATAGAGATCGACGACAGCGGCACCGTCGGGGACCGCGGCGGTGACCGCTTCCACAAGGGCCGCCTCCCCCGCCGCCGATGCCTGCAGGAAGGCGAGCGGCGGCAGGGGCACCGGCACCCCGCCGAAGCGCGCCGTCACCGGGCCGAGCGCGGCGACCGTTTCCGGCGGCGACGCCACGGCCGGGCGTCGCCCGCGAGGGCGCCGGCCCCGCCTCGGGGCCGCCTCCAGGGGCTGATGGGAAATCCTGGCGATGCCTGCGTCACGCGCGAAGGCGACCAAGCCCTCGCGCAAGGCGAGGTCGAGCCCGTCCCCCATGCGCAGGAGAACGTCAAGGGCGCCCTCGACCTCCTGGACCTCGGCCTCGGCGCTCGCCCCCGGCGCCAGGGTGTCGGCGAGGAAACCGCGAAGGCGGGCGGCCAGGGCGAAGACCGCCGGGGTCAGAACCAGGCAGGCGGTCATGTCGACGATCTCGTGGCTGGCGGCGGCGCGGAAGCCGAGGCTGAGGGCGCCATCCCCGCGCCGGGCGAAGAATCGCGCGCGGCGGCGGCTGGCCGGCGGGACGGCGACGAGCCCGGAGACCTCGGCGGCGACCCCGGCGCGCCGCAACGCGGCCTCGACGAAGCCCCGTTTCCAGCGGCGGTAGTCGCGCCCCGCCATGTCCTGGGCGGCACAGCCGCCGCAGGTCCCGAAATGGGAGCAGGGCGGCACCGGGCGATGGGGCTCGGCGCCGCCGTCCTCAGCCGCCGCCATCGGCCGGGCCCTCCGCCTTGCGGGCGCAGATCAGGAATTCCCGGTTGCCCTCGGCGCCGGTGATCGGGCTCTCGGCGACCCCGAGCACGCGCCAGCCCATGTCGGCCTCGAGCCAGTCCCGGATCCGCGCCACCACCTCCTCGTGCAGGGCGGGGTCGCGCACCACCCCGCCCTTGCCGACGCGGCCCCTGCCGACCTCGAACTGGGGCTTGATCAGGGCGATCAGACGGGCGCCCGGCCGCGCCAGGGCAAGTGCGGCGGGCAGCACCACTTGGAGGCCGATGAAACTGGCGTCGCAGACCACCAGGTCGACCGCCTCCGGCACCTGGTCGGGCGTGAGGTGGCGGGCATTGACCCCCTCCAGTACGATCACCCTGGGATCCTGGCGCAGTTTCCAGGCGAGCTGGGCACGGCCGACATCGACGGCGTAAACCCGCGCCGCGCCGTTGGCCAGAAGCACGTCGGTGAAGCCGCCGGTGGAGGCGCCGATGTCGAGCGCCACGGCGCCGGCGACGTTGAGGCCGAAATGCTCGAGCCCGTGGGCAAGCTTGAGGCCGCCGCGCGAGACCCAGGGATGGACCTCGCCGCGCACCTCGAGGGGCTGGTCGGCGGCGACGGCGTGGCCCGGCTTGTCCAGGCGCCGCTCGCGGGAAAACACCTTGCCCGCCATCACCAGGGCCTGGGCCTGGCTGCGGCTCGCCGCCAGTCCGCGCTCGACCAGGGCCTGGTCCAGCCGCACCCTTTGGCGGCTCATCGGCTGCGCGCCACCACGTATCGCGTGACGTCGCGCAGGAGCTGGGCACTGGCGCCAAAGGGCTCGAGATGCCCCGCCGCCTGGGCCGCCAGCAGGCGCGCCTGTTCACGGGCCTGGTCGGTGCCGAGGATGGTGACGAAGTTGGCCTTGCCCCGGGCCGCGTCCTTACCCACGGCCTTGCCCAACCGCTGGGCGTCGCCTTCGACGTCGAGCAGGTCATCGGCGATCTGGAACGCCAGCCCCAGATCATGGGCGTAACCGGCGAGCGCCCGCATCTCCTTGGCATCGGCACGGCCGAGGATGCCGCCCGCCTCGCAACAGAATTCGATCAGGGCGCCGGTCTTGAGGCGCTCGAGCCGGGTCACGGTACCGATGTCGGGATCGAGCCTTTCCGCGGCCAGGTCGATCATCTGGCCGCCGACCATGCCGCCGCAGCCCGCGGCACGGGCGAGGCGGCCGACCAGTTCCCCGCGCACCGCGGCATCGGGATGGGTCTTGGCATCGGCCAAAACCTCGAAGGCCAGTGGCACCAGGGCATCGCCGACCAGGACCGCGGTCGATTCGCCGAACTTCACGTGGCAGGCCGATTTGCCCCGGCGCACCGGGTCGTCATCCATGCACGGCAGATCGTCATGGACCAGGGAATAGCTGTGGATCAACTCCACCGCCGCGCCGACGCGCACGGCGATGTTTTCCGGCACCTCGAACAGGCCCGCCGTCGCCACCACCAGGAAGGGCCTGAGTCGCTTGCCGCCGCCGAGCGTCACATAGCGCATGGCCTCGAACAGGGTCGCCTCGGGGCCTTCGCCCTCGACGGCGGGAAGGATCCCGGACAAAGCCTCCTCGACCGCACCGGCAACCCGCGCCAGGGCCTTGTTGAGTTCCGCCGATTCGCTGTCTATCGTCGCGGCCATCTGCCACCCGGCTTGTCAGCCGATCTCGGCGGGCTCCGTTCCTTCGGGCCCGGCCGGCCCGAGCGAGATCTTCTCGACCTTGGTCTTGGCTTCGGTCAGCTTTTTTTCGCAATGCGCCTTGAGCTTGGCGCCGCGCTCATAGGCGGTGATCGCCTGATCCAACTTGATGCTGCCCTCCTCGAGCTCGCGCACGATCTCCTCGAGCTCCTCCAGGGCATCCTCGAAGCTCATCCTGTCGATGTCGCTGTCTTTATCGCTGTCTTTCTTGCTGTCCGCGGCTTTCGCCATAGGCGGCCTCGCTCTCCGCTGTCGCCGTTCCCCCACCGGAACGCCGGGCCGCCAGTGTAGGTGCGCCACATCGGAAGGGCAAGCCGCCTAAGCGCGCCTCAGGGGCGGGCCAGGGCGTCCACATGAGCGACCGCGGAGGCGGCCAATGCCGCGAGATCGTAGCCCCCTTCGAGGGTGGAGACGATCCTGCCCTCGCAGCACGCTTCGGCAATGGCGCGGATCTCCGCCGTGACCCAGGCGAAATCCACCTCCTCCAGGTAGAGCTGCGCCAGGGGATCGGCGCGATGGGCGTCGAAGCCGGCCGAGATCAACACCATCTCGGGGGCGAAATCGGCGACGGCGGGGAGGATCCGCCCCGACCAGGCGGCGCGGAATTCCTCGCTGCCCGAGCCCGGCGGCAGCGGCGCGTTGAGGATATGGGCGCTGTCGTGGCGCCCCGAGCCGGTGCCGGGATAATGGGGAAACTGGTGGGAGGATGCGAACAGCACCGCGTCTTCCTCGCGGAACACCGCTTCCGTCCCGTTGCCGTGATGGACGTCGAAATCGAGCACCGCGACCCGCTCGAGGCCGTGGCGCCGGCGCGCGTGTCGGGCACCGATGGCGATGTTGTTGAACAGGCAAAAGCCCATGGAGCGGGACGGCTCGGCATGGTGGCCGGGCGGCCGCACCGCGGCGAAGGCGTTGCGGGCCTCGCCCGCAAGCACCTTGTCGACGCCGGCCACCACCGCGCCCGCGGCGCGGAATGCCGCCTCCCGGGAGGCCGGATTGAGGCCGGTATCGGGATCGAGGTAATTGACGCCGGCGCTGGGCACCGCCGCCAATACGCGCTCGACGTGATCGCCGCCATGGACCAGGGTCAAGTCCTCGGGCGAGGCCGGCGGCGCCTCGGCCCAGGCGATGTCCGCTTCGCCGGGAGCGGACGCAGCCTGCCAGCCCTTCAAGCCGTCGAGCACGGCCCTGAGCCGCGCCGGGCTCTCGGGGTGCCCGGGGCCGGGGTCGTGGTCGACGCAGACATCGTGGCTCAGGATCAGCGTCGTCATGCCGCCGCCCCTCGCCGGCTCAGGCTTGCACCGTTTCCGTTGCCCATTCCGCAATTGAAATGGAGGGCACCGGGGAGGTAAAGGGAAATCTCCGAGGGCGGCGCGACAAATCGCGGGATTCCAGATGGTTAACGCTTTCGTCCGCGCGGCGATGCATTGCGATTGACTTAATCAGAAAAGTACCCCAAATAAGCCCAACGCGAACGACGGGAAATTCCGCTATCATTCGTGGAAAAATAAACCGGTCCCCGCGCCTGCTTTGAGCGCGGCAAACCGGCGCAGGGCCAATGATGGCCGGATTAGGGAGGCGACGAGGAACCGATAGTGAAGACGCGGTTGATTTTGCTTGGGGTGATCGCCATTGCGGTGGCGGCAGCGGGCCTGGTCCAGTTCGGCGGGCCGGCATGGCTTGACATCGCCCAGGCCCAGGACAAGAAACCCGAGGCCGAAAAGGGCAGCGGCGAGGCCAAGAAGAAAAAGCGCCGGCGCCGGCGGACCCTGGTTCAGGTCGATGCGGTCCGCCTCGAACCCCTGGTGCAGACCATGCCGGTGATCGGCCGCGTCGTCGCCGTGCGTTCGGGCGTCGTCGCCGCGCGCATCGATGCGCCGGTGGCGGAAATGCGCGTCGATGTCGGCGACCGGGTCAAGAAGGGCGACATCCTGGCCACCCTGGTCAACGACAAGTTCAAGTGGGACCGCGAGGAGAAGGCCGCCGAGGTCGCCGAATCGCGCGCCAAGATCGCCACCGCCAAGGCGCGCCTGTCACTCGCAAACCAGGAACTCAAACGCATTTCCGATCTCAAGACCTCGGCCGCCTATTCGAAGGCACGCTTCGACGACAAGCGCCTCGAGGTGACCCGCTACAAGGCGGAACTGGCCGAAGCCGAGGCCCAGCTGATGCGCAGCCGGGCCAGCTTGCAGTTGGCCGAGACGGAACTGCGCTACACCCGGATCCGGGCCCCCTATGACGGCGCCATCACCCAGCGCCACACCGAGGCCGGCGCCTTCGTCAAGGAGGGCCAGGCGGTGTTCACCATGGTCTCCCACAGTGACCTCGAGATCGAGGCCGACGTGCCGTCGCGACGCATCGGCGGGCTGGCCCGCGGCAAGAAGGTGACCTTCCAGCTGCAACGGGGCAAAGTCTTCGACGCCGAGATCCGCGCCGTCGTGCCCGAGGAGAACCTCCGCACCCGCACCCGCACGGTGCGGTTCAAGCCGATCTTCGGCACCCGCCCGGAAAACATCGCCGCCAATCAATCGGTGACGGTGTTCCTGCCCATCGGCAAGAGGCGCACGGTGTTGTCGATGCACAAGGACGCCTTGGTCAGCTCCCGCGGCCAGCCCACCGTCTATGTGGTGGAGGGCGGACGCGCCCATGCCCGTCAGGTCGCCATCGGCGAAGGCGTGGGCAACCGCTTCGAGGTCATATCCGGCCTCAAGGAAGGGGACCGGGTGGTGATCCGGGGCAATGAACGGCTCAAGGATCGAAGGCGGGTCCGCATCGACGGGGTCTCCAATTGAATAAGCTGATCGAGCTCTCCCTCAAGCGCCCCATGGCGGTGATGGCCGGGGTGCTGATGATCATCGCTTTCGGCCTGGTCGCCCTGGAGAGCATTCCGATCCAACTTGTTCCGGACGTGCAGAGACCGGTGATCGACATCCGCACCAACTGGCGCGGCGAGGCGCCCGTGGATGTGGAACGCGAGGTCACCAACCGGCTCGAGGAGGAGCTCGGCGGCATCGAGGGCGTGGTGGAGCTGACCAGCCGCTCGCGTTTCGGCCAGTCCCGCATCCGCCTCGAGTTCGAGGTCGGCTACAACCTCGACAAGGGCATGCTCCTGATCAACAACCGGCTCGCCGGCATCGACGACCTGCCATCGGAGGCGGAGCAGCCCAGGCTCGATTCCCGGGGCTCCGAGGACATCCCCATCGCCTACCTGGCGCTTCGGCGCAAGCCGGGCAACACCCGCGACATGGAAACCTACGGCGACTTGATCGAGGACGTCATCATCGAGCGCATCGAGCGCGTCCCCGGGGTCGCCGGCGCCGACTTCCGCGGCGGGTCCCGGCGCGAGCTCAGGATCGTCGTCGATCCGGAAAAATTGGCCTTCTACCGCCTGACCGTCCCCGCCGTCCTGCGCAAGATGCGCGACGCCAGCGCCTCGCTGTCGGCGGGCGAGGTCAACGAGGGCAAGAGAAGCTACCGGGTCCGCGCCGAAGGCGAGATTCGGACGGTGGAGCAGGCCAAGGCGGTGGTGCTGGTCCGCGAGGAGGACAACGCTTCGGGCCGGGTCGGCCGGGTCACCGTCGGCGACGTCGCTGATGTCGTCTACGGCTACAAGGAACCGACCAGCTATCGCCGCTATCTCGGCGAGGATGTGATCACCCTCCAGGCGGTGCGGGAGAGCGGCGCCAACGTCATCAAGACCATGGCCGGAATCCGCAAGGCCGTCGACGACCTCAACAATGAGATCCTGCCGCGGGAAAATCTCTACCTGACCTGGGTCTACGACGAGACCATCTACATCAATTCGGCGATCGACCTGGTGCAGCAGAACATCTGGCTGGGCGGCACCCTGGCGGCGATGATCCTGCTCCTGTTCCTGCGCTCCTGGCGGCCCACCCTGGTGATTTCCCTGGCCATCCCGGTCTCGGTCATCGGCGCCTTCGTGGCCATGGCGATGCTGGGACGCTCCATCAATGTGATCTCGCTCGCCGGCATCGCCTTCGCCGTCGGCATGGTGGTGGATGCCGCCATCGTCGTGCTGGAAAACATCTATCGCTATCGCGAACAGGGCAAGCCCCCCATGGAGGCCGCCATGGCCGGGGCCAAGGAGGTGTGGCCGGCGGTGTTCGCCTCGGCGATGACCACGGTGGTGGTGTTCGCGCCGGTGTTGCTGTTGAAACTGCAGGTCGGCCAGCTGTTCCGCGATATCGCCGTGGCCTTGTCGGTCGCGGTCACCCTCTCCCTGATCGTTTCGGTCACCGTCATCCCGGCGCTTTCCAACAAGCTTTTGACGAAGGTCGGCAAGGGCGGCGAGGGGCGCTTGAACCTGCCCGGGATCGACCATTTCGGCCGCTGGTTCGTCCGCGTCGTCATGGCGATAACCCGCCTCGTGGTGCGCTCCAAGACCGCCGCCCTCGGCGTCGTGTCACTGGTTGTCGGCGGCACCGCTTTGTTCACCGCCTTCGCCATGCCGCCGCTGGACTTCCTGCCCGACGGCAATCGCAATTTCGTCTGGGGCCGGATCACGCCGCCGCCGGGATACAACCTGGAGACCATGAAGAAGGTCGCCGAAGACATCGAGGCCGCCGTCAAGCCCTACTGGGCGACGGTCTCCGGGCCGGACTCGAAGCCCGGTGAGCCGCCCAAGATCGAGCATTTCTTCTTCGTCGCCAGGGCCGATCAGGCCTTCGTCGGGGCCAACGCCACTGACCCCACCCGCGCCGCCGAACTGGAGCCGATCATCGAGGAGCCGGTCCTGAAGGAGCCCGGGACCCGCGGCGCGATCCGGCAATCCTCGATCTTCTCCCGCGGCATCGGCGGCTCGCGGTCCATTCGCTTTGACGTTTCCGGCCCCGACCTGGAGCAGAACATCGAGGTCGCCCGGCGCGTCGACGAGATGCTGCGCGAGGTCATCCCGCGCACCGAGGGCCACCGCGTGCGCCCGCGCCCGGGGCTGGAGCTCGGCGCGCCCGAAATCCGCATCATCCCCGACCAGTTGCGCCTCGCCGATGCCGGGCTCAGCGCCCGCGAATTCGGTCAGACCATCGACGCCTTCAACGACGGCATCCGCATCGCCGAGATCACCGTCGGCGACCGGCGCATCGACCTGACCCTGACCGGGCCGGAAGACATGGTGAAGCAGACCCAGGGCATCAACAACCTGCCGGTGGTGACGCCCGACGGGCGCATCATCCCGGCCTCGTCCCTGGCCGAGATCAAGGTCACCGCCGGCCCCACCCAGGTCTGGCACCTGGAGCGCACCCGCTATGTGACCCTGCAGATCCGCCCCTCCAAGCTGATCCCGCTGGAGACCACCATCAACAAGATCCGCAAGGAGGTGGTGGAGCCGCTGCGCGAGGAGGGACTGCCCGACGGCGTCAAGATCCGCCTGTCGGGGGCGGCCGACAACCTGACCCAAACCTGGAACCACCTCAAGTTCGACCTGTTGGTGGCGATCGTCATCGTCTTCCTGGTGATGACGGTGATCCTGGAGAGCTTCCTCTATCCCTTGATCATCATGCTGTCAGTGCCGCTGGCGACGGCGGGCGGCATGCTGGGGCTGTGGATCCTCAACACCGCCGTGCTGCCCGAGACCGAGCGCCAGCCCTTGGACATGCTGACGATCCTGGGCTTCATCATCCTCATCGGCACCGTCGTGAACAACGCCATCCTGCTGGTCACCTATACGGTGGCGAATGTCCGCCACCACGGCATGACGCCCGAGGAGGCGATCCTGGATTCCACCCGGACCCGGATCCGGCCGATCTTCATGTCGACCCTGACCACGGTGTGCGGAATGATGCCCCTGGTGGTGGCCCCGGGCGCCGGGTCCGAGCTCTACCGCGGCCTGGGCTCGGTGGTGGTCGGCGGGCTCTCGCTCTCCGCCCTGCTGACGCTTCTGATCATTCCGCCGCTGTTGTCGCTGATGAGTTGGAAGCTGCAAAGCGAAGCGGCGCCACCGGAAGCGGCCGAGGCCTCGGAAGGGACACCCCAGGCGGCCGAATGACGCGCCGCTTCGCCTGACCGGCGGGGCGGCCCGGCGCGCCTTGCGTAGGGGTGAGGTTGCGATAAACTCCCGCCATGGCCAAGAGCACCTCCAACGGCGTCGATATCTGGTACGAGGTCAGCGGCGACGGCCCGGCCCTGGTGCTGGTCCACGCCAATCCCTTCGATCACGATCTCTGGCTCTACCAGGCGGCCCATTTCTCCACCTGGTTCAAGGTCGTCACCGTGGACATCCGCGGTTACGGCCGGTCGGCCAAGATCACCACGCCGTATACCGAAAAGGACATGTGCGACGACGTCCTCGGCGTGCTGGGCGACCTCGGCATCGAGCGCGCCGTTCTCGGCGGCTGTTCCGTCGGCTCGGGCATCGCCATCCATCTCGGTCTCGACCATCCCGAGACCTTTTCCGCCCTGATCCTGGTCGGCGGCAATTCCGGGGTGTCCGACCGCTACACCCAGCGCATCGAAGGCTATACCAAGGACCTCGAGGCCTACCACATCACGCACCTCAAGATGCTGGTCGCCGACGACTTCCCCGACACCAGGATCGGCGCCTATCTCCTCAATCTCTGGGTCGAGCGCCAACCGCGGCTCAAGGGCGACGCCATCGCCCAGGTGTTTCGCGCCGGCAACGAGACCGACACGACGCCGCGCCTCGGCGAAATGGCGATGCCGGTGCTGGTCATCAACGGCGAGTTCGACCACTCGCTGCCGGCCGGCAAGAGGACGGCCGAACTGGTGCCCGACGGCACCCACAAGGTGCTGCCCGGCACCGGCCATGCCTGCTGCATCGAGGACCCCGCCGGGTTCGATGCGCTGATGATGGATTTCCTCGTCTCCCGCGGGCTGCTGCCACCGATCGCATAGCACGATGCCGGCGCCCTGGCCTGGACGCCGGCAATCGCCGTTCGCCGATGGTGCGAACACGCCTTAATCAACCAGTTGGTTAATTAACCGACTGGTTAACTAAGGGCGCCGTCGGTCGGGCGTCATTCGAAGTATTCGCCGTCCTTGAAGACCAGTTCCATCTGGTTGTTGTCGGGATGGTCGCCCGGCATCGCCCCGCCTTCGATGTTGAGGCGCTCGGAGCGGTTCTCGCCGTCGCCGGCGACGCAGCCGATGCGCAGCAGCACCAGGGGCTCCTCGGAGGTGGCGTGGAACTTGTAGTAGCAGCCCGCCGGCAGCAGGATGCCGCCATGGGTGCCGACATCGGTTTCCTCGCCGTTGGGCCCGTAGAAACGGGCCGAGCCCTGGAGGATGACGAACATGTGGTCTTCGCTGGTATGGGCGTGCAAACCGTTTTCGCCGCCCGAGGCGTAGACCTTGAGCACGGTCCACATGTTGTCGGTCTTGCACACCGGCAGGTTGGTGCGCCCGCTTTCCAGCATCTGCGCCCTCAGCTTGAAGACGATCGGCTTGGTCGCGGTGCCGGTGAGCTCGGGATAGGTGCCCTTGAGCTTGAATTTCCCGATACTGTCGGTGGTTTCGGGAATGATCTCGGCCACGGACATGGCAATTTCCTCCTGCATCGATGAACCCTTGCCGCCCTTATATCACAGCCGCCGGCGTCACTTCACGACATTCGCCGGATCCGGGGTGAGGGGCGCCGCCGGCAGGCGCCAGTCGGTCAACGGCCGGCCCGCCATCATCGCACCCACCTCCCTGAGCCACAGGCGACGGTGGAACAGCGGGCCTTCGTCGCTGAGCGCGAGGCATTCGGGCCCGCGCTGGGCGATGGTTCCCTGGCCCACCTGGGTGACGTAATCCTCGATGGTGAAGCTGGTGTAGCCGCTCATGCCGTCGGGCAGGTCCTCCAGGGTCATCTCGCCGGCAAGCACCTTCTCGGCCAGGTCCCAGCGGCTTTCCGCCTCGGCTTCCTGCCGCGCCCGGCTCTCGGCATAGGCCTCGGCCTCGGCGCCGAAAACCGGCGTGTTGGTGACATCGAAGGTGGCGTGGGAGCAATCGTCGATGGGCACCGTCCACACCACCTTGGTGTCCCACAGCTCGCGGTCCTCGAAGCCCTTGGCACGGGTGCGCTGGAACAGCATCCGCACATTGGGCATGAACCAGTGGGTCACCCCGGCCAGCCCGATCGCCCGTTCCGCCGCCTCACGCCCGCCCTCGAGCACCTCGCCGAGTGAGGTTTCCGCGTCCGCGCCGCTGCCCTTGACCACCCTGGTCCCCTTCCAGCCATAGGCGGTCTCCTCCGCCAGCTCGTGATGAAGGATCAGGATGTCGTCACGGCCGAGGCGCTGGGCGGTCGCCCGGTGCACCCAATGGCGGTGGCCGTGATCGTTGTCGAACCGGTTCCAGTAGGTGCAGGGCAGCACCTCCACCGGGTCGGCGACCAGCACGCCCGGCCGGTCGAGGTCGGGGTAGCGCGGGAACGGCGGCGCCGCCCCCTCCCCCAGATAGGCGAAGATCAGCCCGACATATTCCTCGGTCGGGTAGGACGGCATCGCCACCTTCTCGGCAAACGGCCGGTCCTCGTTGGGCTGCTCCAGGCATTGCCCGCGGCAA
>JAWWBR010000013.1:0-44966 GCA_033720855.1 Alphaproteobacteria bacterium
GTTTTCGAAGGCGATGGTGATGCGGTTGGGGCTGTAGCCGGAGCCCGAAAGCTCGGCGAACTCTTCGTCGAGTGTCATTTCCACCCGCGCGCCGAGGGCGCGCAGCTGATCGTCGTCGATCGCCGCTTCGCTGAAGGTGTCGAGGGTCGGGGCCCCGCGCAGGATGACGTGGGGAATCAGGTACTTGAAGCTGAAGCGCGACGAGTCCTCGGACCACGGGTAACGGTCGATGGCGCGCTGAAGGGTATGGCGGGTGGTGCCGACGGTGATGCGCGCGATCTCGCCGGCGCGGGGTTCGGCGGCCTCGCGCAATTCCAGCGCCGCCTCGATGGCGGTGTGCAGCAGCCCGCCGCAGGAGAACGGCTTGATCTTGTAGCCCGGGTCGAGCAGGTAAAACCGTTCACCGAGATCGTCGAAGGGTTGGGTGTCCCAACCGAGCCCGCGGCCGAACAGAGGCAGAAAGCCCGACGGACCGTCCAGCGCCGTCGGGCTGGCGGTGAAGCCCCGGGCGCCCAGAAAGGCGGCGACCATGCCGTTGCGCGCGGCGTTGCCCGGGTGAAGCGGCTTGGTCATGGTGCCGAAGTTTTCGCTGATGCCCGAGGCGAGGGACGCACTGATGCCGATGACGTTGACGACGGCGTCCGCCGGCAGCGCCGTCAGGCGCGCAAAGGCGGCGGCTGCCGACAGTGCCCCCAACACGCCGGAGCCGTGCCAGCGGCCCTCGCTGGAGAGCGTCGGTATGGCGCGGGCCAGGCGGCCGCAGACCTCGCAGCCGACGACAAACGCGGAGATCACCTCTTCCGCCCGGGCGCCGGTGGTCTCGGCCAGCGGCAGCAGGCCGGGGATGATTGGCGCCGCCGATTGGCCGATCATGTAGGAGAGATCGAAGTCGAGCGCCTGGGTGGCGGTGCCGTTTGCGAGGGCCGCGTTCTGCGCCGAGGTCCTGAGCGCGCGGCCGACGACGGTCGCCCGACCGTCCGCGCCCTCGGCGGCGATCATCTCCGAGACGATCCGCGCCGCAGGCTCCTGGCTTCCCGCCAGCATCACCCCGACGGTATCGATCAGCGCCGTCTCGGTGAGCCCGATCGCCTCTTCCGGCGCATCGGCAAGGTCGAATCCGGCAACGAATTGGGCGATCTTCTGGCTCGCCGTCTCGACGGCATGCACGGTCTCGGACATGGCTCCCCCCTATGGTTCTTGGCGCCCCAAGGGCGCGGCCCCCCATGGTAGCCGAAACCGCCCACAAGCGCCCGCTTCGCGTTGCCGGTTGGTTCTTGCCCGTGGAACGCCCATATGTGGTGTATGCTCTCAAGTGGGAGGAAACAATCATGATCAATAAGATACTTGTCGCCACCGACGGCTCCCAGCATGCCCATAAGGCGGTGTCCGTGGCCGCCGACATGGCATCGCGTTACGGCGCCGAGCTGATCGTCCTGGCGGTGATCGAGGGCGGCGCCCTGTCGGATGAGGCCAAACGCCTGGCCGCGGACAAGGGGATCGATCTCAGCGATATCCTCGAGGGCCCCGATGTTCTGGCCATGGCGCCGGAGGGCGAGCCCGTGGTCCTGCATGCCGAATACACCCTGGCGACGGCCAGGGTCCAGGCCGAGCTCGCCAACGCGGTGGTCGAAGATGCCAAGGAGCAGGCCGCCGGCGGTGGGCTGGAAAACGCGCGCGGCCTGACCGAAAGCGGCGATCCGGCCGAGGCCATCCTCAAGGTGGCGGAAGCCGAGAACGTCGATCTCATCGTCATGGGCAGCCGTGGCCTGGGCGCGCTCAAGAGCCTGCTTGTCGGCAGCGTATCGCAAAAAGTGAGCCACCTCGCGTCCTGCAGTTGCATCACGGTCAGGTAGCGGGCGGACGACCCTTGCGCCCATAGGCGCGCGCCCGCCGATCTTCGGACGCGGCCATCGGGGTAGCGGAGTTGGGGGCCTCGCCGATTCAGGCGGTTCCGCTAGAGCGTTCGAAATGCCGGCTCATCCGGGATGCACAAGGTCGCGCGTGGCGCGGCCTGCGCGGCGAGCTATATCAGTCCGGCCGAATGCAGCAGGATCAGGAGCACCGCCGCCGGCACCGCGGTGCGCAGCAGCCACAGCCAGCTCGCCCCAAAGCGGCTTCGCGCCAAGTCGGCGGAGTCCAGGGTGGTGGCGCGCTTGACGTGCCAGCCGACGAAGAGCGCGATCAGAATCCCGCCCGTCGGCAGAAGGAGGTTCGAGACCGCCGCGTCGATCGCCTCGAGGATTCCGCGGCCGGCGATGGTGACATGCTTGAGCACGCCGAAGCTCAAGGCGGACGGAACGCCGATGAGGAACACCAGCGCACCGGTGCCCCAGGCCGTGGCTTTGCGACGCCAGCCAAAGCGGTGGATCGCCATCGCTACCGGAACCTCCAGCAGCGACACCATCGAGGTCAGCGCCGCGGCCGAAAGCAGGAAGAAGAAGACGGCGCCGATCAAGAGGCCGCCCGGCATTTGCATGAAGATCTGGGGCAGGGTGATAAAGGCGAGCTTGGGGCCGGCCGCGGGGTCGACGCCGAAGGCGAAGACGCCGGGGAAGATCGCCAGCCCGGCGATGATGGCGAACAAGGTGTCCCCGGTCACCGTCACCGCGGCGCAGGCGGGCAGTGAAAAATCGCGCGGCATGTAGCTGCCATAGGTGGCGAAGATCGCCATGCCGACACCGAGTGAGAAGAAGGCCTGGCCCAGGGCGGCGACATAGACCTGGGGTCGGCCCAGGGCCGACCAGTCGGGGGAGAACAGGAAGTCGACCCCTCCGCCGGAGTTGGGAAGCGACAGCGCATAGACGGCAAGGCCGCAGACGATCAGGGCAAGGAGCGGCATCAGCCACCGATTGAACAGCTCGATGCCGCCCTTGATGCCGCCGGCGACGACGACGACGGTGGCGCCAAGCATCAGCCCCTGCCACAGAACCGGCTCGGCGAGGTTGCCGATGAAGCGCTCGAAATAGCTGCCGTAGCCGGCGGTGCCGTTCTCCCACAAAATGCCGGTCGCCGCGCCTGTGAAGTATTTGAGCGCCCACCCCGCGATCACCGCGTAATAGCTCAGGATCACCGAGGCGCCGACGATGCAGAGCCAGCCCACCGCGGGCCAGCCGCGCCCGTCGGTGGAAAACGCCGCCACCGCGTCGCCCTGGCCGCGGCGGCCGATGGAAAGCTCGGCGATGATCAGCGGCAAGCCGATCAGCGCCACGCAGGCGAGGTAGATCAGCACGAACACGGCGCCGCCGTTCTCGCCGGCGACATAGGAAAAGCGCCACATGTTGCCGAGTCCCACGGCGGAGCCGATGGCCGCCAGGGTAAAGCCGTGGTGGGACCCCCATTCCTCGCGGACGCTCATGCGCTCATCTTGCGGCGACGGTGGTCCGGGCCGCCCGCGGCGCATGCCCCTGTGTGACGGTGCGGCGCAGCAACCGGCGCTCGGTCTCGGGGAAATCCCTGCGCGCATGGGTGACGCAGCGGTTGTCCCACATGACGAAGTCGCCGGGATGCCAGGCGTGCTCGTAGATCAGCTCGTCGCGCTCGCAATGGTCGAACACCTGCTCCAGCACCGCCGCGCTCTCCTCCGCCTCCAACTCCACGATGGCCTCGGTGATCAGGCGGCTCACGTAGATCGCGGTACGGCGGGTTTCTTCGTGCTCGATGAAGATGGGATGGATCGCGGCGCCGTAATACTCGCCGGCCGGCTGGTCCTTCTGCACCGTGCCCGAGTAATAGAGCTGGCGCGCGTGGCACCCGGCGAGCCGGCGCTTGAGCGCGTCCGGCAGCGTCTCATAGGCGCCATACATGTCGGCGAACAGGGTATTGCCGCCCGCGGACGGGATCTCGACGGCATAGAGCATGGTGTACATGTAAGGCGTCTCGTCATAGGCGCCGTCGGAATGGAACATCATCTCGCCGTCGGGCAGCGACCCTATGGGCTCCCCGTCCTCGCGGATGTTGCTGACCAGCATGATCGATTTATGGGCGACGTCCTTTTCCCGTCGGCTGCGGTAGCGGTGTCGCACCGGCAGCGTGCCCCAGAGCCCGGCAAAGCGGATGTGATCGTCCTCGCCGATCTCCTGGCCGGGGAAGACCAGGACCTGGTGGTCGAGGATGGCGCGATGCAGGGTCTCGAAATCGTCCCCGCCGATGGGGGCGGCGAGGTCGATGCCGGTGACGCGGGCGCCGAGGGCGGCGGATGCGGGCTCGATGGTAATGGCCATGGCGGGTCTTTCTGCTCGACGGGATCGAGATTAAAGGCCGATGCCCGCAAAGGGAAGGGGGCGTCAGACGCTGCCGCCGCCCGACGCGCTGATGACGTCGCCGGTAACGAAGCGGGCCCGGTCGGAGATCAGGAAACGGGCCACGTCGGCGACGTCTTCTGGCTGGCCGATGCGCCCGAGCATGGTGCGCGATGCCGCATTGCGGCGCGAATCTTCGGTGTATTCGGCGATCATCGGCGTTTCCGTGGCGCCGGGGCTGACGGTGTTGACGCGGATGCCGAATGGCCCCAGCGACCGCGCCAGCGCCCGGTTGAGGCCGTAGATTCCCGCCTTGGAGCTGACATAGGCGGGCCCGCCCCGTCCCGAGCCCCCGCCGACGCCGCTCATCTTGACCGAGCCCGAGGAGGTCAGGACGATGGCGCCGCCGCCATGTTCCTTCATGTAGGCCGCCGCCGCCCGGGCCATCAGGAAGGAGCCGGTGACATTGACCTCGAGCACGCGGTTGAATTCCTCGACCGTGAGGGTTTCCCAGTCGTCGGTCGAATGGATGGCGGCGAAATGGCAGAGCGCATCGAGGCCGCCGAAGGCCTCGACCGTTTTGGCGACCGCCTCGCGGCATTGCGCCTCGACGGCGACGTCGACGGCCAGCGCCAGGCAGGCGCCGGGTCCCCCCGGCGCTGTCAGGGCATCGGGGATCGGCTTGACGTCGAGGGCGGTGACGCTGTGCCCATCGGCGAGGAGGCCCCGGGCGCAGGCCAGGCCGATGCCGCCGCCGGCGCCGGTAACGATGACAGTCTTTGCGGTCATGGGGGTAAAGGCTCCTTATGCGTCTCGGGGTTAGAGGAGTCCGGGGATCCAGCGCTTCACCCGCGCCTTGTAGCCGAGGTATTCGGCACCGAAGATCGCCTCAAGGTGTTTCTCGTCCTCCAGCACCCGGCGGTGGAACCAGGCCATGTGGAAGGCCAGAAGCGCCACCGCCGCGAGCGACCGGAAGGTGATGGCGAGGCCGGCCATGAAGATCAGGTGGCCGAGATACATGGGATTGCGCAGGTACCTGTAGGGGCCGGCATCGACGATGCGTTGGGGCGGGACCGCGAGGCCCGGTCCGCCGCCGCCAAGCCGCATGCGGTAGCGCCCGACCAGCCGGTACTGCAGGTAGCCCCAGACCAGCAACGGCGCGCCCCAGGGCACGACGTGAAGCGCGCCGCCCTTAAGGGCGAGTTCGAAAGCGATGATCAGCAGCGGAAAGAGGATGAAGGTCCGGTTCGAGGTGCTCTTGAACCAGTCCGCCACCGCCGTCATCCCCAGATCTCCTCCGCCGTTTCCACCACCAGGCGCAGCTTCGCCTTTTCGTCCTCCATGGTCAGCTGGTTGCCGAGCAGGGTCGAGGCGAAACCGCATTGAGGGCTCAGCGCCAGCTGGTCGAGGGGCACGTATTTCGACGCTTCGTCGATGCGGCGCTTGAGCTCGTCCCTGGCCTCGAGCTCCGGGAATTTCGAGGTGACGAGGCCGAGCACCACGGTCTTGCCCTTGGGCACGAAACGCAGGGGCTCGAAGTTCCCCGCCCGGGGGCTGTCGAATTCCATGAAATAGCCGTCGACGTCGATCTCGTTGAACAACGTCTCCGCGATCGGCTCGTAGCCGCCTTCGGCGACCCAGTTGCTGCGGTGGTTGCCGCGGCAAAGATGGAGACAGGCGACCATGTCGGCAGGCCGGTCGCGCACGGTATCGTTGATCAGCCGCGCATAGGTCCTGGGCAGGGTGTCGGGATTTTCGCCGAGACGGGTCACCGCGTCGCGCAGCTTGGGGTCGCAGAGGAAGGCCAGATTGACCTCGTCGAGCTGGATATAGCGCCCGCCCAGCGCGGCGATGTCCTCGATCTCCTCGCGCCAGACGCGGGCAAGATCTTGGAAGAATTCGTCCATATCGGGATAGGCAGTCTTGTCGATGCCTTCGCGGCCCGAGCGAAAATGCACGATCGACGGCGATGGAATGCAGAGCTTGGGAGTCTCGGTGGTGTGCTGTTTGAGAAAGCGAAAGGCCTCGGTGCAAATGCCCTTGGGGCGATTGAGGCGCCCGGTGACGACGGCCCGGTGGGGGGCATGGGCGATCTCCTCGCCCGGCTTCTGGCGAAAATGGACCTCCAGTCCACCCCTGATCTCGATCCCCTCGATGGCCAACACGAAATCGTTCCACCAGTGGCCGCGACGGAAATCGCCGTCGGTGACGCTGCGGAGCCCGGCTCCCTGCTGCAGGGCGATGGCATCGCGGATGGCTTCGCTTTCGATGTCCCACAATTCGTCGTCGCCGATTTCCCCCTTTTCCCGTTTCGCGCGCGCCTCGATCAAGGCCGGGGGGCGCAACAGGCTGCCGACGTGATCGGCGCGAAAGGGCGGTGTGGTTCTCTGCATCAGCCTCGGCCTCCTGTTTGCCCGCAATCTGCCGCGGGCGTGTTTTCCCAAACTGATTTTAGGCCTGTTTCGCCCGTCAATCACCCCGCCGTTTCGCCCCGTGGGGCACCGGGCCGAACCTTGGCCGGCAACGGCGGTCCGGCCCGCCTGCCATATCCTTGCCCCAGTCTTGCGCCTATAAGTATGGTATCGCCACGCTCCGTCATGGGGCCAGGATGAAGGATCTCCGCCGTGAAGCATTTCCGCAGGATCGCGATCGTCATCGTCGTTCTGTTGCTGGGACCGCTCAGCATGGTCGCCTGCGGCGAGGTCGAGCTCCAGGGCGACTGGGCCGAGGCGAGCCGCCAGGCCTCCGGCCTGGCCCCCGACCCCGCCACCACGCCCGAGGCGGTGGTGCAGGTCTACGCCGCCCGCGCCTTCAAGTGGCGCGGTGCCTTCGCCGTGCACACTTGGATTTCCGTCAAACCCGCCCACGCCCCTTCCTATACGACCTATGAGGTCATCGGCTGGTATGCGCGCGGCGGCGGCAGCGCCGTCTCCGTTCACGACGATCGGCCCGACCGTTATTGGTACGGCTCGCCCCCGCGGCTGCTGGCCGAGCTTCGCGGACCAGCCGCCGAGCCGGCGATCGAGCGCATTCGCGAAGCGGTCGCCGCCTACCCCTACGCGCGCCACTACCGCACCTGGCCCGGCCCCAACAGCAACACCTTCACCGCATTCGTTCTCCGCCGGTTGCCGGGGCTGAAGGCCGATTTGCCGCCGACGGCCATCGGCAAGGACTATCTGCCGGGATATACGTTCTTCGCCAGGACACCGAGCGGTTCGGGATGGCAGGTTTCGGTGTTCGGTCTCCTTGGCCTGTTGGCATCCGCCGAAGAGGGGGTGGAGATCAATATCCTCGGCCTGTCGGTGGGCATCGACTTCGCCGACCTGGCGCTCAGGTTGCCCGGCCTCGGCCGTCTCGGCGGCCGCTGAGGCCGGCACCCCGAGGGCAGGATGGATGTGCCGCAAAAATCGAGCGCCGCCCCCTTACGGAGGCGGCGCTGTGGTTGACTGTGCCCGCAGGCCGGGTAACGGTCGAGGTTAGGCGGCCATGCTCTTGTTGCCGCTGAAGACACCGAGATTCCGGCTCTTGCTTCTGCGGCCGTCTTCCCATTCCTTCAGCTGCTGACGGCTGTCGGATTGCTCGATCACGCGCTGGAAAGCGCGCCAGATCATGTAGACGATGAACAGGAAGAAGGCCAGGAGGATGAGCAGGTTGATCAGGCTGCCCCGTTCGAACGAGTAGCCAGCGATACGAATACGACCGTCGCCCGACCGGTTCGCCTTCTCCTCCCCGCCGAAACCGGCACTGGTGCGCTTGTCTCCAAACGCCGAGCCGCCGTCTCCGGTGCCGCCCGCGGCCGTGCCCGATGCGGGGACGATCGGCCCTTGACCGCCGGCCCCGAAGCCGGTGTCGGCCGATGCGTTAAGGAAGCCGCCGCCCGCGCCGGCCTGTGCGCCGCCGCCGGAGAATCCCGAGCTGCTCTGGTCACGCGCGTCCTCGCCGGGCGACGCGGATACTGAGCCGCCGGTGCCGGGCTCGGCCGATGCGCCTGGACTGCCTGCCGTCGCAACGTCTTGGCCGCCGCCGGAATCCTGCGCAACGGTAGTGCCCCCGCCTCCGCCGCTGCCCGATCCGGACCCCGTCGTCTCGCCGGAAGAGGCGCCACCCGGTCCCGATGTGCCGCCGGGACTGCCGCTGCCTCCACCGGGGGTCGTGCCGGACGGGCCGCCTGTCGTCCCGGTGCCGCCAGGGCCGCCGGCGACGTCGGTTTCGTCGCCGCTGTCGCCATTACCGGCGGTGTCGCTGTTGCCGGTGTCGTCGCCGGACGTTCCCGAGTCATCGCCCGAACCGCCATCGCCACCGCGGTCGGCTGTCGCTTCGCCACCGCCGCCGCCGGTGGTATCGTCGCCGCCGCCAATGGTGGTGCCGCCACCGGGCGGGTTCGAACCCGATCCAGAGCCGGAGCCGCCCCCGCCGTTGCCGGTATTGCCGGCTCCGGGGCCTTCATCGGTTTCGATATTTTCGGCAATGTAGGTGAAGTTGTCGTTGAGCTCCGCGCCCACCGCCACCAACGAGCCGATGATGACGACACCAATCAGTGCCGCCGCCAACGCGTATTCGATCGCCGTCACGCCAGCGTTCGAATTCAGCACTCTTCGTAGCAACCCAAGCATCACGCAAACTCTACCACCCCGTTAAGCTTCTTTTAACGCTAACACATTGCGGAGTTCATTTCTACATGCAGAATGCAAGACGGCGAAATAATCAACCAAGACGTTATTTGTAAGCATTAACCTTAATGCAGGGCCAAAACTTGTAATCCGAATGCAGTAATCCCTTGGACCATGCGCTTCGCAATCGGGCGTAGCGAAAATGCTTGTGCGACGGGGCTTGCAGGCCCACGCCGAGGGAGATTTGCGAGGCCAGCCGCCGTCCCCGTGGCCTCGCGCCGGTTTCCCGGCCCCCGCCCGGCGCGGGCTGGGGATATTTTGGGGCCGGGAATCTTCTACGGTGTCCGAGACGAAAGCGCTCAGAAGAACACGAAGGTCCGCGCTTCGATGCTCTCCCTGGGCCGCGCGCCGGCCGGCGTGTTGGGATCGTCGATCGCCGTATGAGCGGCGAAGCGCGCGCGGCCGTCGGTTGCCGAATCGTAGCACTTGATCAGGACGGCCTCGTCGCGTTCCTGGCGCGGAAAATAATACCAGAGGTGGTCGGGGTTGAAGGTGACATGCTGCACTTCGCCGATCCGGTCCTTGGCGCGCCGTTCGGTGGACACCAAATCCTCGGGCGCGATGCTGCGGGCGTCCAATAGGGCCAGGGGCTTGCTTTCGAGGGGGCCGAACATAGGCCGCCAGACATTGACGATGGCGAAGCGGTGGGCGAGCAGATCCTCGGCCTCCTCCGGGGGCAGCAGATCGCGGACCCTCTTGGGCGCCGACCAATCGGTATAGTCGTTGTGCACCCGCCGAACCGGGCTGCGCACGCCGCGCTCGGCCTGGATGGTTTCGTCCTGGGCCCGCAGGGTGTAGTCGAACACCACCACCCGCTTAGCCCCGGTCGCCTCTTTCACCAGGCGCTCGAGCTCGGGTGTGTAGACGTTCTCCAGCTGGTCTTCGTCGTAGAAGTCGGTGACCGCGGTCGGGTGATGGACGAGGGCGAAACCCTCGCGGTCGAGATCAAGGGTGGCGGCGACCTGGCGTCCGTCGCGGACCCGGTGGTTATGGTTTTCGTAGGTGCCGGGATCCCGCTTTTCCTCCTCGGGCATGTTGACGTAAGTCACAGGTTTTCGGCCGGTGTTCACGAGATAGGTGAAGTTGGCCTCGATGGTGTCGCCGATGTCGGTCTCGGTCATGGTGTCCTCCCACGCAATCGCGGCCTCCGAGAATAGCATCCGCCGCCGCTTCGGCAAACCGGTTGGCCTTAGAGGCGGGCGCGCCGGCCATTGCGGAATACCGCCAACGATCCGGGCGCCATCGCCTGCCAAGGTTCTGAGTGGGTGAGGGGCTGGGTTGCGATAATGGTTACGACATCCTTGGGCGTGGTCTCGTGGGCGAAGTCCACCGTCATCTCGGTGTCGATCAGCCGCGCTTCGCCGAACGGCGCGCGGCGCGTCAGCCAGCTGAGATGGGTCGAGCAGTAGCAATAGAGATTGCGCGAATCCGCAAGCATGATGTTGAAGGTGCCGGTGCGGCCGATCCTGCCACAGAGGGTGCCGATGTAGCGAGCGATGGTGCCAAGGTCTTCGGGCGGCTCGGGGAAGCGCCGGCGCACACGGCCCAACAGCCAGCAGAAGGCATGCTCGCTGTCGGTGGTTCCGATCGGACGATAGGTGCCGAGCGGCCAATGCTTGATCCCCTTGAGCCGGCCGTTATGGGCGAAGGCCCAGCTCCGGCCCCACAGCTCGCGGGTGAAGGGATGGGTGTTTTCCAGGCATATCTTGGAGGTGCCGGTGGCCTTGCGGATATGGCAGATCACTGTACGGCTCTTGACCGCATGGCTTTCGACCAGCTTGGCGACCTCCGAGGTCGAGCTGGGTGACGGGTCGTGAAAGGTGCGACAGCCCCGGGATTCGTAGAAGGCGATGCCCCAGCCGTCGCGGTGGGGGCCGGTGCGTCCGCCGCGCTGGATCAACCCCGAGAAGCTGAAGCGAATATCGGTCGGGGTATTGGCGCTCATGCCGAGAAGCTCGCACATGCGCCAATTCTAACCGTCCCTTGCGCTTGGGCAAGGCGGCCCGAAATCGGCCCATCGCAGCCCGGATCGGCATAGAATTGAACCATGACCTCGTCCCCGCCCTCGGGGCCCGCGTCCAAGATTTCGCGCGATGCCTTGATCGCGATGTCCTGGGCCGTGGCTTCGGCATTTTTCTATTCCCTGGTGCCCGTGGGCGTTCGCCTGCTGGCGCAGCGCGAGATGCCGCCCATCGAGATCGTCTTCTTTCGCAACGCCATCGGTTTCGCCGTGTTCGCGGCCTTCTTCGCATGGCGCGGGTTCGGCACGCTCAGGACCCAGCGATTCGGGCTCCACCTGCAGCGCAACGTCGCCAATTTCGTCGGCATGTGGCTGTGGTTCGCGGCGCTTGCGGTGATGCCGCTGTCGAAAGCCATCGCCTTGCACTTCACGGAGCCGATGATGGCCGCGATCCTGGCCGTCTTCATCCTCGGCGAGCGACCGGGGATCCGGCGCTTGGTCGCCATCGGTGCGGGGTTCGTCGGCGTCCTCATCATCCTCCGGCCGGGCGCCATCCCGACCGGACTGCCGGCGCTGATGGTTCTCGGCTCCGCCTTCCTTTACGCCTGTGTCACAATCTATTCCCGCGTGCTGGGGCGCACCGATGCGCCGTCCACCACCATCTTCTACTACCAGGCCATGTTGATGGCGTTCTCTCTAATCCCCGCCGCCTGGGTCTGGGTGTGGCCGGGCTGGGGCGACCTTCCGGGCCTGATCCTGATCGGGGTATTCGGCACCATCGCGCCCTACTGCATCGTCCGGGCCCTGCGTCATGCCGAGACCACCCTGGTCTTGCCCTTCGGATTCCTGCGCCTGCCGTTCACCGCAGCGATGGCGTTCGTGCTGTTCGCCGAACCGACCGAGGTCTGGACCTGGATCGGCGCCGCCGTGATCTTCACTGCGACCTATTTCGTGACCCGGGGCGAGCGGCGCGCTTAGGCGCCAAGCAGGGCTTGTGGGGGAGCGGTGAAGGCTCTAAAACCGGAAGCAGACAAAATCTCCGGTCGCGGCGCCCCGGCGCCGGCGGCCGCGACGGCGAGACAGAGGGAGACCGGTTACCATGAACACGGCAGTGGACCTTTCCAATTCCGGCCAGGCGATTCGGGCCCAGGTGGCGGCCTGCACGCGGCTGCTCAACATGTCCGGGATCCTGCACTATTCGGGCCATGTCTCGGCGCGGGTGCCGGGCACCGACCGGCTCTATATCCAGAGCCGGACCCAGAGCCGTGCCGAGGTGACGCCCGATAGCATCCTGCTGGTGGACCTCGAGGGCAATGTGCTCGAAGGCGACGATAGGCCGCCGAGCGAGCTGGTGATTCACACCGAGGTTTACCGCAAGCGGCCCGATGTCGATGCGGTGATCCACAATCACATGGAGCTCGCCGCCGCCGTCACCATGGCCAAGGGCGCCAAGGTGGAGATCATGGATTTCCACGCCGCCAGGTGGGCATCCGGGGTGCCGGTGATGCGTGAGGTCGGGCACATCAAAACCAAGGCCGACGGCGCCGCGCTGGCCGACTGCCTGGGCGATGCCCATGGCCTGCTGCTGCGCGCCCACGGCGTGGTGCTGGCGTCGGAAAGCGCGCCGGCGATCCTGGTCGATACCCTGCATTTCGAGGACAACCTCAAGGCCCAGAAGGAAGCGCTCGCCTTCGGCAGCGAGATCGAGCCGCTGACCGCCGAAGAGCTGGCGCGGGTCGGCGAATACGAGGAACGGGACCACCATATCCGCAAGATGTGGAACTACTACGTGACCGAAGGACAAAAATCCGGGGTCATTCCCGAGGACTGGGAGGTCGGCCTCTAGGGCCGGGCGGCGCGCCGGACCGAAATCCGCGGGAGCAAAAGGGATGGAACTCGTTTCGGTCAATGTTGGCTTGCCCCGCGAGGTCACCTATCGCGGGCGCAGCTACCCGACGGCGATCTTCAAGGACCCGGTGGCCGGGCGGGTCGCGGTGGGGCGCCTCAACCTCGATGGCGACCGCCAGGGCAATCCCCAGACCCATGGCGGTCCCGACATGGCGGTCTATGTCTATTCCCGGGATCATTATCCGTTCTGGCAAGAGGATCTCGGCACCGGCGGGCTGCCCTGCGGCGCCTTCGGCGAGAACCTGACCGTCACCGGCATGGCCGACGGCGAGGTCAATATCGGCGATATCTACGCGATCGGCAGCGCCCGCTTCCAGGTCACCGAGCCGCGCACGCCGTGCCACAAGCTGGCCATGAAGTTCGACGACCCCGGCCTGCCCAGGCGGTTCTTCGCCAGCGGCCGGCTGGGTTTCTATTTCCGCGTGCTGACCGAGGGCGATGTCGGCGCCGGCGACGAGATCCGCTGCGAGGCGCGGGATGCCGCCGGCCTCACCGTCGCCGAGCTTGCCGGCCTGTGGGCCGACAAGGGGGCGGGGAGCGCGGCGCTCGAGCGCGCGCTCGCGGTCGAGGCGCTGTCGGCCAACTGGCGCAAGGCGCTGAGCCAGAGGCTGGCCGCGGCGCAGGAAGAACCCGGCGCGGCGCTCAGGGAATGGCGCGAGGATCGGCTGACCTGGGTCTGAGGAGCGCGACGCCGGGAAGGAAGACGAGATGACAGGGAGAACATCATGAGCGAGCAAGACGGCGGCGGCGAAGCGCGGTTCCGTTTCCGGCACACCATGCTGCCGGTGGCCGATCTCGAGCGCGCCGTCGATTTCTATACCCGCCTCTTGGGTATGCAGGTGGTGCGCCGCCGCGACCAGGGCGATGACGGGCGGGCCATCGCCTATGTCGGCTACGGGCCGGAAGGCACCCATCCGGTATTGGAGCTGATCGCCGGCACCGGCAACGCGGACAAGCCCTGGGCGGGGCATATCGCCATTGCCGTCGCCGATCTTGAGGCGTTGTGCGGGACCCTGGAACGGGAGGGCGTGCGCTTTACCCGGCCCCTGACGGCGCCCGAGGGCGGCACCAACGAACTGGTCGCCAACATCCTCGATGCCGACGGTTTCGAGATCGAACTCAACCAGCGCAAGGGCGGCATCTACAACTGAGGGGCGGGCCCTCTGCGTGGACAGGAACCGGCACGGTCTGATAGCCTTTGGCCCATTCCCGGCGTGTTCATTGGCGCCCGAGGGGTAGTCGGGTGGCGTCGGCCAAACAGGGAGGTATGGATTCCATGACCATCAAGACATCACTCACCGCGGCGGCGGCCGCCCTCGCCATGTTCACGGGCGCGGCGGCGGCCGATCCGATCGCCGATTTCTACAAGGGCAAGCGCGTCAAGATCATCGTCGGCGCCAGCTCCGGTGGCGGCTACGGCACCTATGCGCGGATGGTTGCGGCGCATCTCGGCAAGAACATCCCCGGCAACCCGCGCATCATCGCCCAATTCATGCAGGGCGCGGCCAGTATCCGCGCCGCCAATTACGTCTATAACGTCGCGCCCCAGGACGGCACCGTGCTGGGCGCGGTGCAGCGCGCCATTCCGTTCCTGCCGCTTTACGGCAAGCGGGGGCCGAAATACGACCCCTTGAAATTCCACTACATCGGCAGCATCAACAACGAGGTTTCGATCTGCGTCGCCTGGCACACCACCGGCATCAAATCCATCCATGACGTGATGAAGAAAGAGCTGATCATCGGCGGTGCCGGCGCCAATGACACGGAAAACTTCCCGGCCGCGCTCAACAACATCCTCGGCACCAAGTTCAAGATCATCACCGGCTATACCGGCGTCGGAATCAACCTCGCCATGGAACGCGGCGAGGTATTCGGGCGCTGCGGCTGGTCCTGGACCTCATTCAAGAACCAGAAGGGCCAGTGGCTCAGGGACAAGAAGGTCAATGTCCTGATCCAGCTGTCGCTCAGGAAACTGCCGGAGATCGGCGACGTGCCGCTGGTGACGGAGATCACCACCACCAAGGAGGACCGCCAGACCTTCGAACTGATCTTCGCGCCCCAGGTCATGGGCCGGCCCTATCTGATGGGTCCCGGCGTGCCCAAGGCGCGGGTCGAGGCCATGCGTGCCGCCTTCGCCGCCACCACCCGCGAGCCGGAACTGGTCAAGAAGCTGAACAAGGCGCAGATGGACGTGGCCCTGGTCAGCGGTGCCGAGATCCAGGAGATCGTCGCCAACGCTTACAAGACGCCGAAGTCGATCGTCGACCGCGCCCGCGAGTCCATGGTCTACAAGGGCAAGCGCATCAAGGCCAAGATCCAGTACGTCAAGGATACCGGGACCATCACCAAGGTCGTCCGCGGCGGTCGCAAGCTCGAGATGAAGCTCGCCAACGGCAAGACCGTGAAGACCAGCGTGTCGGGCCGCCGCACCAAGGTCTTCATCGGCGGCAAGAAGACCAAGCGCAAGAACATCAAGGTCGGCATGACCTGCACCTTCGACTATCCCGGTTCGGGCCAGCGCTCGCGCCGGATCGACTGCAAGTAGTCTTCGCGTTCCGGAGGAACGGCCCGGCCCTCCATGGGGACCGGGCCGTTTTTCTTACCTGGAGGGGCGGGTTTTAATGCCCGTCATCAGGCGATGGCATCGATCTTGGCGGCCAGGATGAAGTCGTTTTCGTGCAGGCCCTTGATCTTGTGGGTCTGGATCGAAATATCGACATAGCCCCAACCGAGCGCGATGTCGGGATGATGGCCCTCTTCCTCGGCCAAGGCACCGACCTTGTTGACGAAATCGAGGGCGCCGACGAAATTGTCGAAGCCGAAACTGCGCCTGAGCCAGGTCGCGTCGTCGGTGAGATCCCATTTTGGGGTCTGCTTGTGAAACACCTCCGCCTCGGCGGCGGTGAGGGGCGGAATGCCGCCCTGGCATGGGGTGCAGACCTTACCCGCTAGTTCCTCGGTCATTGCGCGGTCTCCCTTCGCTTGGCTTGGGGCCGGGCGCTCGGCCCTAGCCCATGATCTTCCTGACGGTTTCGATAATCCTCTCGGGTCCCGGCATCATGGCCTCTTCCAGCGGCGGTGAAAAGGGCACGGGGGCCGGCGGCCGGGCAACCCGCCCGACCGGCGCCTTCAGCGCGTCGGCCGCGCGTTCGGCGGCGAGGGCGGCGATTTCCGATCCGATGGAGCACATCTGATAGCCTTCGTCCACGGTCACTAGGCGTCCCGTCTTGCGCACCGAAGAGACGATGGCCTCGCTATCGAGGGGCACCACCGAGCGGGGGTCGATGACTTCGGCGTCGATGCCGTCGGCGGCCAGGCGCTCCGCGGCCTCCGCCGCCCACAGTACGGCCCGCGAGGTGGCGACGATGGTCACGTCGGCGCCCTCGCGCCGGATGTCCGCGACGCCGAGCGGGATCTCGTAGGGGGCGTCGGGAACCTCGCCCTCGGTGCCGAGCAGGGCGCCGTGGTCGATGAACAAGGTCGGGTTGTTGCCGTTCAGGACCGTCCGCAGCATGCCCTTCACGTCGCGCGGGGTGGTCGGCATGATCAGCTGCAGCCCCGGGTTGTTGGCGTACATCGATTGCGGGCTGGAGGAATGCTGCCCGGCGCCGCCCCGGCGCAGCCCGTGATACATGTGGAAGACGATGGGAACGGTGATCTGGCCCCCCGACATGGAATGCGCCACGCCCGCTTCGTGGATCAGTTGATTGACCGCCTCGAGGGTGAAGCTGGCGGTGCCGAAATGGACGAACATCGGGGTGCCCGACATCGCCGCGCCGATGCCCATCGAGGCCACGGCGCCCTCGGAGGTCGGCGGATCGGTGATGCGCGCGCCATAGGCGTCCATCAGCGGCTGGGCGAAATGCGCCTGGGCGCCGTGGCCGAGGATGCCGCGGCCGATGATGGCAAACCGATCGTCGTCGGCCGCCTTTTCCATTAACGCCTCGATCAGGGCCTCGGCATAGGTCTTGGTGGTCATGCCCGCACCCTCAAGCGAACACGCCGTCGAGCAGCGCCGACGGCTCGGGATAGGGGCTCGCCTCGGCAAAGGCGCGGGCGTCACTCAGGCGGTCCAGGACCTCGCGGTCGATGGCCAGCACCTGCTCCCGGCTCAGCGTGCCGTCGGCCACCAGGGTCTTGGCAAAAGCGCGCAAACCATCGTGGTCCCGCACCCAATCGGCATGGGCGCCGGTGATGCGCTCCTCCTCCCAGGCCAGGGTCAGATCGGTCACGCCGGTCGGAAATTCGGGTTTGGTCTGGTGCGAGCCGGGCCAGCGTTCGAGGTTGGTTTGCAGGAACACCGGGCCGGCGCCGTCGCGGATGCGGGCGACGGCCTCGGTCGCGGCCTCGGCCACGGCGTCGGCGTCGCGCCCGTCGACGACGATGCAATGGATCTGCAGGGCGCCGGGGAGGTCGCGCAACGCCTTGGCCGCCAGCATCGAGGACGGCCGCTGCCCTTCCTTGGCATTGTTCTCGCACAGGAACAGCACCGGCAGGGAGAGGATGGAGGCGAGGTTCATGGCCTCGAAGCAGATGCCCTCGTCAAGCGTCCCGTCGCCGAAATGGGTCACGGCGATGGCCGTGGCACCCTGCTGCTTGAGGCCGAACCCGGCGCCCACGGCGAGGCCGACGCTGCCGCCCACCATCGCCGAGGTGGACTGCATGCCGACGCTGCGGTCGCACAGGTGCCAGGGGCCGCCGCGCCCCTTATTGAGGCCGTCCCGGCGGCCCATGATCTCGGCGAAGGCCCGGCCCGGATCGGCGCCGAGGGCGACGACGTAGCCGTGGTTGCGATGGGTGGTGTGGAACAGGTCGCCCGGTGAGAGGGCGGAAACGACGGCGGCCCCGGTCGCCTCATGGCCGATATGCAGATGCTGGCGCCCCACATATGGGTGGTCCTGGGCGATGCGCAGAACCTCTTCCTCGAAGCGGCGCATCAACACCATGCAGGTGAAAATCGCGGTCCGGTCGCCGGCCGCCGGTGGTGCGGTCATCCGTGTCCCCCAATCGGTCTGGCCTGCGGTGGCCGAGACGCGCGGTGCATTTTCTCCATTTTAATGGATTGGACCGCCGCACACCACTTTGCGGACGCGTATCGAACCGGAGCGGAAAAAGAAAATCGGCCGCTCTGGGGACAATCGCCGGAAGGCGACTAGGGGACATCCCCGGAACGGCCGATCAGCTCTTACGCGTTACTAACTCTGTGAACAATCACCCACTTTTGCGTCGAACTTGGATATATAAAATTTTATTTAAATCTTATCCAAGTAATAATTGCCTCGACGCTTCGTAAATACGGACTGTCACTACACTCACGATGTAATAATCATACAATCGGCCAATTTAGTCAAATTTATTCATATTGAATTTAGGTAAAATTTTAGAAATCTGGCAGGGGGGAGAAGCTGAAGGGAAGCGGCGCCGTCACCCGCTCGGCATGCCGCGCCGCGCGCCGGGCAGGGCGGGCGGCGGGCGGGCCGGGCCCGAATCCCATAATGTGAGAAAAACGCCGGATTCCCGCAGTATGGGATTCCGGGGCGGACCTAACGGTTCAAGGTGGCCAGGGTGGCATCCGGTTGACGGGCCCCGGCGGCCGCGCCCGAGGCCGGGAACAGGGCCTCGATCCGTGCCATGTCGGCATCGCTGAGGTCGATTTCGGCGGCGGCGATGTTTTCCTCCAGATGCGCCACCCGGGAGGTGCCGGGGATCGCCACGTAACTGGGATCGCGGTTCAGGATCCAAGCCAGCGCCAGTTGGCCCACGGTACATGCCTTGTCGCCGGCGATCTCCTCGAGGCCGCGGACGAGGTCGAGGTTATGGGCGATGTTCTGGTCCTGGAAGCGCAGCGCCCGGCGCCGTCCGTCGCGCTCGCCCAGCGTATCGACCGAGCGGAACTCCCCGGCGAGGAAGCCGCGCCCCAGCGGGTAATAGGCGACGAAGCCGATGCCAAGCTCGGCGCAGGCGGGCAGGGTGTCGGCCTCGTAGTCCCGGGTCCACAGGGAATAGTCGCTCTGCAGGGCGGTGATGGGATGGACCTGGGCGGCGCGGCGCAGGGTTTCGGGCCCGGCCTCGGACAGGCCAAGATGGCGCACCTTGCCCTCCGCCTTGAGTTGCGCCATGGCGCCGACGGTCTCTTCTATGGGGACCTCGGGATCGACGCGGTGCAGGTAATAGAGGTCGATAACGTCGGTTTGAAGCCGCTCGAGGCTCGCCTCGCAGGCCTTGGCCGCATACTCGGGGCGGCCGTTGAAAATACGCGCGCCGTCGGCCGCCCGGGCCATGCCGAACTTGGTGGCGAGCACCGCCGCATCGCGCCGCCCGGCCAGCAGGCGGCCGAACAATTTCTCGTTCTCGCCCTCGTCGTAGCTGTCGGAGGTGTCGATCAGGGTCAGGCCCAGGTCCAGGGCCCGGTCGATCACGGCGCGGGCGCGGCTGTCGTCGTTCTCGGTCTCGGTATGGGGGTCGGACAGGCGGCGGCCGCCGAATCCGATGGCCGAGACCCGAAGCTTGTCCGGACCCAGTTCCCGGTAACGCATGGGCTTCTCCTCGAGCGGTGGCGGCGACGCTGCCTCAGGGCAGCATGATGCGCCCGCCGTTGATGGCGATCGATTGGCCGGTGATATAGGCGGCGTCCTCGGACAGCAGGATCATCACCATGCCGGCGATGTCGTCGGGATGGCCGACGCGGCCCAGCGGGATCGATTTGCCGCGTTCGCGCAGTTCCTCGAGCGTGCCGCCCGCTTCCAGCGGCTGGCGCGTCTCCGAGACGCCGGGGACGATGGCATTGGCGCGGATGCCGTATTGCGCCCATTCGCTGGCCTCGGTCTTGGTCATGGCGATGATGCCGGCCTTGGAGGCGGCATAGGCGATGGAGTTGACGGCGCCCTCGATGGCCCGGCCCGAGGCGAAGTTGATGATGGCGCCGCGCCCGGTCTTGATCATCTCGCGGGCGAACGCCTGGGCGCACAGGAAGGCGCCCACCAGGTTGACGGCGAGGGTCTTGTTCCACATCTCCACCGGGTGATCGATGGCCGGCGTGCGCAGGTTGATGCCGGCGTTGTTGATCACCGCATAGGCCGGCCCGAAGCGGTCGATCACGGTGGCGGCGGCGGCGGCGATCTCGTCGGGCTTCTCCATGTCGCAGTGAAAGAAGGCCGCATCCGCCCCGGCTTCGCGGCACAGTTCCGCGGTCTCCTCGCCCTCCTCGTCCAACAGGTCCCAGACCGCGAGCTTGGCCCCTTCGCGGGCGAGGCGCAGCGAAATGGCGCGGCCGAAGCCCCGGGCGCAGCCGGTCACCACGCACAGGTCGCCCGGCTTGAAATGGTCGCGGACAATAGCGGCGCCGTCCTCGGCGATGGCGGCGTCAAGGTTCTCCGAAGTGAGATCGGTCACGGATGCGGTCCTCCCTGGGAGCGATGGTTCAGAGCCCGTAGAGGGCGCGGGCGTTCGAATCGATGATCTTGGTGATGACCTCGGGCGCGATGTCGTCGCGCCCGCGCATGATGGTAAAGGCGTTGATCTCCGCCGAGGGGTCGTGATGGCCGTAATCGGTCCCCAGCATCAGTTGGTCGTCGCCCGCGTATTGCAGGATATAGGGGATGTCGTCGGTCACCTCGCAGGCGACATACATGTTGTTTGCGGCCAAAACGTTCTCCGGCATGCGGCGGCCGAGCCTGAGGAACCGGTAGCGGAGGTCGTGGCACACATAGGGCACCCATTGGGCGCTGACCTCGACGAAGCCCCAGCGCAGGTCGGGGAACATGGCCGGGATGTTTTTTTCCAGAAGCGAATGGAAGGCGCCGACGATGGCCAGCTTGAATTTGGTGAAGGTGGTGTCCTCGAGGAAGAAATCGTGATGGGTGATGGAATTGTTGCCGGAATGGAAGCAGATCGCGAGGTCGAGCTCGCTCGCCGTCTCATAGAGCGGGAAGAAATACGGATCGGCGACGTTGCGGTCCCATTCGAGGCCGCGCATGAAGACGCCGCAAGCGCCATGGTCCCTGGCCCAGGCGAGTTCGTCGGCGACCTTTTCGGGCGACAAGAGGGGCGGCAGGGCGGCCCAGCGCAGGCGCCCGGGCGCGTGTTTCCAGATGCTGGCGAGCCAGCGGTTGTAGGCCCGGGTGGTGGCGAGCTCCGCCTCCCGGGTGCGCACCGCGGGGCGCAGGAACACCGTCGGGTAGAGCACCTGGACCTCGATAGCGAGCTCGGCCATAAGGGCGAGCCTGGCCTCGACATCCTGCATCTCCCGAGATTCGACCGTCGTATCGGTGCCGACATTCTTGTCCTTGGCATGGATCCGGTTGTCCATCAGCCAGTATTCGCGCGCGGCGTCGCCCTCGTTGTTCTTGACCTCCCGGCCCCAGGTCTGGGTCACCACCAGCGGGCGGTGGCGCTCGTCTTCCTCGGCAAGGTGCGCCCAGGTCAGCGGCGATTCGATGACATGGGCGTCGGCATCGACGCAGCCCATCGTTGTCTCCCGGTCAAACTCGATCCTCGTTTTCGGCCCCGGGGCGATCGCCCCGGGCGCCGCCCCATAATATCCCTGCCCCCACGCCGGTGTCATCACCTGCCGGCTGTCGCCGGTTGCCGGGCGGCCGGGCGGCGGCTAGACTGCGCGACACGCAATCGACATCGCCAGTTGGAGGAAACCGATGGCCATCGAGATCATCAACTGCCCGGAGGTGGCGCGGCGCGAAAAGAAGCGCACGGTCGTCATGAACACGCGCAAGATGCATGCCTGGGTGCACTACTATCCCGATCCCGGCGACCACGACGACATGCATTGCCACAACGAAGACCAGACCTTCTATTGCATCGAGGGCCAATGCACCATGCATTTCCCGGACGGCGGCAAGGCAGTGCTGGAGCCGGGCATGGCGGCGCTGATCACCGGCGGCTCGTTCTACATGCTGGAGAATTCCGGCGACGGGCCGATGATCATGATGGGCAACCGGTCGGGAAATCAAAACAACATCAAGCACATCAACTACGAATCGCGCAAGGACCTGCGCGCCGAGGGCGAACCGGACATCCCCTTCCACAAGGCCTTCGAGGGCGAGGGCGCGCCCAAGGCCTGAGGCCCGCCCGCTCCGTTGCCGCCTCCGGGGCGGGGCCGGTGGCTCGCCCCAGGGGCCGGTTTTCGTGCTAAGAGAGGCGCAGCCGCCTCCAACCTCGTCCAGGATACCCACTCAGGATGGCCTCATCCGCCGGGTTCGCCCCCATAATCCGTGTCTTCAGGCACCGCAATTACGCCCTCTACATGGGCGGCATGAGCCCCAACCTGGTGACCATCTGGATGCAGCGCCTGGCGGTCGGCTGGCTCGCCTGGGAGCTCACCAATTCGACCACCTGGCTCGGCGTCATCGCCGCCGCCGATCTTCTGCCGATGCTGTTCCTGGCCCCCATCGCCGGCGCCATCACCGACCGCCACGTGCCGCTGACGCTGCAGAAGATCACCCAGGTCTTCGCCGTCCTCCACGCCGCCGGATTGGCGGTCTTCACCCTGGGCGGGCTGATGGACATCTGGCTGCTGCTCGCCTTCACCTTGTTTCACGGCATCGCCCATACCCTGGCCTCCACCGCGCGCCATGCGATCGTGCCGGCGACCGTGCCGCGGGCGGAGTTTTCCACCGCCATCGCCGTCGATTCGGCGCTGTTCAACGGCTCGCGTTTCGTCGGTCCCGCCGCCGCCGGCCTTATCATTCCCTTTGCCGGGGTCGGCGGCGCCTTCGCCGTCAACACCGTGGGATGCGTGATTTTCCTCGCCTCGCTCTATTTCATGGACCTGGCGCCGCCGGTCCGCGAGAGCCGCGGGCGGCGCAGCGTCTTCGCCGATGTCGGCGAAAGCTTCGCCTATGTGCGCAGCCATGCCGGCATCGGCCCGCTGTTCTTCATCCTCACCGTGGTCTCGATCCTGTTCCGCCCGGTCCAGGACATGCTGCCCGGCTTCGCCGGCGCCGTCTTCGGCAGCGATGCGGTCGGCCTCGCCTGGCTGACCTCGGCGATGGGCGTCGGCGCCATGTTGAGCGCCATCTGGATCGCCCTGCGCGGCCGGGTCGGCGGCCTCACCCCGGCGGTGGTCGCCGGCTTCCTGACCTTGGCGATGGTGACCCTGGGCCTGGTGGCGACGCCGGTCCTGTGGGTCGGGGTGATCTTCGCGGCGCTCTCGGGCTTCGCCCTCAACACCATGTCCACGGGCGGTCAGGCCCTGGTGCAATACGCCGTCGACGATGCCCACCGCGGCCGTGTCATGGGGCTCTATACTCTCATCTACCGGGGCACCCCGGCGATCGGGGCGCTGGCGCTGGGGGCGGTTGCCGAGCTCGCCGGTCTGCGTGCGACCTTCGCCGCGGCGGCACTGATCGCCCTCGCCATCTGGGTGCCGACCTTGCCGCGGCGGCGCTCGATGCGCGCGGCGCTGGAGCACGAGCACGTCTGATCGGCGGGCGCCCGCCTCGGGCCCACAGATTGCGCTTCCGGGGGGTCTGCCCTCCTGATAGGCTTTGGCCCGCGACATGGCATCACCGGCGTCAAAAAAGGTCATCTTCGCGGCCCTGTTCGGCAATCTCACCATTGCCGTCATCAAGTTCGCCGCCTCCGCCTATACCGGCTCCTCGGCGATGCTGTCGGAAGCCATCCATTCGGTCGTCGATACCGGCAACCAGGTGCTGCTTCTCTACGGCATCAGGGCGGCGGCCAAACGGCCCGATACCAGCCATCCCTTCGGTTACGGCATGGAGCTCTATTTCTGGACCTTCGTCGTCGCCATCCTGATCTTCGCCCTGGGCTCCGGCATCTCCATTTACGAGGGCGTGATCAAGGTCCTCGAACCCCATGCCATCTTCAACCCGGAGATCAACTACATCGTGCTCGCCGCCGCCATGGTGTTCGAGGGCATAGCGCTGACCATCGCGGTGCGCGAATTCCACAAGCAGAAGGGGAAGCGCGGCTGGCTCCAGGAGGTGCGCCGTTCCAAGGACCCCACCATTTTCACGGTCTTGTTCGAGGACACCGCCGCCATGCTGGGGCTGATTGCCGCCTTCGCCGGCATCGCCGCGGCCCAGATCCTCCACATTCCCGAGCTCGACGGCGTCGCCTCGATCGTCATCGGCATTATCCTCGCCGGCACCGCGGCGCTGCTTGCCTACGAGAGCAAGGGCCTTCTCATCGGCGAGGCGGCCAGCGCCGAGGTCTTCGCCGGCATCAAGGAGATCCTCGAAAAGCAGCGGGGCATCCTCTCCGTCAACGAGGTGCTGACCATGCATCTCGGGCCCAAGGACGTGCTCGTCAACATTTCCGTCGATTTCCGCGAGGACTTATCGTCCGGCGAGGTCCAGACCGCCATCACCGCCATGGAGGAGCAGGTCAAGTCGGCCTACCCCGAGGTGCGGCGCGTCTTCATCGAGGCCCAGGCCTTGGCCTCCCACCAGCGCACCATCGACGAGCTCGCCGCGCCAGAGGGCGGGGGCGCCTGAGGGGAGGGCGGGTCGGCCGCGCTCACGCGGGAGTGAATTTGGGCAGGGTGACGTCCTCGGTGACGTCGTCGAACACCACCTTGACCGCCATGTCGCAGGCGACGTCCTCCGGGGCACAGCCGGTGACGGTGGAGAGGATCCGCGGGCCCTCTTCGAGCTCGATCACCGCCACCACGTAGGGCAGCTCCCCCTCCCAGCCCTTGTCGTAAAGCCGGTGGTAGGTGACGAAGGAATAGACCCGCCCGTTGCCGGAAAGGTCGACCCAGTCGTGGGCACCAGAACCGCAGGCGGGGCAGTGGGCCGCCGGCGGGAAGCGCACGGTGCCGCATTCGGCGCATTTGGGCAGCGTCAGGCGATGCTCCCGCGCCGCCGCCCAGAAGGGTTCCGTCTCCGGCGTCGGCACCGGCAGCGGCTTGGCGTAGGCGCTCATGTCGCCGTCCCCAAGATCAGGGTCGAATGGCACACGGTGTTGCCGCCATGGCCGGAGACGATACAGGTCTCGGCCCCCGGCACCTGCCGCTCGCCGTCGTAGATGCCCTGCAGCTGCCGCGCCCCTTCGACCACCTGCAGCATGCCCTCGGCATGGGCTTCCGAGAGCTGACCGCCCGAGGTGTTGGTGGGCAGCGCGCCATCGAGGGCCAGCGCGCCGGAGGCGACGAAATCGCCGCCTTCGCCCTTGGCGCAGAAGCCGTAATCCTCCAACTGGGTCAACACCATGTAGGTGAAGCAATCGTAGATCTGGGCGCAGTCGATGTCGCCGGGCCCGAGCCCCGCCATGGCATAGGCGCGCGCGCTCGACGGCCCCGCCGCGGTGCGGATCATATTGTCGCCGGCGAACCAGCCGGTGGTGTTGTTATGGGTGGCGAACCCCTTGACCAGCACCGGCTTTTGCTTGAGGTCGCGGGCGCGCTCGGCACTCGTGACGATGACGGCGCCGGCGGCGTCCGAGCGCAGCGAGCAGTCGAGCAGGCAGAACGGCTCGACGATCATCCGCGCGTCCAAATAATCATCCATGGTCAGCGGTCGCCCGTGCATCTGGGCCGCCGGGTTGCGGTTGGCGTGGGCGCGGAAAGCGAGGGAAATGGCGCCGAACTGTTCGCGGGTGGTGCCGAACTCGAACATATGGCGCCGCGCACCGAAACCATGCATGGCGGCGGCGCCGAACAGGCCGTATTCGGGGCCGAATTCGCCGCTCTCCATCTGCGCCGCGCGGGTGGCGCCGCGCATCTGCACGTCCTTGCTGGCATGGGTGCGCGACCAGGCGTCGCGGCCGTAGCCGCAGACGACGGTGCTGGCCAGCCCCGCCTCGATGGCCATCACGGCGAGGATCACCGAGAGGATCTGGCTGGCGCCGCCGTTGGCGGTGGTGGTCGAGAAGGCGGCGTCGATCCCGAGCCGTTCGCCGAGGACCTGATGGAAGGTATAGACGTCGTCGGGGCCGCGGACGATGAGCCCGTCGACATCCGCCGCCTTCAGCCCGGCGTCAATGAGTGCGTTGTGGACCGCCTCCTCGATCAGGGCCAGGGCGCTGACTCCGGGCACCTTGCCCAGCCGGCTCGTGCCGGTGCCGACGATGGCGCAGGCATCGCGGAGCGCCGGATTTGGGGCCAGCGTGTTCACTGGGCCGCCTCGCCGGCACCGCCCGGCCTCTTGCGATCCTTGATCCGGGCCAGGATTTCGTCGGTATGTTCGCCATGTCCCGGCGCCGGGCTGGTGATCGCCGTCGGCGTATCGGACAGGTTGACCGCCCCGGTCACCAGCTTGACGCTGCCGAGTTTGGGATGGGGGAGCTCGGTGACCATGCCCAGGTGCTGGACCTGGGGATCGGCAAGCGCCTCGTCGAGGGTGTAGATCGGCGCCGACGGCACGTCGGCGGCGCGAAGCGCCTCCAGCCAATGGTCCCGGGGCGCGGTGGCGAAGGCCTCCTGGAAGCCCGCGTGCAGGGTGTCGTAGGCCTTGCGCCGGTCGGCCTTGGTCTTGAACCGCTCATCCTCGATCCACTCGGGATGTCCGGCGGTGCGGCACAGCCCCTCCCAGAACTTGGGCGGCGAGGACAGATGGACGACGAAGGGTTTGCCGTCGCCGGCGACGAAGGCGTAGACCTGGGCCGTCTGGGTCCGGGTCTTGCGCTTAGGGATATCGCCTTCCTCGAAATAGCGCGCCGCGTTCTCGCCGAGGAAGGCGAGGGTGGCGGACAGCAAGGAGGTGTCGACCATCTGGCCGCGGCCGGTCGTGTGGCGGGCCATCAGCGCGCCCAAGACGCCGTAGGCGGCCATGATCCCGGTCAGGTGGTCCGACAGCGATACCCCCATGGGCTGCGGGTTGTCGAGATCGGTCAGCACAGAAAGCAGCGCCCCCATGGCCTGGCCCACGGTGTCGTAGCCGGGGCGCTCGGCATAGGGGCCGGTGCGGCCGAAGCCGGTGATCGAGCAGTAGATCAGCCTCGGATTGGCGGCCGAAAGCACCTCCCAGCCGAGGCCGAGCCGTTCCATGGTGCCCGGCCGCATGTTCTCGATCACCACGTCGGCCTCGGCGGCGAGCGCCAGGGCGGCGGCACGTCCCTCTTCGGACTTGAGGTCGAGGATGATGCTTTTCTTGTTGCGGTTGACCGAGCCGAAGGTCGCGGAATAGTCGGCCGCGCCCCAGCCGCGGAACGGGTCGCCGGTCTTTGGATCCTCGATCTTGATGACCTCGGCGCCGAGATCGCCGAGCAGCATTCCGGCGTAGGGGCCGGAGACGTAACTCGCCAATTCCAGGATGGTGATGCCGTCGAGCGCACCGGCCACGGTATTCTCCCTCGGTGGTCGTTGTCGCGCCGCGCCGCGGCGCCGGTGGGCCGAGAGTATCGCTAAGGGCGGGCGCGGGCAATACGGCAGGGCATGGCCGCCTCCGCCATGTGGACCTTGCCGGTTTCGCCGTTCTGACCCCCGCCCCGCGTTCGCGGGGCTTGGCGCGCCATTCGAATTCGAAGTATCATCGGGGCGTTCACATCGTCGTGATCGTCGCCGGCGGGGCGGCGCGTGCGCGCTACGGTCAAGAATAGGAAAGGTCACAGCCCATGGGAGCAATGGACGCCGACGCCCACGTCGTGGAATGCGAGGCGACGTTCGAATATCTCGACCCGGAATTCCACGATTACAAGCCGCGCGTCATGGTGCAGAAGACCGACGACGTGGTGGCGCTGGACAATGAAGGCCTTGCCATGCGCGAATATTGGGTGATCGACGGCCGGCTGCAGCCCAAGGAGCAGAACATCGGCCACAACACCTCCAAGGAATCGCGCGAGATGGAGGACATCGACGCCCGCCTCGCGCATATGGACGAGCTCGGCGTCGATGTGCAGGTGCTCTACCCCACTTTGTTCCTGCGTCCGATCACCCAGGATCCCACCGCCGAATACGCCTTTTGCCGGGCCTATAACCGGTGGATGGTGGACATCTGGAAGGCCGCGCCCGAGCGGTTGCGCTGGGTGATGATGCCGCCGCTCTATTCCATGGACAGGGTCGAGGAAGAGGTGCGGTTCGCCAAGGAGAACGGCGCCGTCGGCATCTTCATGCGCGGGCTCGAATGCGACCGGCGGCTGGATAACCCCTATTTCTTCCCGCTCTACGAACTGGCGGAGGAGCTCGACCTGGCGATGAGCCTGCACGCGGGCAACAACAGTTTCGAGCTCAACGACGTCTACGCCCAGGAGGGCGGGTTCGCCCGCGGCAAGCTGCCGGTGGTCTCCGCCTTCCACACGCTTTTGCACAGGGATATCCCGGCGCGCTATCCGAAGCTGCGTTGGGGCTTCATCGAGACCAGCGCCCAGTGGCTTCCCTACGTCATCAACGACCTCGAACTACGGTTCAAACGCCGCGGCAAGCGGATTTCGGACACCGTCCTTGCCGACAACAATTTCTACGTCGCCTGCCAGGTCACCGACGACCTCGAGCACGTCCTGCCCTATGCGGGCGACGGCCAGCTGGTGGTGGGGACCGACTACGGCCATGCCGACACGTCTTCGGAGATCGAGGCCCTGCGCCTGCTCCGCGACGACGGCAAGGTGCCGGCCGCGGTCGCCGACCGGATTCTCGACGCCAATGCCCGCGCCCTTTACGGGCTCTGAGGTTTGATCGGGCGGGCCGCCGACGCCCGCGCCGCAATAGAGGAGAAGTAGACCGATGGGTGCCATCGACGCCGATGCCCACGTGGTGGAATGCGAAAAGACCTTTGAGTACATGGATCCCGAGTATCACGACCTCAAACCCCGGGTCATGGTGCAGAAAACCGAGGACGTGGTGGAGCTCGACAACGACGGCGTCGCCGCGCAGAAGGAATACTGGGTGATCGACGGCCGGCTGCAGCCCAAGGAGGGGAATATCGGCCACAACACCTCCAAGGAATCGCGCGAGATGGCCGACGTCAACATCCGCCTCGAGCACATGGACGAGCTCGAGATCGACGTCCAGGTGCTCTATCCGACCGTGTTCCTGCGCGCCTGGACCCAGGATCCGACCGCCGAATACGCCATCTGCAAGTCCTATAACCGCTGGCTCGCCGAGATCTGGAGCCAGGCGCCGGATCGCCTCAAATGGGTGGTGATGCCGCCGCTTCTGTCCATGGGCAGGACCTTCGAGGAGCTCGACTTCGCCAAGGAGAACGGCGCCGTCGGCATCTTCATGCGCGGGCTCGAATGCGAGCGGCGGCTGGACAACCCCTATTTCTTCCCGCTTTACGAGCGCGCCCAGGAATTGGACATGCCGATCTGCTTCCATTCCGGCAACAACAGCTTCCGGGTGCGCAACATCTACGCCACCGAGGCCGGGTTCGGCCGCTCCAAGCTGCCGGTGGTGGCGGCCTTTCATTCGCTGCTGATGAGCGACATCCCGGCCAAGTTCCCCGACCTCCGCTGGGGCTTCGTCGAGGTCAGCGCCCAGTGGATTCCCTACGCGTTGAACGATCTCGGGCTCCGCTTCAAGCGCAAGGGCCGGCGCATGTCGGACACCATCCTCGCCGACAACAACTTCTACGTCGCCTGCCAGGCCACCGACGAGCTCGACTACATTCTGCCCTATGCCGGCGAGGACACGCTGGTGGTCGGCACCGATTACGGCCATGCCGACACGTCCTCGGAGATCGAGGCCCTGCGCATGGTCAAGGAGGACGGCAAGGTGCCGGCGGAGGTCGCCGACAAGATCCTGGATACCAACGCCAGGGCGCTCTACGGCCTCTGATCGGCGCGGCGCCGGGCGGGATCACTCGTAATAGGCGCCCTCGCGGTATTTGACGTTATCGGAGACGAAGGTCTCCGCGCGCCCGCGCCGGACCGCCCATTCGCCGTCGGGCATGATGCGCGTGTCGGGGTGCTTGTCGGGCGCCATCACAGCGCCTGCGCGCAACAGCACCAGGGGCTCTTCGCTGATGGTCTCGAACCAGTAATAGCTGCCGGCCGGCAGGAAGATGCCGTCGTTGCGTTTCAGCTCCTTTTCCTCGCCCCGGGGGCCGTGGAAACGGGCGCGGCCATCGAGCACGATGAAGGCGTGATCCTGGTAGGGATGGGCGTGGAGCTTGTTCTCTCCGCCCTTGGCATAGACCTTGATCTTGAGCCACAGGTGCTCGCCCACCGCCAGCGGCGTCTCGGTGTTGCCGGCATCCAAGAGCTGGGCGCGCATGGTGAAGAAGCTGGGCTTGACCGCGCCCGCGCCGTCCCAGGGCGCCGGTGCGGGAGATTGAGAGGGCTGTTCCGACATCACGCATCCTCCTTTTGAACCTGTTCGACCCGGTTGTCAGTCCGTCCTTGCGCCTCCGGCCGCCGCCCCTTGCGGGACGATCAGCGCATCCACGATCCGTACCCCCTGGCCCCTGGGCAGGACCATCACCGGATTGAGATCGATGGCGGCGATCGTCTCGGCATTGGCCGCGGCGAAGCGCGAGAGCTTGACCATGGCG
This sequence comes from Alphaproteobacteria bacterium, assembly GCA_033720855.1. GTDB lineage: Bacteria > Pseudomonadota > Alphaproteobacteria > SMXQ01 > SMXQ01 > SMXQ01. Next base: position 30,182 of record JAWWBR010000013.1, read on the forward strand.
TCGATCAGGGCATCGCGGTCCGCCGGCGGGGCCCCGCGAAACCCGTCGAGCAGCGCCTTGGCCTTGAGGCGCCGCAACTGCGCCCGCGCGCCGCTACGGTCGATCGGCGCCAGGGCGAGCGCCGTATCGTCGATCAGTTCCGCCATGGTGCCGCCGGCGCCGGCCATGATCAAGGGCCCGAATTGCGGATCGCTGGTCGCGCCGAGGATCATCTCGATGCCGCCGGCCGCCATTTCCTGCACCATGAAGCCGGAAAGGGCAGCTTCGGGCGCGGATGCGGCGAGCGCCGCGCGAATCTCGGCGCAGGCCCGTTTCACCGCCGCGGCGCTCTCGATCCCGAGGCGCACCGCCCCGGCCTCGGTCTTGTGGGCGAGGCCCGGCGCCACCGCCTTGACGGCGACGGGAAAGCCGATTTGCGCCGCCGCCCGGGCGGCGCCGGAGGCGCTCTTTGCGAACCCCCAAGGCGCGAAGGGAAGCCCCGCGGCTTCCAGGATTCGGGCGCTCTCGGGCTCGGTCAGCGGGCGCTCGCTGGACAGCGCCACCCTCAGGTTCCGGGCCGTTCCGCCGGGCCGCGCCGGGGACCGGCGCGGGCGCCGCCGATAGGCGCCGTGATCGATCAGCTGGCGCAACGCCAGCAGCCCGTCGTCCAGGGTTGCGGCGACGGGCGGCCCGCCGTGTGGCGGCGGCGCCTTGGGGTGCCAGGTCATCTCCGAGATCATCACCACCGGCGTCTTCAGGGTGGGGGCGAGGGCATGGTACTGCTCGTGCAGGACGCGGTGGCTGGCCGAGGTCTCGCGCTGGACGACGAGCACGAAGGCGATGGCGTCGATGCCGGGATCGCGGTCGAGCACGCGAAGGCAGCGGGTCAGGTTGTCGCCGGCCACCAGGCGCGGGGCTCCGACGACGTCCATGGGATTGGCGAACCGCTTGGAGACGCCGAGGATCTTGCCGAGCTTTGCGCTGGTGGCGCGCGACAGGGGCGGCAGCTTGAGACCGGCCTTCTGCGCCAGATCGCCGGAGAGCACCGCGGCGCCGCCGGAGACGGAAAAGACGAACACTCTGTCACCCTTGGGGACTTTTGCGGTGGCGAAGATGTTGGCGGTTTCGATCATGGCGTCGATGGTCTCGACCTGGGCGGCGCCGCATTCGCGGCACAGCGCGTCGAAGGCGGCCTGGGGCCCGGCGAGGCTGCCGGTATGGGCGATGGCCGCCGCGCGTCCCGCCGCGGTGCGGCCCAATTTCAGGATCACCACCGGCTTCTTGGCCGCGGCCCGGGCGAGCGCCTCGGCGTAGGCGCGGCCGTCGGCCACGCCTTCGACGATGTTGACGATCACCCGGGTATCGGGATCGTCGGCCAGCCATGAAATGTAATCGGCACCGCTGACCACCGCTTCGTTGCCGGCCGAGATCAGGTAGTTGAAACCCATGCCCCGGTTGATGCCGAGTTCTATGGCGGCATTGATCAGCCCGCCCGACTGTGAGACCACGGAGACCCCGCCACGGGCGAGCCCGTCGGGGAGGTTGGTGAAGGCGGCCGCCAGCGGATGGGCGAGCCCGAGGATGCCCATGCAGTTGGGGCCGTTGATGGCCATGCCGCTGCGGGCGGCGATGCGGCAGAGCCGGTCCTGGCGGTGCCGTCCAGCCGGGGTGCCGGTATCGGCGAAGCCGTCGGCGACGATTACGGCGGCGGGTACGCCGCGGGCTGCCGCCGCCTCCAGGGGCGCGAACACGGCTTTATAGGGGACGGCGAAGGCGACGCAGTCGGGCGTTTCCGGAAGGGCCGCGATGTCGGGCCAGCAGCGCACCCCGTCGACATCATCGTAATTGGGATTGACCGGCCAGACCGGCCCGGCGAAGCCGCTCCGGACCATGTTGCGGAACATGCGGCCGCCGACATTGGCGCGGTTGGACGCCCCCACCACGGCCACCGATCTCGGCTTGAGAAGCGCGTCGAGCCTTGTCCGCTGCATCGGCCTTTGTGCCGGGACCGGTCAGCCCGCGGCGCGGGCGAGGTCGCTGTCGCTCCGCGGCGCGGCGCCGCAGCCGGGTGTGTCGGGTAGCCGCAAGAGGCCGTTCTCCACGTCGAACCCCTCGAACGGGTCGTCCAGCAGGCGGTCGAACTCGGCCAGCTCGCAGGCGTACCAGATGCCCGGCAGGGTCGCCGCCATGTGCATGGCATGTCCGGCCAAGAGTCGCGGGCCGACATGGGCGCCCATGCGGTAGCGGATGCCGCCCGCCTCGCAGATGCGGGCCGCGGCCACGGTATTTCGCAAGCCCCCCAGTTTGGTGATCTTGAGGCTGACCGCATCGACCGCGCGATCGCGGACGAGGGCCGCGACCTGGGCGAGCGAATCGGCCGCCTCGTCGGCCTCCACCGTCACCGGCACCGAATCGGTGACGAGCTTGAGGCCGCGCAGATCGCCGGCCGCGACCGGCTGCTCGGCGAGATCGATGCGGAATTCGGCCATGGCGGTGATGGCGCGGATCGCGTCCTTGGGCGCGTAGGACTGGTTGGCGTCGATGGTCAGGCCCGTATCGGGGCCGGTTTCCTCGCGGATGGCGGCGACGCGGGCGATATCCTCCTCGACATCGCCATGGACCTTGATCTTGAAATGGTTGAAGCCCTTGTCCATCAGCGCCCGGGCGTTGGCGGCCATGTCGGCGGGGCTCTTGATGGGGAGAATGCGCAGGCTCTCGAACTCCTCGCGCATGGGGCCGCCAAAAAGCTCGCACAGCGGCACCCCGAGGCGACGGGCGAGGAGGTCGTGGAGGGCGCAGTCGATGGCGGATTTGGCCTGATTGTTGCCGACCACGTGCCGGTCCAGCTCGGCCAGCAGCTCGGCGATGCGCCGCGAATCCCGGCCCATCAGGGTCTCTTTGAAGTTCTCCAGGCTGGCCTTGACGGCTTCCACCGACGCCCCGTAATGGGGCATGGAAGAGCCATAGCCGTAGCCCGTGGTCCCGTCCTCTCCGGTGATCGACACGACCCAGCCCTGGGACAAGGGATTGGCGGCCAAGGCAAAGCGCCATTCCGGGTCGTCCTTGGCGAGATCGCACGGTTCGATGCGGATATCGGCGATTTTCATGTTGTCCTCCCTGATCGGCCCGTGGGCATGTTTGCTTCAGTTTATACTTCGTTTTAAGAGATTGGGCGCAACATCTTTCCGCCGCCGTCGGCAGCGGGCCGGTGGTGCCTTGGTTCCGCCATATCCAACTGCCATCTTGGCGATGGCCAACGGGGGTTTCGGTATGCGTATACGAGCGCTGGTTTTGTCCACGGTCCTGGTCGTCGCCATCGGCGCCGGCATCGGCTTGGCGCTGCTGTCGCTGCCGAGCCGCGAGGACGTGGCCAAGCAGGTCAGCTTCGGCGAAAAGGTCCGCACCTACCTGATCACGAATCCCGAGGTCTTTACCGAGGCAGCGCGGATTTTGCAGCAGCGGTCCGATGCGCAGCGGGTGGCGGCGCGCAAACGGACGCTCGGTGCCTTTCGGCGTTTGATCCGCAGCCCCCGGGGCTTGCCCGTGCTCGGTAACGCCGAGGCCGACGTCACCGTGGTGGAGTTCTTCGATTACCGCTGCCCCTTCTGCAAGCGCTCCCTCGAGGTGCTGCACCGGCTGGTCACCGACGACCCGAAACTGCGCATCGTGTTCAAGGAATTCCCGATCCTGGGACCGGAATCGGTGTTCGCCTCGCGGGTCGCCATCGCGGCCCATGCGCAGGGCAAATACCTCGAGGTCCACGATGCCCTGATGTCGCACCGCGGCCAATTCGACGAGCAGACGGTGCTGGGGATCGCACGCGGGCTCGGGATCGACATCGAGCGGCTGCGCGCGGACATGCAGAAACCCCGGGTCGCCCGTATCATCAGGGAGGCGCGCTTGCTCGCCGACCGCCTGGCCATCACCGGCACCCCGGCCCTGGTCATCGGCGACGAGGTGGTCAACGGCTATGCCGACCTCGTCACCCTGAAATCTCTGGTGATGCAGGCACGCAAGACCTGCGATACCTGCTGAAGCTCGGCCCCCAGGATATTCCCTCCACACCGCGCGCCCGCGCCTTATCGGGCAGCCCGCTGGTTGCCAGGCGTCCGAGGCTCAAATGCGGCTTTGCCGCGTCCTTGGGCGCACCGCCGCGTTAACCCCTGGGAAATGAAGTCGTGCGAAAAATGCGCGACTAAAGAAATAGGTGGTTACGCGTATCATGGTGGCGGATTCGCACCAGGCAGGGGAGGGGGACAGTGGCGCCGACGCCGGCGGCGGCATCCGCGCGCGCGTTATCGGCACCAATATCAACGCCGAAACCCTGTTGGCGACGGACTATCTCAATCATTTCAATGAGGTGGTGATGCTGCTGGAGATGCTTCCCGACATGCCCGAGTGCCTCGACGACGTCAAGGCCTGGCGGCCGAAAACCTATGTCGAGCATTTTCGCGATTCGTCGTTCTCCGACGCGGCCCTCGCCATCGAGGCTTATGCCGAGGTCCCCGCGCAGTGCAGGGCGCGGCTGGAGGACGTCATAGGGTCCCTCAATCGTATGATTCTCGATGCCGTCGCGGCTGCCGAGGCGGCCCTCGCGGAAGGCGACACGGAAACGCTGCAACATGACATAGCCACGGTGCTGCCCGGCATTCGCTCTTATCAGGACCGGGCCACGTCGATCATAAACGGGGTGACACTCAACCTCGATCAGTCGGACATCGACAGCATCATCGCGCCCTAGCGGGGCCCGGTCGCAGGAGGCCGGCCTCAGCCGCCACGCACCGTTTCGATCGCCGTCCTCAGGCTGTCGATGATGCGGTCCTGCAGATCCGGTTCCAGATAGGGATGCATGGGCAGGCTGAGAACCGTCCGCGCCAGTTTTTCCGAGACCGGCAGGCCGCCGTCGGCCCGCGGATATCCGGTATAGGGGGCGTGATGGTGGAGCGCCGTATGGTAGTAAATGGCGGTCGGGATCCCATCCTTTTCCAGGAAGTCGCGCACGATGTCCCGTTCCATCCGCCTGAGCCGAACGGTGTATTGGGCCCAGGCCGATGTCCGTCCGCGGGCAACCGTCGGCACGTGGACGAGGTCGGCGAGTCTCTCGGAATAACGGGCGGCGATGCGGTCCCGGGCCTTCAGTTCATCGTCCAGGATCGCCAGTTTCTCGAGCAAAATTGCCGCCTGCACCGTGTCCAGGCGGCCGTTCATGCCGATCCGCACATGGGTCATCCGGTCCTCGCCCTGGCCGTGCTGCCGGCGCGAGCGCACCTCGGTGGCGATCTCTTCGGAGTCGGTGAAGATGGCGCCGCCGTCGCCGTAGCAGCCGAGCGGCTTGGAGGGGAAGAAGCTGGTGGTGGTGAGCTTGGTGAGCGTGCCGACCTTTGCGCCATTGAGGCTGGCACCGAAACTCTGGGCCGCGTCCGACATCAGCCAGAGATCATGCGCCGTCGCGATCTTCTGCAATGCCGGGTAATCGGCCGGTTGCCCGAACAGGTCGATAGCGATGATCCCGCGCGGGGTCAGGCCGTGCTCCTCCGCCATCTGGATGCCGCGCACCAGGCTGTCGGGATCCATGTTGAACGTGTCTTCGTGGATATCTACGAGCACCGGGACGCACCCGAGCCGGGCGATGACTTCCGCGGGAGACACGAAGGTGAAGGCGGGCACGAACACCGCGTCTCGATACTTAGCGCCGAGTGCGGACAATCCTAGGGACAGGGCCGTGGTCCCCGAGGCGCAGGAAATCGAGAACCTGGCCCCGCACCAATCGCTGAGACGGGCTTCCAGTTCCTCGATCTCCGGTCCGGCGACGAAGCGCCCGTGGTCGAGAACGCGGGCGATGGCGTCTTCGATGCGACGTCCCAGGCGCTTGCGCTGGGCCTGGAGGTCGATGAAGGGAATATGTTGATCGTCGGCGGGCGCTGTGGACAGAACATTGGCCGCCGCCACGCCTGCCCTCAGGGGGGTCACATTGTCGGGATTGTTACGGGCCATAAAAAAACGCCTATCACTGTTGGAGCTTTGGACATCGGTGGGACGCGGCCATCGACACACGAGCGCATGGGCTGACAAAGCTTTGAGTTTCAGAGACTTCCCCCTCGGCCGCGCGGGTCTGGGATCATGTCTCTAAGTTGTCATGGGGCGCCCTGTCAAGGTTTACGGCGATCCCTTGGGCGATCGATCGCTCGGCGGCGGCGACGACGCGGACCACATCGAGGGCTTCGCCGGGCCCGCTCGCGGGTGTCCCCCCGCCCCCAATCGCATCGAGAAAGGCTTCCAGTTCGAGGCGCAGAGGTTCGCTGGGATCAAGCGGCATGGCCTCGACCGACGCCTGGGTGTCGGCGGAACCGTAGCCGCCCAGTCCGGGCCGGACCAGACGCAGCTTGTCGGCCCACTCGGCGCTGTCCTCGAAAATCCCATAGGCGCTGGTGCCGGCGACGGCAATCTGATGCAATTTGATCGGATGTACCGCCGATAAGGATATGTCGGCGCTCACGCCGCCGGCGAAGGTCAACAGCAGACGCGCTTCCTGGGGTGGGGCACCGGCGATCGGCGCAGCGGCGAAGCCCTGCACCGCCGCGGGCAAGGCGCCGGTGAGCGCCAGGATCATGCTGACGTCATGGGGCGCGAGATCCCACAGGGCATGGCGGGGTTCGCCGCGGGCGATATGCAGCCGTTTCGAGGCAATGTGTCTGACCGATCCCAGCGCCCCGCCCCGTGCCAGATCGACGAGGCGCAGAAAGCCGGGGTGGAAGAGAAGGATATGCCCCGCCATCAGGACCAGGCCGCGATCCTCCGCAAGTGCCGCAAGGTGCGCGCCCTCGGCGACGCTGGTGGCCATCGGCTTTTCCACCAGCACATGCTTGCCGGCTTCGAGGGCGGCGGCGGCGAGCTCCGCATGGGTCCCATCGGGGGTGGCGATGACGACACCGTCAATCGCCGTCTCGGCGAGGACGTCCTCGAAGCTGCGGACCTCGACACCCGCCGCCGCGGCCGCCGCCGCGGCTCTATCGCCATGGGCGTCATTGACGGCGGAAAGCGCCCCCAGGGCCGCCAAAGTGCGGACGTGGTTGCGTCCCCAGGCGCCGCAGCCGATGACGGCGATACCGGGGGGCGCCGCTTGCGGTCGGGCCATGAAATCGCGGCCGGCCGGTTACTTGCCGAACAACCCTTTGATGCCGTCTGTTACGCCCTTGGTGGCGCCGCCGACGCCGTCGGTCACGCCCTTGGTCAGCCCCTCGGCCTGCTTCTTGATGTCGTCGAGATTGATCGCCGAGGCCGCCTTGGTGACGGACCCGGTGATTTCATCCATCACCTTGCCGGCGACGTCACCGACGCTCGCCCCCTTGCCGTCCTTGGAGTCCTTGCCGATGTCCTTGAGATGGATGTCGGGCACCGGCACCGGCACCGTCTTGCCGCCGAGCATACTGGCCGACATGGCGACATTGGCGTTACGGATGTAGAGGTTGTCGATGATGACCTTGGGCCCCTCGCCTTTATCGGCGTCGGCGGGCTGCTTGGCGTCCTTGCCGCCCGTAGCCTGGCCGACGTTCTTTTGGATCGTCTGCAGGTTGGATCCGCCGCCGCCGAGCTCGTAAATGATGTCGGGGGCGTCGATGACGATCTCCTTGATGTGAATGCTGTCGCCGGTGATCGACCAGACGTCCACCGCGACTTTCACCGCCCTGACCTTGAAGGCATGGCTCGTCTTGAATCCGCTGGGGTTGCCGACCAAGAATTGGTTGATGCTGACCTCGCCCGCGAACGGCGAGGCGTCGACACCGCCCAGTTTGACCTCGGTTTTGGTGAATTGCGGGCCGTAGGTTTCTACTCCCGCCTTCACGTAGGAGCTGTAGGTCATCGACAGGTAGATCAGCGCGCCGGCGACGACGGCGACGATGGCGAGCCCGCCAATCACGAGAATTTTCTTCATGTTCATGGTAGTCGGCCCTTCTTTTCTTCGTCGACGGGTAAGCGGATAAGAGGGCATCTAACCTAGCGACCTTGAGGGACCGAGGCAAGGCGCGGGCGTCCGCCCACACGCCCGAGGTTTCCAACGCCGCGGTTTGGCATATGATGGCCGAAGCAACACCAGTGAGCCGGTCGGCGAGGGGAGCATGAAACTCAGTCTCCAGGTGCGCTATTCCTTGGCGGTGGTCTGCATTTTGGCCGCCGTGGTGGGGTTCATGGGGATCGCCCATCTTCACGGCTTTCGCGCCTTGATCACCGCATCCACCAACGCCACCAGCCGGACGGTCAGCGAAGCACTCTACAGGGAAGCCCTGAAGCAGGGGAGGGAGCGGGCTTTGTTCCTGGCGGGGGTGCTTTCGGAACCGCTGGCGGGCGCGCAACAGGACGCCATAAGGGGCCTGTTGAAAGGGGCCGGGGAGGAGACCGGTACGGTCTATGTGGCACTGCATGACGCCGGCGGACGCCTCGTGGCCGAGGCGTCGCCCGGGGCACGGGCCGAATCGGCCCCAGCCGTAACAGCGCGCGCACTGGCTAAAAGCCGGTCCCGCGCCTTCGCGCCGCCCCAAATCGCGCAGGTTCTGACCGGCCAAAGCGTCGCCACCGCGGTCGACGACACGGTGTTGCACATCGCCGCGCCGGTGGTGCGCGCCGGACGTTCCATCGGCTATATCCGGCTCGGGATCTCGCGCCTGGGAACCAAAACCGACGTTGCCGCCTTCAGCGGCTATATGGATGCGGTGGCGCAGACCAGCAACCGCTTCTTCATTTCGCTCTATGTCACCGTCGCCCTGATGATCGTGCTGATCGGCCTGGGGATCGGCATCATCATGGTCCGCGATATGGCGCGTCCGATCGAGGCGCTGGCGCGCTACATGCGCCGGATCGGGACCGGAAAATACGACGAGCCACCGCCTTTCGATCGCAATGACGAGCTTGGCGATCTGGCGCGGGAGCTCGGCCATATGGCGCAGAACCTGAAAAAAGTCGCGCAGGTATCGCGGCTCGCCACCCTGGGCGAGTTGGCCGTGGGGGTCGCCCATGAGCTCAATCAGCCGCTCAACACCATCCGCCTGGCCGCCGACAACGTTCTGTTGTCCGGCGAGGGTCGGGTGGAAGACGACCGCTTTACCGAGAACAAGCTGAGGCTGATATCGGAACAGGCCGCCAATATGGGGGATTTGATCCAGCGCATGTGCGTGGTGGGCCGCAGCGCCGGCCCGCGGACCCGGATCGATGCGCGGGAATCGGTGCGCGACGCCTATTCCATGCTGGTCAGCCAGTGCGAGGACGAAGGGATCGAGATGCGCCTCGAATTGCCCGAAGGGGAGGCCCCCGTGCTCGGTCGGAGAAACGAACTTTCCCAGGTCATTATCAACCTGCTCACCAATGCCCGTGACGCGGTGGTGGATGCTGCCCGAGGTCATGACGGTGCTTCGGGCGGCCGTGCTGGGCGGATCTCGGTGCGGGTGACGACCGGGCCCGACGACATCGTCATTCAAGTGGCCGATAGCGGCGGCGGCATCGCACCAGAAATCATGGATCGCATTTTCGATCCTTTCTTCACCACCAAGGACGTCACCAAGGGTACCGGACTGGGCCTGTCCATCAGTTTCGGCATCGTCGATTCCATGGGCGGGCGTCTCACCGTCGACAACACCGGCGGCGGGGCGACGTTTTCCGTGTCTTTGCCCCGCGCCGGAGCGGTCACGGTGGGCGCGGCGTCTTGACGTTCGGTCGATACCCTGCGCCTGCGCGCCCTAGGGGTTAAGGAACCCGTAATTCCAAAGTTGTATTCTCGGCCCTGCTCTGTGAGGATGGTGCGCCGCGGGACGCCGCGGGAGCGGACGGAAAATCACCGATGACGAGCAGCACACCAAGTGAGAGTGCCGACCCCGCCGCCGGGGCGACGGTCCTGGTCGTCGACGACGACGAATTGCAACGCGGGGAAATCGTCGACTTCCTGTCGCGGCAGGGCCTCAATGTCCTCGCCGAGGAAAACGGTTTCGCCGCCGTTCACACGGTGCGAAACACCAAAGCGCGGGTCGTCGTTCTCGATATGAAGATGCCGGGGCTCGACGGGCTGCAGGTCTCCAGGCTGCTCAGCCGTTTGGAGGATCCGCCCCAGGTGATCCTGATGTCGGGGTATCCCGAATACGTGTACCGCGCCCATGCCGAGCAGAGCGACGTTTTCGCCGTCCTCGAGAAGCCCGTGCCGCTGGCCGCTTTAATGCGGTTCGTCAGCGACGCCTTGAAGCAGCCCTCATCCTGATCCCTGTTGCGGGCCGGCACGCGGCGTCAGGTGTCGTACGTGACCAGGGTGCTGAACGGTACGCCGATGCGCTTTCGTCCTTCGAGGAAGCCGAGTTCGATGATGCATGCCGCGCCCACGACCTTTGCCGCCTGACGTTCGATCAGCTCGATCGCCGCGGCCAGGGTGCCCCCGGTCGCGAGCAGATCGTCCAGCACCACGATGCGGTCCCCTGGGGACACCGCGCCCTTTTGAATCTCCAGGATGTCGCTGCCGTATTCCAGGGCGTATTCGTGGGAGACGGTTGCGCCCGGCAGCTTGCCGTGCTTGCGCACCATGATGAAGCCGACGTCGAGATGAAGGGCGAGGGGGGCGGCGACCAAAAACCCCCGGGATTCGATCCCCGCCAGCCGATCCGGCTTGTAGGGGGCTATGGCCTCGGCCATGCGGTCGATGGCGGCGCGCCAGGCTGCCGCGTCGGCCAGCAGCGTCGCGATGTCATAAAACAGGATGCCGGGCTTGGGGAAATCCGGCACTTGGCCGATATGCTGCTTGAAATCCATCGATGACGAACCCGGGTTGGGGGCGGTGTGCCGAGTCTAGCCCGGGGCGGTGGCGCCACGCAATCGGCCCCGCCATCGGGCGATTTTCCAACCTATGTGTTTCCTGTTAGACTGGCGCACGTCAATCGGCCGTACGGATCGGAAAAGAACAGGGGGCTCTCTGCCATGAATCGTAACACCTTCATCGCCGCGTCGATCTTCGCCCTGGGGCTCATGGGTTGTGAGGAGGCGACCAAGCAGTCCTTCGTTACCGTCGGCACCGGCGGCGTGACCGGCGTCTACTATCCGACCGGGGGCGCCATCTGCCGGCTCGTCAACAAGGGCAAATCGACACATGGGGTCCGCTGCACCGTCGAGAGCACGGGCGGCTCGGTCTATAACATCAACACCATCCGTGCCGGCGAGCTGGACATGGGGATCGCCCAGTCGGACTGGCAGTATCATGCCTACCGCGGCACCTCGAAATTCGCCGATAAGGGCCCGTTCAATGAATTGCGTTCGGTATTTTCCGTCCACCCCGAGGCCTTCACCGTAGTCGCGCGTCGGGATTCCGGCATCCAGTCTTTCGCCGACCTCAAGGGCAAGCGCGTGAACATCGGCAATCCCGGCTCCGGCCAGCGCGCCACCATGGAGGTGGTGATGAAGGAGATGGGCTGGACCGCCAAGACCTTTGCCCTGGCCTCCGAGCTCAAGCCCGCCGAGCAGTCCCAGGCGCTGTGCGACAACAAGGTCGACGCCATCGTCTACGTCGTCGGGCATCCCAACGGCTCGATCCAGGAGGCGACGACCGCCTGCGACACGGTGCTCGTGCCGGTCACCGGCAAGGCCGTAGATGCGCTGGTCGAACGCGCCCCCTATTACGCCAAAGCGACCATTCCCGCCGGCATGTACAAAGGCAATCCCAAAGGGGTCGAGACCTTCGGCGTCAAGGCCACCTTCGTGAGCTCGACGCGGACCTCCGCCGATACCGTCTATCAGGTGGTCAAGGCGGTGTTCGATAATTTCGCCGCCTTCAAGAAGCTGCATCCCGCGTTCGGACATCTTGATCCCAAGCGCCTGGTGAGGGACGGCAATTCGGCGCCCCTGCACGAGGGGGCCGAGCGCTACTTCAGAGAAAAAGGCATGCTCTAGGGCGCCGGTCGAGGTAAGGCCGCCTCACGTACCCGGATGACATCGCCGCCGCAGGGTTCGGCCGAGGACCTGGTTCGCAGCGTCGACACCGGGGCCCGTGCCCCGGCCGGCGGCGCGGCGCGCATCCTGTTCGGTGTGGCGTTGGCGTGGTCGGTGTTTCAGATCTGGTACGCCTCGCCGCTGCCGTTCGCCCTTGGCGTGCTCAATCTGAACTTCGTCGAGGCACGCTCGCTGCACCTCGCGTTTGCGTTGTTTCTCGCCTTCACCGCCTTCCCCCGGGGACGGTCGGCGCCTCATGATCGGGTGCCGGTGACCGACTGGGCCGCGGCCCTGATCGCCGCGGGCGCGGCGGGGTATATTCTCGTATTTCAGGGGGAGCTCTCCCAGCGCCCCGGCGCCCCGATCCTCCGCGACGTCGTGGTCGGCGCGATCGGCATGGTTCTGCTGCTCGAGGCGGCGCGACGCGCCCTCGGCCTGGCGCTGGTGATCGTCGCCCTGGTGTTTCTCACTTACGGATTCGCCGGCGCGTGGATGCCCGACGTGATCGCTCACAAGGGCGCCTCGTTGTCCAAGGCGATGTCGCACCAATGGCTGACCAGCGAGGGCGTTTTCGGTGTGGCGCTGGGCGTCTCGGCCAGCTTTGTGTTCCTTTTCGTGCTGTTCGGCGCACTGCTGGACCGTGCCGGCGCCGGCGCTTGGTTCATTCGCGTGTCCTACGCCGCCCTCGGCCATCTGCGCGGCGGCCCGGCCAAGGCGGCGGTGGTGTCCTCCGGGCTGACCGGGCTGATCTCGGGCTCCTCCATCGCCAATGTGGTGACCACCGGCACCTTCACCATTCCGCTGATGAAGCGCGTCGGTTTCCCCGCCGAGAAGGCGGGTGCCGTCGAGGTGGCATCATCGGTCAACGGCCAGATCATGCCGCCGGTGATGGGGGCAGCGGCCTTCCTGATGGTGGAGTATGTCGGAATCCCCTATATCGACGTGATCAAGCATGCCTTCCTGCCCGCGGTGATCTCCTACGCGGCGCTTCTCTACATCGTCCATCTCGAGGCGCTCAAGGCCGGGCTCGAGGGCCTGCCCCGCCCCGCCGGCGTTCGGCCCCGCGACCGCATGCTGGGATACGGATTGACGGCGGCGGGGCTGCTCGCCTTCGCCGCCGCCGTCTATTGGGGGCTGGCCTGGTTCAAGGCCTTGTTGGGGCCGTGGGCGCCCTGGGCGGCGATGGCCCTCCTGCTGCTTGCCTATATCGCATGCCTTCGCCTGGCCGCGCGCTACCCCACGGACGAGGACAGCCAGGCCATATTGAGCGAATTGCCGGCCCTGGGGCCGACGGTCAAGGGCGGGCTCCACTTCCTGCTGCCGGTGGTGGTCCTGGTCTGGTGCCTGATGATCGAACGCCTGTCGCCGGGCCTCAGTGCATTCTGGGCGATCATCTGCTTGATCGTGATCCTGCTGACCCAGCGGCCCCTGCTGCGTCTGCTTGGGGCGCCGGCGGCCGCGGGGGAGCCCATGTCGGCGACACTCTTCCGGGGCATCGGGGACCTCATCGCGGGGCTGGTCGCGGGGGCGCGCAACATGGTGGGCATCGCCGTCGCGACGGCCGCCGCCGGGATCGTCGTCGGCACCGTGACCCTGACCGGGTTGGGCTTGGTGATGACCGAATTCGTCGAGCTGATTTCCGGCGGCAACCTGATGCTGATGCTGGTCTTCACCGCGATCATCAGCCTGATCCTGGGTATGGGCCTGCCGACCACCGCGAACTACATCGTCGTCGCCACCCTGATGGCGCCGGTGGTGGTGGCGCTGGCGGCGCAAGGCGGCCTGATGGTGCCGCTGATCGCGGTCCACCTGTTCGTTTTCTATTTCGGCCTGATGGCGGACGTGACGCCGCCGGTCGGGCTCGCGACCTTCGCCGCCGCCGCGGTGTCCGGCGCCGATCCCATCCGCACCGGGGTCCAGGCCTTCTTTTACAGCGCACGCACCATTGCCCTTCCCTTCATCTTCTTGTTCAACACGCAGCTGTTGCTGATCGCCATCGAGGATGCGACGCATCTGGTCATCACCGTCGCGAGCGCCCTGATCGCCATGCTGGTCTTCGCCGCCGCCACCATGGGTTGGTTTCTCGCCCGTAGCCGCGCCTGGGAGACGGCGGCGCTGTTGCTGGTTGCGTTCATCCTGTTCCGGCCCGGTTTTTTCTGGGACTATGCGTTTCCGCCCTACGAAACCCGTCCGGCGCGGGCCATCGAGCGCGTGGCGGCAGCACTGCCCGAGGACGGGTTCCTCAGATTGCGGGTCTCCGGTTTGAAGGATACCGGCGAGCCGGTCACCCGGGCGGTGGTGGTGCCCATGGGCAGCCCTGGCGAGGGCCGCCGGCGTCTCCAGCGTGCCGGTCTCACGGTGGCCGTGGCGGGCGACGCCGTGGAAATTGAAACCGTGGCGTTCGCCAGCGCGGCGGAGAAGGTCGGGCTGCGCGCCGGATGGCGCGTCGAGTCGGTAAGCGTCGATGCCGACCGCCCGGCCAAGGAATGGGCTTTCATCCCGGCGCTTTTGCTGCTGGGCGGTATCGCAGCGGTGCAGCGCCGCAGAAGGGCCGAAGGCGCCCCGGGAGGGTGACCATGTACAAGACGATTCTCATTCCAATCGATCTCGATCAGGAAAGCTCCTGGCAGAGGGCGCTACCGATCGCCGTGGAATACAGCCAAATCTTCGGCTCCCGCCTCCACGCAGCAACCGTGCTGCCGGATCTGGGCAGCGGCGTGGTCGGCAGCTATTTCCCTCCCGATTTCGAAGAGAAGGCCGGTGCGGAAGCGCGGGATAAGCTGGAGGCACTGGTCCGCGAAAAGGTGCCGTCTAATATCGACGTCACCTGCCATGTCGTCCATGGCACGGCCTA
>JAWWBR010000014.1:0-44826 GCA_033720855.1 Alphaproteobacteria bacterium
GCTCCTGGGCGCCGGGCAGCCCCTTGGCCAGGTCGGCGGCATGGGCGGCGATCTTGTAGGTCACCACACCCACCTTGACGTCGTCGCGGTCGGGCAGGCCGAGATGCTCCTTGGGCGTCACGTAACACAGCATCGCCGTCCCGTACCAGCCGATCATGGCGGCGCCGATGCCGGACGTGATGTGATCGTACCCCGGGGCGATGTCGGTGGTGAGCGGGCCCAGGGTGTAGAACGGCGCCTCGTCGCAGTGCTTGAGCTGCTCGTCCATGTTCTCCTTGATCTTGTGCATGGGCACGTGGCCCGGCCCCTCGATCATCACCTGCACGTCGTGCTTCCAGGCGATCTGGGTGAGCTCGCCCAGGGTCCGGAGCTCGGCGAACTGGGCCTCGTCGTTGGCATCGGCGATGGCGCCCGGGCGCAGGCCGTCGCCCAGCGAGAACGACACGTCATAGGCCTTGAGGATCTCGCAGATCTCCTCGAATCGCTCGTAGAGGAAGCTCTCCTTGTGGTGGGCCAGGCACCATTTGGCCATGATCGAGCCGCCCCGCGAGACGATCCCGGTCATGCGCTTGGCGGTCATCGGCACGAACGGCAGGCGCACGCCGGCATGGACCGTGAAGTAGTCGACGCCCTGCTCGCACTGCTCGATCAGGGTGTCGCGGTAGACCTCCCAGGTCAGGTCCTCGGCCACCCCGTCGACCTTCTCCAGCGCCTGGTAGATCGGCACCGTGCCGATCGGCACCGGCGAGTTGCGGATGATCCACTCGCGGATGTTGTGGATGTTGGTGCCGGTCGACAGATCCATCACCGTATCCGCACCCCAGCGGATCGCCCAGACCATCTTGTCCACTTCCTCGGCGGCGGTCGAGGTGATCGCCGAGTTGCCGATATTGGCGTTTATCTTGACCAGGAAATTGCGGCCGATGATCATCGGCTCGGTTTCCGGGTGGTTGATGTTGGCGGGGATGATGGCGCGGCCGGCGGCGATCTCGTCGCGGACGAACTCGGCGGTCACGTAGTCGGGCAGGTTGGCGCCGAAATCCTCGCCCCCCGACGGCGCGCTGGCGGCCTTTTCGCGGCCCAGGTTCTCGCGCACGGCGATGTACTCCATCTCCGGCGTGATGATGCCGGCCCGCGCATAGGCCAGCTGCGTCACCGCCTTGCCGCCCTTGGACCGAAGCGGCTTGGTCGGCTTCGACGGGAATTCGATGAACGGGTCCTGCTTGGCGGTGCGAAACCCGTTGTCCTCGGGCTTGACGCTGCGCCCGTCATAGGCTTCGACGTCGCCGCGGTCGAGGACCCATTGACGACGCAGGGGCGGGAGGCCGCGGCGGATGTCGATGGCCTGGGCGGGATCGGAATAGGGCCCCGAGGGATCGTAGACCCGGACCGGCGGATCCTCCTTCGAATCGAGCTTGATCTCGCGCATGGCGATGGCAAGGCCGGGGAAGCGCTTGCTCTCCACGTATATCTTCTCGGAGGCGGGCAGGGCTCCGGTGGTTACGGTGAAATCCTGAGGGCTTGTGCCGTCGGCCATCTCGGTCTCCTCGGTTCGCGTCGTCGACTGAACCGGCTTGGCGGCGGATGGCGGATGGCGGGAGGTCCCACGACATTCCCTTCCCTACGCCGGCATGACCCGGATCAGGTTCGAAGGGTGCCGTCGTCGGCGTCCAGCCTTGGTCCGTTCCAGGACCTGCGGCGGTGGGCACTCGGTCCCACCGGTTGCCGGGCTGACGGCTCTCAGCTCCTTGCGGAGCACCCCCAGGAACCCGATCATGGTGGGCGAAGCGGGGCCCAAGGTCAAGGGTGCAGATGGGGCGCCCAAGGCTGCCCCTCGGTGCCGAGGTTTCCGCCGCGGCGCGCGCGCCCGTTAGGGAAATTTTTACACCTATGCGGGTATTCGTTGGGCGCTGCAGGCGGCCTCGCCGCCTGGTCCCTACGGGGACCAATAAATTAATATGCCCGGTCGCAGGAAGCGCCGGGATCGTGATGTGAGTTTGTATCTGTCGGGGACATCATGGGTCGTCAAGAAGGTATCGGGGAGGCCCAAGACCTTGCCACCAAGGCCTTGACCTTCCTAGGGGAACAGAAGCTGGCGCCAATCCCCCGCCATTACACCATCGCCTACGAATTCTTCTCCGGGTCCAATGCCGGACTGAACGCGCGCATCACCGAATTGGTGGCGAGCCAAGGGCTCACGGCGGACGATATGATCGCGCTCTACGACGAGTTTTTCGGGGTCGATGCGGACTCCCTGGTGATTCGCGCGGCCGGCGAAACCATCGAGGGGATCATCGGCGAGGTGCGGACTGCCGTCGGCGCCGCGGGCGCGGAGGCGGCGAGCTACGGCAAAGAGCTCGAGGCCTTTATCGGCAAGGTCGCGGGCGAGGAGGGGGGCGGCTTGACCAAGGCCATCACCGTCGTCCTCGCCGAAACCAACAGGATGCGGGCACGAAACCACGACCTCGAGCAGAGCCTCAAGAAATCCGGCGATGAGATCAGCGAACTGAGGCGGAGCCTCGACGAGATGCGGCTGGAAGCGTTGACGGATTCCCTCACCGGCCTTGCCAACCGCAAGCATTTCGATCGCCGCTTCAAGGAACTGGTCGAAGAGGCCGCCCTCAACGGTGAGCCCATGGCGGTCCTGATGGGCGATATCGACAATTTCAAATCCTTCAATGACACCTTCGGTCACCAAGTGGGCGATCACGTGCTGCGTTTGGTGGCCGGGGTGTTGTCGGAAAACGTGCGTGGCCGCGACTTCATTGCCCGCTATGGCGGCGAGGAGTTTGCCGTCGTCCTGCCGCAGACGGGCCTCGATGGCGCCGTCGCTGTAGCCGAGAACATTCGTGCGGCGATGTCCTCGAAGCGCCTCACCCGGCTGTCCACGGGCGAGACCCTGGGCACCGTCTCCCTTTCCTTCGGCGTCGCCCAGTACAGCGGCGACGAGGCGCCGGAGAGCTTTATCGGTCGCGCCGATCAAGGACTGTTGCGCGCCAAGCGTGGCGGGCGCGACCGTATCGAGGCGGTGACATCCGGGGTCGAAACGCCGCGAGGCGCCGCGCCGCTCGCCGGCTGAGTGCCGGGCCCGGCGATGAAGCGCCCGGAGCCGCGCCGCCCGGTCCCTGCCGTCCGCCCGCAGGCCTAAATAAGCCGTTGAATTGCAAAGGTTTTCGGCCTTAAACTGGGGGCATCACAAGACGACGCCCGACCAGGATGCCCCGGCTTTTACAATATCTCAGCGACGCAAGGACCGTCATCGGCCGGGTGGTGCGCCACCGGCAACTCGTGCTCTTCGCCCTGGGCGTGGCCGTCGGTGCCATCGCCGCCGGCGGCGCCATCGCCTTTCGCGATCTGATCGGCCTGATCCAATGGGGCGCATTCGGCTTCGCCTCCGAGAACGTCTACAGCCTCGCCGCCGAGCTCCCGTGGTGGCGCATCCTGTTGGTGCCCACCTTGGGCGGCCTCGTCATCGGCCTGTTCATTCACTTCGTCATGCCCGGGCGCCAACCCCAGGGGGTCGCCCATGTGATGGAGGCGACGGCGCTGCGCGGCGGGCGCATGGACATCAAGGCAGGATTGGGGACCGCCCTCGCATCGGCCGCATCCATCGGCGTCGGCGCCTCGGTCGGCCGCGAGGGCCCGGTGGTGCATCTCGGCGCCAGCCTGTCGGCCTGGATCGCGGCCAAACTGCACCTCTCGCGCCAATTGGGCCTGACCCTGCTGGGTTGCGGGGTGGCGTCGGCGATCGCCGCCTCGTTCAACACGCCCATCGCCGGCGTGTTCTTCGCCCTCGAAGTGGTGGTCGGACATTACGCGCTTTCCTCCTTCGCCCCCATCGTCATCGCCTCGGTCACCGGCACCATCCTGAGCCGCTTGTACTACGGCGACTTCCCCGCCTTCGTGATGCCCCAGCACACCATCGTTTCGTTCTGGGAGTTTCCCGCCTTCGCCATCGTCGGCATCGCCGCCGCCGCGGTCGCCGTGGTTTTCATCAAGGCCACCATGGCCGCACAGGACCGCATCGCCGCGTTGCCGGGACCTGCCTGGATCAAGCCGGCGGCGGCCGGCCTGGTGCTCGGCGTGGTGGCGCTCGAGTTCCCCCATGTCCTCGGGGTCGGCTACGAGACCACCGACACCGCCCTCGCCGGCCGCTTCGCGATGGGGATGCTGGCCGTCCTGCTGGTCCTCAAGCTGGTGGTGACGGCGCTCTGTCTCGGCGCCGGCTTCGGCGGCGGCGTGTTCAGCCCGTCCCTGGTGATGGGGGCGCTGATGGGGGCGCTGATCGGTGGCCTCGCCACCCAGGCGGCGCCGGAATTGTCCTCGGGGCCCTCCGCCTACGCCATCGTCGGCATGGGCGCGTTGGCGGGCGCCGTCCTCGGCGCCCCGATCTCGACCATCCTGATCATCTTCGAACTGACCTCGAGCTTCAGCCTGACCATCGCCGTCATGGTCGGGGTGGTGATCGCCTCGGTGATCACCCAGTCCCTGGTGGGCCGCTCGTTCTTCACCGTCCAGCTCGAGCGCCGCGGCATCCGCATCGACCGGGGCCGCGAAATCTCGCTGCTGCGATCGCGCAAGGTAACCGAAATCATGGAGACCGATTTCGAGACCGTGCCCGAGGACCGTCCCCTGCCGGAGGTCCGGGAAAAACTCCGCAATGCGCCGGGGGGTGAGCTGTTCGTCACCGATCAAGCGGGGGCGGTGACCGGCACCATCACCCTGGCCGATCTCTCCGAGGCGGCCTTCGACACCTCCTACGACGCCCTGCTCAAGGCCCATGACGTGGCGCGGGGGAACCCGCCGGTGGTGGCCCAGGACGCCAACCTGGAGGATGCGCGCAACCTGCTCGATGAGAGCCACGAGGACCGCCTCGCCGTGGTCACGGATCTTCAATCGATGACGATGATCGGCTACGTTCGCGCGCGCGACATCATCCATGCCTACAGCCGGGCCCTGATGCAGGTCCGGGCCGAGGAGCGCGGCGAGGCGTGAGGCCCTTGTCGGGCCTCCTCCGGGCCGGTCCAGCCCGCCTTTCGGCGTCGTGCCGGGATGCCGCGACGGCGCCTGCTTTGTGATATAACTCACCCCATGTCGCCGCCCACGGATCCCTTCGATCTTTCCAACGCCGAGCCCGAGCACGGGCCCGAGGACGACGCCGCCGGCGCGCCCGCGCCGCCCTCGCCGTTCCTCGACGTGCTCAACGACGAGCAGCGCGCCGCGGCCGAGGCGCTCGACGGCGCCGTGCTGGTGCTGGCCGGCGCGGGCACCGGCAAGACCCGCGTGCTGGTCAGCCGTCTCGCCCATATCCTGAGGAGCCGCCGCGCCTGGCCGTCGCAGATCCTGGCCGTGACCTTCACCAACAAGGCGGCGCGGGAAATGCGCGAGCGGGTCGAGGACCTGATCGGCGGCAGCGCCGATGGCCTGTGGCTGGGCACCTTCCACGCCGTCTGCGTGCGCATCCTGAGGCGCCATGCCGAGCTGCTCGGCCTCAAGACCAACTTCACCATCTTGGACACCGACGACCAGCTCCGGCTCTTGAAGCAGGTGATGGAGGCGGAAAACGTGGACACCAAGAAATGGCCGCCGCGCGGGCTTTCGGCGGTGATCCAGCGGTGGAAGGACCGCGGCCTCGGCCCCGACAGGGTGACGGCGGCGGAGGAGAGCGAGTTCGCCTCGGGCCGTGCGCTGGCCCTCTACCGGCTCTACCAGGATCGGCTCAAGACGCTGAACGCCTGCGATTTCGGCGACCTTTTGCTCCATTGCCTGACTCTCTTCACCGGCCACCCGGACGTGCTCGCCGATTACCAGCGGCGCTTCCGCTATATCCTGGTGGACGAGTACCAGGACACCAACGTCGCCCAGTACCTGTGGCTGCGGCTTTTAGCCCAGGGCGGCGGCAACCTCTGCTGCGTCGGCGACGACGACCAGTCGATCTACGGCTGGCGCGGGGCCGAGGTCGGCAACATCCTGCGCTTTGAGAAGGACTTTCCCGGCGCCAAGGTGATCCGGCTCGAGCGCAACTACCGCTCCACGCCGCAGATCCTGGCCGCCGCCTCGGGGCTGATCGCCCACAATGCCGGGCGGCTCGGCAAGACGCTGTGGACCGAGGGCGACGACGGCGACAGCATCCGCGTCACCGGCGTCTGGGACGGCGAGGCCGAGGCCCGCATGGTGGCCGACGAGATCGAGGCCCTGCAGCGCGGCGGAACCGCGCTCGACGAGATCGCGGTGCTGGTGCGCGCGGGGTCCCAGACCCGAGAGTTCGAGGAGCGTTTCATCGCCCAGGCCATTCCCTACCGGGTCATCGGCGGCCCGCGGTTCTACGAGCGTCAGGAGATCCGCGACGCCGTGGCGTATTTGCGCGTCATCGCCCAGGCCGACGACGACCTTGCCTTCGAGCGCATCGTCAACGTCCCCAGGCGCGGCCTCGGGGGGGCGACGGTGCAGGCCATCCACCGCGCCGCCCGCGCCGCCGGCACCGCCCTGACCACGGCGGCTTACGACCTGATCGGCACCGACGAGCTGCGCCCCGCCGCCCGGCGGGCGCTCGCCGGCCTGCTCGAGGATTTCGCCCGCTGGCGGTCGTCGTCCCAGGATGTCGGCCCGGCCGAGCTGGCCGAAGTGGTGCTCGACGAAGCGGGCTATACCGCCATGTGGCAGAACGACAAATCCCCCGACGCCCCGGGCCGGCTCGAGAACCTCAAGGAGCTGGTGCTGGCGCTCGAGGAGTTCGAGACCCTCGGCGCCTTCCTCGAGCATGTCGCCCTGGTGATGGAGCACGACAACGCCGAGGCCGGGGACATGGTCAACATCATGACCCTGCACGGCGCCAAGGGGCTCGAGTTCGATGTGGTCTTCCTGCCGGGCTGGGAAGAGGGCCTGTTCCCCCACCAGAGGGCGCTCGACGAGCAGGGCAGCGCCGG
Organism: Alphaproteobacteria bacterium; assembly: GCA_033720855.1. Taxonomy (GTDB): domain Bacteria; phylum Pseudomonadota; class Alphaproteobacteria; order SMXQ01; family SMXQ01; genus SMXQ01. Next base: position 6,927 of record JAWWBR010000014.1, read on the forward strand.
CCTCGAGGAGGAACGCCGGCTCGCCTATGTCGGTCTCACGCGGGCGCGCAAACGCGCCTATGTCAGCTTCGCCGCCAATCGCCGCCTGTTCAACCTGTGGCAATCGGCGATCCCGTCGCGTTTCGTCGACGAACTGCCGGCCGAGCATGTCGAGGTCGAGGTGTCGCCGGGCCTTGCGCCGGGTGGCGGGTTTGCCGGCGCCGAGCGCGCCGAGGGCGGCTATCCCGGGGCCTTGCCGGCGCGGGGGCGACGGCGTCGGGCGCGCCGCAGCGATGCGGGCTGGGCGGAGCCGTCCGCGGACCCCGAGGGGGGTGGGCTCAGCCGCGGCCTCCGGGTGTTCCACCAAAAATTCGGTTACGGCAAGATCGTCGCCGTCGACGGCAACAAGCTCGAAATCGCCTTCGAAAAGGCGGGCCGCAAGAAGGTCATGGCGAGCTTCGTCGAGCCTGCCTGATCCGATGCCCGGCGCGGCGGCGGAAGGGCGGGGGGCGTCACGGGACGCGCCCTCGGGCGCGCTTGCGCCGTGGGTGGTCAGCATCGAGGCCGAGGGCCTTCTGGCGCAGGCGCTGGAAGAGGCGCTGCTGGCGGTGGCGCTGTCGGTGTCCCGGTTCGAGCTCGCACCGGGAGGCCTCGAAGAACCCCGCCGCTGGCGCATCGAGGCGATCGTCGAAGGCGAGCCCAGCGACGCGGTCATCGGGGGACTCCTCGCGCCCCTGGCCGAGACCCTCGGCGCCGCGGTCCCGCCCTTCGCGACCCGGCCGCTCGAGGAGGTCGATTGGCTCGCCCGTAACCGGCGGCAATTTCCGCCCGTCGCCGCCGGGCGCTTCTTCGTTCACGGCAGTCATTTCGAAGGTCAACCGCCGGCGGGAAAGATCGCCCTTTGCCTCGATGCCGGACCGGCGTTCGGATCGGGCACCCACGGCAGTACCCGAGGCGCCTTGCTCGCCATCGACCGCTTGGCCGATGCCGGGGATTACGCCACCGCGCTCGATCTTGGGTGCGGCTCGGGAATCCTGGCCTTGGCACTGGCGCGGGCCACGGCGGCGCGGGTGGTCGCCAGCGATAAAGAGGCTCAGGCGATCGAAACCACGGCCTTCAACGCGCGCGTCAACGGCGTCGCCGATCGGCTGACCACGGTCGTGGCCGACGGTATCGGGACAGAAGTTCGGGCTGAGGGGCGGTTCGATCTGGTGGCGGCCAATATCCTGGCCGAACCGTTGATCGAGATGTCAGGCGATATGGCTGAGGTGGTTGCGCCGGGCGGCATCCTGATCCTGTCGGGACTGATCGCCCCGCAGGAGCAGGATGTCATGGCGGCCTACGCGACGGTGGGTTTCGTCCACCGGTTCACCTGGGCGATCGGCGAATGGAGCACCCTGGTGGTTGCGCGTTCGCGCGATGCTTAGCCCTCGATCAGTCCGCTCTTCTCGAGCACCAGGACGCCGATCTCGCTGCGCTCGACGCCGAGGGCGGCAAGCTGCGCATCATTGAGGTTGTCCAGGGCTTCGAACAGGTTGCGGGCCTCGATCGCCTGGGCAAGTGCGGTCGGCGCGACGGTGCCGAAGAAGTTGATGATCTTGGTCAACAGCCGGGCCTCTTCCTGGAAGGGGAGGTCCGGAAGCTCGGGCTTGAGGATCGAATGGTCGGTCATGGTTCGGTACTCCTAATCGGTCGTTTTTCGGTGCGTCCCTGACGGGACTTGGCGAACGGGCCGGGGGCGCGGTTCTCGTGTCCGCCGCCCCTGCTGTGTCGCCTGTTATGTGATTATCACCGCGCCTTGACGGAAACTCATGGGGAAGCTCCAAATGGCGGCGTCTTGCTGAACCCTATATGGCCTATTTCACCCCTAAATACCCGTGTTAATTGGATAATAGAGCCATGCAGAAATTGCATATGTAAATTAGCCAAACGTTAATATTTGGCGAGCAGTGTTGCGGCACTGCGGGGAGTCCCTGTGCCCCGATTGGGGGCACGCCGGTCCGCTCGGCGTCATGGAACTGCACCCCGACACCCAAAAAAAGCGGCCCGCTTGGGGCCGCTAAAGCATGAAAACCTGTCCAGGCTGGGGTGTCTCTGGAGACTTCATCAAACTCTAGGTGATAACGGTCGATACTTCGTTATCGAATAATTAGAATTCTATCTTATTTTCGGAGGCCGTCAAGCGTTTTCGTCACCTCTCCTGCCGGCGCCGGTTGTTGGCGACGACGAACAGTCCGGAGGCGGCAGCGGCGACCTTCGACAACTCGTCCCGGGTGATCCCGATCTCCTTCAATTCCGCGTCATCCTTGGTCGAGAGCGTTTGGAACAGCTCCATGCTCAATGCCGCTTCGTCCAGGTGTTCCGCGGTTTCGCCGATGGCGTGGGGAAGGCGCTCGGTGAAGAACTCGATGATGTCGGTGAAAAGCCTGGCTTCCTCCTCATAGGGGAGGTGGTCCTGTGTGCTCATGATTGGGTCCTTTCGGTATTCGCCCCGCCGGTCTTGGCCTCCGCCACGGTTGCGCGTTTCCTTCACTAAGATATATGTGGGGACGGGGTGAGAATTTTAAACGGTCAATCGGCCCGACCGGGGTTTGGCCCTTGTGTTCGGGGGAAGGCATCCTTAGCTTCACGGCAGGCCGAAGACCGACAACGGGCCGGGCGATCGATGGTGGAGAGGCTCAGGATGAAGAGGCGGAGGAGCGCGGGACGGTGACGGATTATCTCGGCGACCGGGAATTGGACCGCCTCTTGGCGGCGGCGGGCAAGGGTGCCGGCCTGCGTCTCAGCTCGGCGCGCGAGGTGCGCGGGCTGCTCGCCGGCGTTATGGCGGCGCCCTTCGACCGCGATCCCGACGCCTGGTTGGGACTGGTCGCCAAACGGCCCGGCGCCGCCCTGCGCCGCCAGTTGCAAGCGCTCAAGTCCGACATCGCCGCGCGGCCCCCACCCGCGCCCACGCCGCCGTCGGAACGCCTGGCCGCGTTTCGCGCCCGCCTCGCCAAGACGCGCCTCGACGGGTTCATCATCGGCCTGGCCGATGCCCATCAGGGCGAATACGTTCCCGACAGCGAAGCCCGGCTGGCCTGGCTCACCGGATTCACCGGTTCGGCGGGCCTGGCGATCGTTATGGCCGACCGGGCGGTGCTGTTCACCGACGGCCGCTATACCCTGCAGGCGCGCAAGCAGGTCGACGGTAAGACCTTCGCCCTCCACCACATCGCCCGCATGCCGCCGGCGAAATGGATCGCTGCGAACCTCGCCAAGGGCGCGCGGCTCGGCTTCGACCCCTGGCTCCTGACGCCCCGCGACGTCACCCGCTACCGCGCCGCCTGCGCCGAGGCCGGGGCCACGCTGGTCCCGGTCGCCAAGAATCCCGTGGATGCCGTCTGGCGCGGCCGTCCGGCGCCGCCGCTCAGTCCGGTCAGGCCGCTCGCGTTGCGCTTCGCCGGGCGCTCCAGCGCCGACAAGCGCCGGGCCATCGCCGGGGACCTGGCGGCGCGCGGCGCCCACGGGGCGGTGCTATCGGCCCCCGATTCCATCGCCTGGCTTTTGAACATTCGCGGCCGCGATCTCGAGTTCGCGCCCCTCGCGCTCGCCTTCGCCATCATCCATCGCGACCGGCGGGTGACGCTAATCATCGACGAGCGCAAGCTGACCGACGTGGCGCGCCGCCATCTGGGCCGCGAGGTCCGGGTGATCGGGCCCGAAGCCCTGGGGGCGGCGCTGGACCGGCTCGCGGCTCGGGGACGCGTGGTCGAGCTCGACCTCGCCCGCGCGCCCTATTGGATCCTGCGCCGATTGCAACGCGCCGGTGCCGAGGTCCGCGATGCGCCCGATCCCTGTCTCGCGCCCAAGGCGGCCAAGAACGCGGTCGAACTCAGGGGCATCCGCGCGGCCCATCTGCGCGACGGGGCGGCGCTGACGCGGTTCATGGCCTGGCTCGATGCCGAGGCACCGAAGGGGCGGCTCACCGAGATCGCGGTGGCCGAGAAGATCGATGGCCTGCGCGCCGAAAACCGGTACTTCCAGGGCCTCTCCTTCCCCACCATTGCCGGCTCCGGGCCCAACGGCGCCATCGTCCATTACCGCGCCAGCCCGGAGAGCGACCGCCGCATCCGGCCGGGCGACGTGCTGCTCCTCGATTCCGGCGCCCAGTATCTCGACGGCACCACCGACGTGACCCGCACCATGTGGATACCCGGCGCCGGCCGCCCGGCAAAGGCGCTCATGGACGTCTACACCCGGGTGCTTCGCGGCAATATCGCCCTGGCCATGGCCCGGTTTCCGGCGGGAACCTCGGGCTCCCAGCTCGACGTGCTGGCCAGGGCCGCGTTATGGGAGGCGGGCTACGAGTACGACCACGGCACCGGCCACGGTGTCGGCCATTTCCTCAACGTCCATGAAGGGCCCCAGCGCATCTCCCAGATCCCCAACCAGGTCGCGCTGGAGCCGGGCATGATCCTGTCCGACGAGCCGGGATATTACGAGACCGGCGCCTTCGGCATCCGTACCGAGACCCTGCTCGCGGTCAAGGCCGCCGCGCCGGGGGCGGGGGGGCGGCCAATGCGGGCGTTCGAGACCCTGACCCTGGCCCCCATCGACCGCCGGCTGATCCAGCCCCGTCTCCTGACCGCACGCGAGCGCGATTGGCTCAACGCCTATCATGCGCGTGTGCGCAAGGCGCTTTCGCCGCTCTTGGATCGCCGGACCACGGCCTGGCTCGGGCACGCGACCCGGCCGATGTGATCGCCGCACCGCCGGTGGCCGCCGGTGGCCGCCGGCTTGGCCTCCGCGGCGAACCCGCTAGCGGCGATCGGTTTGGCTCGGTGACGGCGCCGGTTCGGCGTCCGTTACCAATAGGTGCCCCAGCGGTATTTCAGGAAACCGCCGATAAAGAAGAGGCCTAAACCGACAAGCGCCATCGGTTTGGACAGATTGCCCCTGTCCAGGCCATCGGACATGAAGATGGTCCACAGGCCCGCCGCGCCGGCCAGACCGCCGATGATCATCATCCACATTGCGATGGTCGCCATTTGCTCGGAGGTTGTCATCGCCGTCCTCCATCACTCTCGCCGGTAGGCCGTATCGGCCTTTCCGGCCCTGACTTCACTCCCGGTGCCGCGCTCATCAAGGTGGATGCAAGCATGGGATATCCCAACCCCCTATCCGGTTCAGCCGTCAAAACTGACACAAACCGATCTTATGGGTTGCGATGCCAAATAGCCTGCTGAGGGAGTTGGAGGCGTCGATCTTATAGGTCACGTACTGATACCCGCTGAAGTACAGCACGTTGTAAAGCTCGCCGTCGCTCCGCCCGCCATTCATCACGACATCGTATTCGCCATTGGTCACCGGACGGCCGCCGTATTTGCGGCAATCGTCCTCGCTCAGTGCCTGTTCCCGATTGGAGACTTTTGCGAAGGAGCGATAGCCGGCTTCCCGTGTCGCTTCGGCCGAGCTCGCCAAGGTCAGCGAGAGGCTCAGCACGATCGCGAATAAACTGGCAATTCCGCCGAAGGAAAGCGCGATCACGCCGCAGCGTCTCAGCGGATCTCCCCAGCAGATCGCTCTCCTGTTGCCGCCCATGGCCTGTCACCCGTATGTCAACTGCTACAACACCTGGTCCGGGTCCGGGCCGGAACGCTCGAACGTTTGCGATCCGGTCCGGTATCGCGGGCCGTACCCGACTCGCGATCAGGGGACGAAAATAGGGTTCCGTGATTTAAAAAGGTTAAAACCGGCGAACAATCGCGGCCCACTTTAGGCGAATTGCCGGTAATTTCCTTGCTCGCTGGCAACCGCCAGTCGGCGTGGAGAGGCCGGCAGAGCGATGTCCGCGATCCGAACCCTCGCCACGTGAGCGGGCCGGAGGCGCGGCATCTCCGCGGTTGCAAACGCGCCATCGGGGGCAGATAGTTGCGGTCTTCCGGCGCTACGTGACCAGATTCGCAATGATCGCCGTGGCGACGGCCGAACGGCAGCAAAGGGACGGACAGATGTCTCTTTTAGCCATAATCCTTACCGTTCTGGGGCTCGTCGTCCCGCTCGCCCTGATGGTGTTCGTCTGGAAGATCATCAGCAATCTCGAGACCGACGACAGAGGGGATGACGGCCGCCCCTGAATGCCCGCGCCGACAGCCGCCTTAGGCCTTCGGCAGACGCCGCCCGCGCCGCCGGATACGCCTGCGTAAACATCGCCAGGGGCGGCGGTGCTCAGTCGAGCCCGGCCATCTCCCGCCACTCGTCCTCGCTGAGGATGGTGACGCCCAGGTCCTTTGCCTTGGTCGCCTTGGACCCCGGGTCGGCGCCGACGACGACATAGTCGGTCTTGGCCGAGACGCTGCCGGTCACCTTGGCGCCGAGCGCCTCGGCGCCGGTCTTGGCCTCGTTGCGCGTGAGGGTGGACAGGGCGCCGGTGAAAACGACGGTTTTCCCCGCCAAGGGCTGGGCCGCCTCGCTCCCGGCCCGCGCCACCGGTTCGACCTCGATGCGCCGTTCCAGGGCCTCGATCACCGAGAGGTTGTGGGGTTCGGAGAAGAATGCGGCGATGTCATCGGCGATGCTCATGCCGATCGACTTGATGGCGCAAAGTTCGGCGTAGGCGGGGCCGACCTCATCCGGTTTCCCGGCGTCGGGCGCCTTTAGGCGTTCGGCCGCGACCCGGCTCATCGCGTCGTGCCAGGCGGGAAGGCTCGAATAGGCGCGGGCCAGAAGCTTGGCCGTCGCTTCCCCCACCTGGCGGATGCCGAGGGCGTAGATGAAGCGGTCGAGGGCGATTTTGCGCCGCGCCTCGATGGCCCGGAACAGGTTGTCCCGCGAGGTCTCGCCCCAGCCCTCCAGTTCGGCGATGGGAATTTCGGCGCTTTGGTCCTTTTCGGCGAGGTCGAAGATATCGGAGGGGGTCTTGATGCGGCCCTCTTCGAAGAAGGCCGTGACCTGCTTGATGCCGAGCCCGTCGATGTCGAAGGCGTTGCGTGAGACGAAATGGATCAGACGTTCGACCTGCTGGTAGGGGCAGGCGAGCTCGCCGGTGCAGCGGGTTGCGGCTTCGCCCGGTTCGCGCACCGCCGGGGTGTGCAGCTGGCACGGGCATTCGCGGGGGAAGGCGAAGGGTTTCGCGCCCTTGGGCCGCTTTTCCGCGATCACGCGCACGACCTGTGGAATGACGTCGCCGGCGCGCTGAACGATCACGTGATCGCCGATGCGGATATCCTTGCGCTCGATCTCGTCCTCGTTGTGCAGGGTCGCGCGGGAGACGACGACGCCGCCCACGGTCACCGGCTCCAGCACCGCCACCGGCGTCAGCGTTCCCGTGCGACCGACCTGGATGATGATGTCGTTCAGCACCGTCTCGGCCTGCTCGGCGGGGAACTTGTGGGCGATCGCCCAGCGCGGAGCGCGGCTGACGAAACCGAGTTCGTGTTGGTAATCGAAGCGGTTGACCTTGTAGACCACGCCGTCGATGTCGTAGGGCAGGGTGGCGCGTTCCCCGGCGATGTCGTCATAGAGCGCGAGCGCCTCATCGGGCGTCGGGCACAAGCGGGCGAGGGGATTGGTCTTGAAACCCCAATCGCGCAGATTGCCGAGAAAGTCCCAGTGGGTGGCGCCGGTGGCGCCGTCGGCGACTTCCCCGTAGCCGTAGGCGAACAGGTGCAACGGGCGCCCGGCCGTGACCTTGGGGTCGAGCTGGCGCAGGCTGCCGGCGGCGGCATTGCGGGGATTGGCGAATACCGGCTCTCCGGCGGCCGAGCGCCGCGCATTGAGGTCCATGAACTCGGACTTGACCATATAAACCTCGCCGCGCACCTCCAGGGTCTCCGGCGCGCCATCGGGCAGGGTCCTGGGCAGGTCGTCGAGGGTCTCGAGATTGGCGGTCACGTCCTCGCCCTGTTCGCCGTCGCCGCGGGTCGCCCCCTGGACGAAGCGCCGCCCCTCATAGCGCACGGAGATCGAAAGGCCGTCGATCTTGGGCTCGCCCACCATCTCCAGAGGCGCCCCCTCGGCAAGCTTCAGCATGCGCCTGAGGCGGGCGTAAAAGCGGCGCAGGTCATCGGCATCGAAGGCGTTGTCCAGGGACAGCATGGGGACGCGATGACGAACCTTGGAAAAGCCCGTGGCCGGCGCCGCGCCGATCCGCGCGGTCGGGCTGTCGGAGCGGATCAGCCCGGGGAAACGCGCCTCGATTTCCTGGTTGCGCTGGCGCAGCCGGTCGTATTCGGCATCGCTGATTTGGGGCTTGTCTTTCTGATAATAAAGAACGTCGTGGCGGGCGATCTCTTCGGCCAGACGGGCCAATTCCTCGGCCGCTTCCGTCTCGGTCAACCGGTCGGCCGCCTTTTCCCGCACCTCCGCCGCCATCTCAGGCGCCCCCCGCGAGGAGCCGGTCTGCCGCCGCCCGCGCCTCGTCGGTCACGGTGGCGCCCGCCAGCATGCGGGCGATTTCCTCGCGCCGCTCGGCGGCGATCAGTTCCTCGACAGTGGTGGCGGCCCGTTTGGCGGTGCCGCCTTTGGCGACGCGCCAGTGTTGATCGCCGCGGGCGGCCACCTGCGGAGAGTGAGTAACGACCAGGACCTGCAGCCGCGTGCCCAGCCGCGCCAGGCGTTCGCCGACGGCATCGGCGGTGGCTCCGGAAATTCCGGAATCGACCTCGTCGAAGACCAGGGTCGGCACGGCGCCGTCTCCGGCCATAACCACCCGCAGCGCCAGCATGACGCGGGCCAGCTCGCCGCCGGAGGCGACCTTGTTGAGCGGCCCGGGGTCGGTTCCCGGATTGGCGGCGATCTCGAACCGCACGCGCTCGGCGCCGGCGGCGCCTTGGTCTTCGGCCGGCAGGGGATCGAGGGAGACGCGGAACCGTGCCTTTTCCAGCTTCAGCGGCGGCAGCTCCTTGGCGAGCGCCGCCTCCAACGCCGCCGCCGCCCGGGCCCGGCTGGCGCTGAGTGCGGCCGCGGCTTGGTCATAGGCGCGCGCTGCCGCCGCGGTGGCGGCCTCCAGGCGATCGAGTTCGGCATCGGAATCGTCGATCGCGGCCAGCCGTCGGGCCAGGACCGCGCCGTGTTCGGCAAGCCCGTCGGGGGCAACGTCGTATTTGCGGGCAAGGGCGCGTAGGGCGAACAGGCGGTCCTCGACCTGGGCCAGGAGGCCGGGCTCGCCGGCGAGCGCCGTGCCCGCCGCTTGGATCTCCTCGAGGGCATCCGCGGTTTCCATGGCGGCCCGCTCCAATGCGGCGATGGCGGCATCCAGGCGTCCTCCGGCGTCGTCGCGCACCCGTTCGATGGCGCGCAAGGCGGCCCCGATGGCGGCCTCGACGTCGGTGTCACCGGTCAAACCCCCTTCGGCCTCATTCAACGCGTCCGCCAGCTTGGCGCCGGAGGCGAGAAAGCGCCGCTCGGCGGCCAATGCGTCTTCCTCGCCGGCCTCCGGCGCGAAGGCCTCGATCTCCGCCACCTGGTGGCGCAGCAATTCCTCGTCGCGCCGCGCCTCGGCGAAGGCGGCGCGCGCCTCGGCCTCTTGGGCCCGTGCCTGGCTGAGCGCGGTCCATGCCCCGGCGACCCCGGCCAGCTCACTGCCGTTGCCCGCGAACGTGTCCAGCAGGGCGCGGTGGGTCCGGGTATCGAGCAGCCCCTGAGACTCGCTCTGGCCGTGAATTTCGACCAGCGCCGCCGCCAATTCGGCAAGGAAACCGATACTGACCGGTTCGTCGTTGACATAGGCGCGGGAGCGGCCGTCGCGGGTGACGATGCGCCGGCAGATCAGATGCGGATCGGCGCCAAGATCGCGCTCGGCGAGCACGGCGAGGGCAGGGTGGTCGGCATCGAGATCGAATTCGGCCGTGACCTGGGCGCGCTCGGCGCCCTTGCGGATAAGGCCGGTGTCGGCGCGGGCGCCCAGCGCCAGGCCCAAGGCATCGAGCAGGATCGATTTTCCCGCCCCGGTTTCGCCGGTAAGGACGCCGAACGAGCCGGTGAACGCGAGATCGAGACTCTCAACCAGCACCACATCGCGGATCGAAAGGCGCGTCAGCATCGATGGTCAGAAGATGGAGTTCCACGTGCGCCCCCACCATGACCGGCGGGGAACCGAGGCAACGGGCGCATCCTCTTGCGGCTTGATCCCGGTCATCAGCACATAGGAATCGAGGTACCATTCGCTGCCCGGGAAATTATGGCCCAGCACGGCAGCGGTTTTTTGCGCCTCTTCCTTGATGCCGAGGGCGAGATAGCTCTCGGTCAGCCGGTGCAGTGCTTCCGGAACGTGGGAGGTGGTCTGATAGTCATTGACCACGGTCTTGAAACGGTTGATCGCGGCGATGAGTTGGCCGGAATCCTGGTACCAGCGCCCGATCGCCATTTCCTGGCCCGCCAGTTGGTCCTCGGTGAGCGCGTATTTGAGTTGCGCGTCGCGCGCGTATTTGCTCTTGGGAAACCGTTTTATGACGTCCTGGAGGGCGGTCATGGCCTGGCGCGTGATCCCTTGGTCGCGCTCCACGTCGGCGATCTGTTCGTAGTAGCAAAGCGCCTTGAGGTAGAAGGCATAGGCGTAATCGCGGCTGCCCGGGTGGAGGCGGATGTAGCGCTCGAGACCGACGATGGCCTCGGTATAGCGGTTCATCGCGTAATTGGTATAGGCCGCCATCAGTATCGCCTTGGTGGCCCAAATGGAATAGGGATGCTGGCGTTCGACCTCGTTGAACGACCTGATCGCGTCGTTGCCGTCGCCCCGGGTCAGCTGATCCATGCCGCGGTTATACAGCGTCTCGGGCGGCTCTTCCTTGTCGCTGATGGCCGGTGGCGAGCTGGCGCAGGCCGCCATCATCAACAGGGCCACGACGGCGAGCCATCGGAAGGCGCGCCGAGAGGAGCCGGCGGAACCCTTTGCGCCACCGCCCGAAGCGGGAGAACAGGACAAATACTCGGACCCAGTCATCGATGATCTTTGCCAAAATAGCCGCGGCGGGAAAGCTCCCGCGTCACGCGCGCACTATAACATAGGGGGGTGGCCCGGCGGCAAGCCGAACCGGGCGATGGGCCGGATCAGCGGCGGATGGCGCCCGCCGATACCCGGGCCGTGGGCTCTACGATCGGGGCATCGAGGTCGAAATCCCCGGCCGGTTCCCGGCGCATCGGCACCATCGCCCAGGCCTTGGGGTCGGCGAACAGGGTCGCGAGCAGCCGATGGTTCATGGCATGCCCCGAGCGCGAGCCCTTGAAATGGCCGAGAATGGGGGCGCCGGCGAGATAGAGATCGCCGACCGAATCGAGAATCTTGTGACGAACGAATTCGTCGCCGTAACGCAAACCCGAATCGTTCAACACGCGGTCGCCACTGACCACCACCGCGTTATCCAACGACCCGCCAAGCAGCAAGCCGCCGGCGCGCAGGGCCGCGACCTCGTGTTCGAGGCCGAACGTCCGTGCATTGGCGATTTCCCTCTTGAAGGTCCCGTTGACGAATTCGACGAAATGGTCCTGGCACGCGATCAGGGGGGATTCGAACTCGATAGAAAAGGTGACCGAGAAGCTGTCTGAGGGCAGCAAAGCCGCTTCCGAGGACTCGTCAGTGACGGTCACCGGCTTCAACACCTTGACGGCGTGCCGCTTGGCGTCCTGCTCCTCGATGCCGGCGCATTCGATCAGGAAGACGAAGGGCGCGGCGCTGCCGTCCATGATCGGGATCTCGGGGCCATTGACCTCGATCAACGCATTGTCGATCTCGAGCCCGGCCAATGCCGCCATCAGATGTTCGATAGTCTTGACCTCGATGCCGTCCGCATTGGCGATGGTCGAGCACAGTTTCGACTCGACGACATTGCGCCAGTCGCCGGTGATCACCGCTTGGCCGCCGGAAATGTCCGTGCGCTTGAAACGGATGCCGCTGTCGGGTGCCGCGGGGCGAATCATCATGGAGACTTTGGTTCCGGTGTGGAGGCCGATGCCGGTGCACCCGATGGCATTCTTCAAAGTCTTCTGAGAAAGGTAAGAGCTCATCATCCCCCTACTCGATCGGTCCCGGTTCTCCATGGCCCCCACCATGTCCCCCACAAGAACTCGGCTCCTGAAACGCGGTTGTCCAAAAACTCAAATCTCCCGATACGCCACTGCGGCCGGTCGGCCTTTCGATCCCCTTGGTCCGGCGCCCGGTCGAAGTCTAGCCTTGATCCCGGGAACGCCCCCTTAAGCGAATGCTCCGAGGGACGTTTACCAACATCCCCCGGAACCGACAAATCAACAATTATTACAGTTTGTGACGCATATTCCGTTGCCTTTTCAACTGGTTTTGCAGGCCGCCGCCTCAATTGGCCTGTCGGCGCAGGAAGGCGGGAATCTCGAGAAGATCCTCCTGGACGTCCTTGTCCAGTTCGGCTTTCGGCTCGAGCCCGCCGAGGTCGCCTTGTTTTGGCGCCTCGGCCGGTGGGGCCGGCGGGATCGCCGTGCCCGAGCCCGCGTCCGATGCCGTCGCGTCCTCAGCCGGGGCCTCGGGCTTGGCCTCGGTGAACGGCGCCGCGCCCGCTTCATCGACCTCGGAACCCGGTTCCGGTGTCTCGGGCAGGGCCGGTTTCTCCCCGGGGTCGGGCGCCACCATGCTAAGCGGCTCCGGCACCGCCGCGCGCGGTGCGGATGGCAGGCTGGGCTCGGCCGGCGCGCTCCTCGGCTTCGGCGCTTCGGCGCTGGGTTTGCCGGCCCGGGCGCGGCCGGTGCCGGTGACGCGCTCGAACAGGCTCGGGCCTTTGCGGCGCGGCGGCGCGGATTTTGGCGCCGCGATCCCGGCATTCACCAGATCGGCCTCGGCAAGCGGATTGGGGCTGGCCATGGCGGGAGGCTTGGCCTCCTCGGGCCGGTCGGCGACCCGCACCGGCGGCGGCGGCAGGAAGGACTCGCTGCCGGCGGTCGGAGCCGCGGCGCGCGCCTCGGGCCGTCGAGGCCCATCGTCGGGGGCCATGGCCGCGCCCGGCTGGAGGTTCAGCACCGGTGCCTCGTCTTCCGTTTCCGCCGTCATGGCGGGGCCGGTGCCGGGATCGGCCCTCCCGGGTTCGCTCCCCGCCGTCGGCCCCGCGGCCGGAGCGTCGGTCTCGGTTTTGCGGCCGTAGGTGTTGTCGTGCACCAGGCTGATATGGCTGAGCGGTTTGGGATGGGCGGAGGCCTCGGCTTCGATGCCGGTGGCGATGACCGAGATGCGCATGCGGCCGTCGAGCGATTCGTCGAAGGTCGAGCCGAAGATGATGTTGGCATCGGCATCCACTTCGCCGCGGATCCGGTTGGCGGCCTCGTCGACCTCGAACAAGGTCATGTCGAAACCGCCGGTGATGTTGATGAGCACGCCCCTGGCGCCTTCCATGGAGACGTCGTCGAGCAGGGGATTGGAAATCGCCGATTCGGCGGCGGCGATGGCGCGGTCTTCGCCCTCGGCCTCGCCGGTGCCCATCATCGCCTTGCCCATTTCGCTCATGACCTGCCGGACGTCGGCAAAGTCCAGGTTGATCAACCCCGGCATCACCATGAGGTCGGTGACCCCACGCACGCCGGAATAGAGCACGTCATCGGCCATTTCGAAGGCCTGGGCGAAGGTGGTCTTCTCGTTGGCGATGCGGAACAGGTTCTGGTTGGGGATGATGATCAAGGTGTCGACGAAATGCTGCAGCTCCTCGATCCCTTCCTCGGCGATCCGCATGCGGTTGAGCCCCTCGAACTGGAACGGCTTCGTCACCACGCCGACGGTCAGGATCCCCTGCTCTCGGGCGGCGCGGGCGACCACCGGGGCGGCGCCGGTACCGGTGCCGCCGCCCATGCCGGCGGTGATGAAGACCATGTTGGAATGCTCCACCTGTTCGATGATGTCCTCGATGGCTTCTTCCGCCGCCGCGCGGCCGACGTCGGGGCGCGATCCGGCGCCGAGACCCTGGGTGATGTTGCGGCCGAGCTGAATCTGGCGCTCCGCCCGCGACTGGGTCAGGGCCTGGGCATCGGTGTTGGTGACGACGAACTCCACGCCGTCGAGATTGTTCTCGATCATGTTGTTGACGGCGTTGCCGCCGGCACCGCCGACGCCGATCACGGTGATTCGTGGCTTGAGGTCGGGTTCGGGGTGCGGCATCTTCAGGTTGATGGTCATTTGAGCCTCCTCAGGCGATGGTCGGTTCGATCCGGTACGGGTGAAAGGTTGGCGCCGTCTCGGCGGCCGGACCTGGCCGCCGCGGGCGATGGAAACGGTCCCTCTGCGGGACGGGGTGGGGGTCAGAAGTTTTCACGGAGCCAAAGACCGAACCGGCCCATAAGGCCGCTCGGTTCCCTTGTCGGTGGACGGTTTCCGGCGAGTGCCGCCGCCGGCGCCTCGTCGGGGCGGCGCTCGGCATAGATCAGCAGGCCGGCGCAGGTGGCGAAGGCGGGGCCGCCGGTGGAATCGGCAAGGCCCATGATTTTCAGCGGCCGACCCCGACGTACCTGTTTGTCGAGGACGTCGCCGGCGAGTTCGGTGGCACCTTGCAGCTGACTGGCGCCACCGGTGAGCACGACGCGGCGGCCGGCGATCTTGTCGTACCCGGTCACCTCGAGACGGCCGCGGATCAGTTCGAAGGTTTCTTCGAGGCGCGGACGAATGATGCCGACCAGCATCGACCGCGGCACGTGATTGGCCTGGTTGCGGTCTTCCTCGCCCATCAGCGGAACGTCGATCATTTCCCGTTCGTCGCTGCCCGACGCCATGGCGTTGCCGTAGAGCGTCTTCATGCGTTCGGCATGGGCCAGCGGCGTCGAAAGGCCGCGGGCGATGTCGGCGGTGACATGAGCGCCGCCGATCGGCACGCTGTCGGCGTGGATCAGGTGGCCGTCGTAGAACACCGCGACCGAGGTCGTGCCGGCGCCCATGTCGATGACGGTCGCGCCAAGATTGATCTCGTCCTCGACCAGGGCGGCAAGGCCGGCCGCATAGGGGGCGATGACGATGTCCGAGACCTCCAGCCGGCAGCGGGCGAGGGCGGTGATCAGGGTGCGCACGGCACCGGTGGTGGCGGTCACCATATGCATGTTGATGCCGAGGCGGTCGCCATACATTCCCCGGGGATCGCGGATGCCCTTGGCGCCATCGATGGAGTAGCTGACCGGCACGCAGTGGATCAGTTCCCGGTCGCTGGAGGCGCAGGCGGCGTGGCCCTGGGCGAGAACCTTGCGGACGTCACTGTCGCCCACCTCATGGCCGGCGATGGAGACGTCGTAATGCAGCACGTCGGAGCTGGGGGCGCCGCCGGACAGGTTGACGATGACCTCATTGATCGATTCGCCGGCCATCTGTTCGGCCGCGTGTACGGTGGCGAGGATGGCCGTCTCGGCGGCTTCCACATCGGTGATCATGCCGCAGCGCACGCCGTCCGAGGCATGGTGACCGATCCCCAGCACGCGCAGCGCATTGCCGGATTCGATGCGGGCGATGAAACAGGCGATCTTCGAGGTGCCGATATCGAGGGCGGCGATCAGCCCGTTGCGGGTCTTGGTCAGGCGCGGCTTCATTCCCCCAATTCCCCCTAGGTATCCTTGCTCGGCCCATTGCGATGCGGCCGGTGCCGGTCCTCCGGCGCCTTGGCGCCGGGCTCCACCGGCGCCACCGTGCGCACCACCAGCCGATCCGCAAAGCGCAGGTCGATGGCGACGACGCCGCGCTTGAGGATGCGTTCGCGTTGGATCAGACGATCGAGGGTGGCTAGCGCCCGGGCGGTGCCGCGTTCGGGCAGGCGCGCGACGATGCCGTTCTTGAATTTGAGGTCCCAGCGCCGCTCGCCGACTCGCACGATGGCGCCGACGAGGCGGCCGACGCGGGGATGGGCGCGCAGGTTGCCGATGATGGCGGCGGCCTTCGGCGCCGCACCGGCGCCGACCACCAGGGGCATGTGGCGGTAGCGCGCCAGCTTCGACCGGGTGATCACCGCGCCCTCGCCGTCGATCAGCGCGAGCTTGCCCTTGAGCTGCCAGAGCGCCAAGGGGCGCCGTTCATCGATGCGGATGAAGATGGTATCGGGCAGCCGCCGTTCGACCGTTGCCCGGCGAACCCAGGCGAGCTTCTCCAGCCGCGCTTTCGCCGCGTAAGGATCGAAGGCGACGATCGGCATGCCGCGCCGAGCCCCCAAGGCGCGCTCGACGTCCCGCTTGGAAACGCGCTGGCGCCCGGAGACGAGAACGTGATCGACCCTCAGTCCGGCGCGCGCGCTGAGGTCCAGCGCTTTTTCTCCTGCCCCGGCGATCAGCCGTGTGCCCTCGTCGCTGACGGCGAGCCACAGGCCGGCGCCGCCCACGGCGGCGACCGCCGCCACCGGCAGAACGATGCGCAGCACCGTTCTCGCCGCGCGCACCGGGGCGCGCTTGCGGCGATTGCGGGCCGCACCGGGGCGCGCTTTGCGCTTCACCGCGGGCATGACGCGTCCTCCACCATCCAGGCCACCAGATCGTTGAAGGCGATGCCCGCGTGGGCGGCGATCTCCGGCACCAGGGAGAGCGGGGTCATGCCCGGTTGGGTGTTGACCTCGAGCACGTAGAACAGGGCGGCGCCGGGGCCGGTGTCGTCGTATCTGAGATCGGTGCGCGAAACCCCGCGGCAGCCGAGGGTGGCGTGGGCCCGGCGTCCCACCTCCATGGCTTCGGTGTAGTCGTCCTCGGGCAGGGGCGCGGGCATCAGGTGCTCGGCCATGCCCTCGGTGTATTTCGCCTGGTAGTCGTAAAACTGCCCCTGGGGCCTGATTTCGATGGCGCCCAGCGCACGATCCCCCATCACCGCGACGTGGATCTCGCGGCCGGGGATATAGCGCTCGACCAGCACCACGTCCCCGTATGGCCAATCGGCGGAAAGCGGCGGCAGGCTGTCGCCCTCGGTAACGATGTGTACGCCGACGCTGGAGCCTTCGTTCAACGGCTTGACCACGAAAGGGGGCTCCATGACGCGGCCCTCGATGACCTCGTCCCGGCGGGCGGTGCGGCCCTCCGCGCAGTTCAGTCCGGCGTCCATGAACAGCCGGCGGGCGACGGGCTTGTCCATGGCGAGCGCCGAGGCCAGCACGCCGGAATGGGTGTAGGGGATGCCGAGATATTCGAGCAGGCCCTGGATGCAGCCGTCCTCGCCGTAGCGGCCGTGCAGGGCATTGAAGACGACGTCGGGGCGCGGTTCGAGGGCGGACAAGGCGGCCCCGATGTCGCGGGTGACGTCAACCTCCGTCACGCGGTGGCCGAGCTCGCGCAGGGCCTCGGCACAGGCGGCGCCGGAGACCAGGGAAACCTCGCGTTCGGCGGACGGACCGCCCATCAGCACGGCGACGTGAAGCGCCTTATTGGCCGCGGGCGCGCTCATGATCCCGCTCCTTGGACGGCGGCGGGGCCGTTCTTGGCCGGTATGCCGATGCGCCGAATCTCCCACTCGAGGCTTGCCCCGGTCGACTCCTTGACCCGGCGCCGGACCTCCTCGCCCAGGGCCTCGATGTCGGCGGCGGTCGCCGTGCCGTCGTTGATCAGGAAGTTGCAGTGCTGCTCCGAGACCCGGGCGCCGCCGCGAACGAGCCCCCGGCATCCGGCGCGCTCGATCAACTCCCAAGCCTTGGGCGTGCCGCTGGGACCGCCGGGGTTGCGGAAGGTGGAGCCGCCGGTGCGCGCACGCACCGGCTGCGTCTCCGCCCGGGCCGCCTGAATCTCGGCGATGCGGCGGGCGATGTCCTGCCCTTCGCCCCGGCTGCCGCGAAGGCGGGCGGCGGTGAAGATCCAATCTTCGGCGATGGCCGAGCCGCGGTAGGAAAACCCCAGCGCCGCCGGGGAAAGGTCGTGGACGCTGCCGTCGGGGGCCACCGCCTCGGCGGCGATCACCACGTCCTTCATCTCCCGGCCATAGGCGCCGCCGTTCATCCGCAGCGCGCCGCCGATGGTGCCCGGAATGCCGGCAAGGAACTCGAGACCGGCGATCGAGGCCGCGGCGCTGGCCTTGGCGACGGCGGAATCCAGCGCCCCGGCGCCGGCGCGAACCTCGACGCCGTCGATCTCGATCTTGGCGAATTCGCGTCCCAGGCGGATGACCACGCCGGGCACACCGCCATCCCGCACCAGGAGATTGGAGCCGACCCCGATCACCGTCACCGGCACGCCTTCGGGCCGCGCCGCGAGAAAGCCGGCGAGGTCCTCGGCGTCGGCCGGCCGGAACATGACCTCGGCCGGGCCGCCGACGCGGAACCAGGTGATGCGGCCGAGATCGGCGTTCTCCCGGTAGCGGCCGCGCACCGGCGGCAGGCGGTCGATCAGCCGCTCCGTTGTCCGTCGCGCCGCCATCATGACGGGCCCTCCTCGCCGATGGTGCCGTTGCCGCGCCGGCCGTCCTCGTCGCGCGCCAGGGCGTTCAGGGCCCGGGGCAGATCCTGGGCCCAGGCGGTGATCGACCCGGCGCCGAGACACACCACCAGGTCGCCCGGCTCGGCGAGGTCGCGGACAATCCGGGGCAGGTCGTCCGGCGTATCCAGGGCGATCACGTTGCGGTGTCCGTGGCCGCGGATACCGTCCGCCAGGCGGTCCCGGTCGATGCCGATGATGGGAGTCTCGCCGGCCGGGTAAACGTCGGCGACGATCACCGCATCGGCGTCGTTGAAACAGGTGCAGAATTCCTCGAATAGCGCCTTGAGGCGCGAATAGCGGTGGGGCTGAACGACGGCGATGATCTGTCCGCGCGCCGCGTCCCGGGCGCCGCGCAGGACGGCGGCGATCTCCACCGGGTGGTGGCCGTAATCGTCGATGATGGTGACGCCGCCCCACTCGCCGGTCTTGGTGAAGCGGCGCTTGACGCCCTTGAAACCGCCGAGGGCGGTGCGGATGGTGTCGTCGTCGATCCCCATTTCCTGGGCGACGGTGATCGCGGCCAGGGCGTTCTGGACGTTGTGCCCGCCCAGCATCGGCAGCGTCAGGCCCTTCAGGGTCCGCGGGTCGTCCGATGCCCTGGGGGTGAGGATGGTATCGAAACGGACCTGGCCGGCGCCGCTTTCGACGTTGACGGCGCGGATATCGGCCTGGGGCGACATTCCATAGGTCAGCAGCTTGCGGTCGGCGACCTTGGGGATCATCGCCTGGACCTCGCCGTGATCGATGCACAAAGCGGCAAAGCCATAGAACGGGATGTTCTGCACGAAGGAGACGAAGGCCGCCCGCAAGGCGTCGAAATCGCCATAGAAGTCGAGATGCTCCGGGTCGATGTTGGTGACCACGGCGATGGTCGCGGGCAGCTTGGTGAAGGTGCCGTCGGATTCGTCGGCCTCCACCACCATCCAGTCGCCGGCGCCGAGCCGCGCGTTGGAGCCGTAAGCGTTGAGGATGCCGCCGTTGATCACGGTGGGATCGAGCCCCGCCTGGTCGAACATCGCCGCGATCAGGGAGGTCGTGGTGGTCTTGCCGTGGGTGCCGCCGACCGCGACCGACCATTTGAGATGCATCAGCTCGGCCAGCATTTCCGCCCGGCGCACCACCGGGATCAGGCGCGCCCGGGCCTCCGCCACCTCGGGGTTGTCGCGAGGGATCGCCGAGGACACCACCACCACCTGGGCATCGCCGAGGTTGCTTTCGACGTGGCCGACATGGACGGTGATGCCGATGTCCTTGAGCCGCCGCACATTGGGATTTTCGGACACGTCCGAGCCCTGCACCCGGTAGCCGAGATTGTGCAGGATTTCGGCGATCCCGCTCATGCCGATGCCGCCGATGCCGACGAAATGGATGGTGCCGATGGTCAGCGGAAGGGCTCTCATGCGGCTCTCCGTCCGTTGCCGTCGGCGTCGTTGGAGGCGATCAAGCGGATCGTCAACCGGGCCAGGTTGGCGGCGGCGTCGTCATGTCCGGCGCCGCGGGCGGCGGCGGCCATGGCCGCGAGGGTTCCCGGTTGGCCCAGCAGCAGCTTGAGCCGGGCGACCAGAACCTCGGGCGTGAAATCGGCTTCGGCGATCGCATCGGCGGCGTGGGCATCGGCCACGGCCTGGGCGTTCACGGTCTGATGATCGTCGGCGGCGTGGGCGTAGGGGACCAGGATCGCCGGCCGCCCGGCGGCGGTCAGCTCGGCGACCGTGGAGGCGCCGGCGCGGCAGACCACCAGATGGGCCTCGTCCAGACGCCGGGCGAGATCGTCGAAGAACGGCGCCACATCGGCACGCAGGCCCATGCGGCGGTAACGCGTGGCGACCCCCTCGAGGTCCTCGGGCCGGCACTGCTGGGACAGGCGCACCCGCCCGCGCACGTCGTCGGCAAGCCGCGCCATGGCCTCCGGCACCACCTGGGAGAAGATCCGTGCCCCCTGGCTGCCGCCGGTAACCAGCAGCCGGATATCGCCGCCGCGCGCGGGCTCCTGGTAGGGGCGGTCGCGAAGCTGGCGGATCGCGGGGCGCACCGGATTGCCGGTCAGCACCACCTTATGGCGGTCTTCCGGGCGCAGCCGCAGGACCTCTGGGAAGGAGGTGGCGATCGCGGTGACCCGTGGGGCGAGCAGGCGGTTGGCGCGGCCCAGCAGGGCGTTCTGCTCGTGCACCAGGGTGGGGTATCTCAGGCTCGTCGCCGCGATGATCGCGGGCACCGAGGTGTAGCCGCCGAAGCCGACCACCACCGACGGCGCCAGTCGCCGCAACAGCGTGCGCGATTGCACCGCGCCGAGGGCGAGGTCGAGGGCGCCCTTGATGCGCTGGCCCAGGGACACGCCGGTCACGCGCCCGGCGCGGATGGCGTGGGTGGCGACATCCCCGAGCGCCCCTGTCCACGCCGTGCCCCGGCTATCGGTGAGCAGCGCCAGGGTATGGCCGCTGGCGCGCAATTCGCTGGCCAGGGCTTCGGCGGGAAAGACATGGCCGCCGGTTCCGCCCGCCACCAGGACGATGGGATTGATCTGGGTCGAACCGTTCGCCGCCATCGTCACATCCCCCTGAGGCCGATCCGTTTGCGGGTCAGCGCAAGGACCATGCCCATGGTGATGGCGACGCCGATCAGCGAGGACCCGCCATAGGAAATGAACGGCAGGGTCATGCCTTTGGCGGGCATCAGGTTGAGGGTCGAGGCCATGTGAATGAGCGCCTGCAGGCCGAACTGGGTGATCAGCCCGGTCACCGCCAGAAGCACGAACAGGTTCTGGCTGTCGAAGCTGCGGGAAATGCCGCGCAACACGATGAAGGCGAACAGGGCGACGATCAGGAGACAGGCCAGTAGGCCAAGCTCCTCGCCGGCGACGGCGAAGATGAAATCGGAATGGGCGTCGGGCAGCACCTCCTTGATCGTGCCTTCCCCGGGTCCGCGCCCCAGCAGGCCTCCGTTCATGAAGGCCTCCAGCCCGGTGGCCACCTGATAGCTGTCGCCGGCGGTGGGGTCGAGGAAGCGGTCGACGCGGCTGGTGACATGGGGCAGATAGAGATAGGCCAGGACCGCGCCCCCGGCGGCCATGGCGCCGCCGGCGCCGATCCAATAGAGCGGCATTCCGGCGACGAAGAACTGGGCGAAGAACATGGCGGTGATCAGCGCCACCATGCCCATGTCCGGCTGCAGGACGAGCAGAAGCACGGCGATGGCGTAAATGCCGAAGGCGATGATCAGACCGGGAAATTCGTCCGCGCCCTTGGCGGCGCTCATCATCCAGGCGACGGCGATGGCAAAGCCCGGCTTCATCAGTTCCGAGGGTTGCAGCGAAAGGCCGCCGATGGTGATCCAGCGACGGGCGCCCTTGATCTCCGGCCCCAAGACCAGGGTCAGGACCATCAATACGACGCTGACGAGGAACAGGGCGACCCCGATGCGCCGCACCCCTTTGGGCTCCATCAGCGAGCAGGCCGCGAGCGCCGCCAGGGCCGGGGCCAGGTAGATCAACTGGCGCCTGACGAAGAAGTAGGAATCGTAGCCGATGCGCTCGGCGACGGCGGGGGAGGCGGCCAGGGTCAGCAGCACGCCGAACCCCGTCAAGGCGGCTAGGGCCAGCAGCGACCAGCGGTCCACGGTCCACCACCAGGTGGCCATGATCGAGGTATCGGTGCGGGCGAAGCCGATCATGGCGCCCCGCTCCCAAGGCGGGCGACGGCGGCGCCGAAGGCCGCGCCGCGCTCCTCGAAATTGGCGAACTGGTCGAAGGAGGCGCAGGCCGGGGACAGCAGAACGACGCCGCCAAGGCCGTCCGCGGCGGCGCGTTGCGCGGCTTCATGGGCCGCCGCGACCGCGGCATCGAGGGTGCCGGATATGGTATGGGGCACCGCATCGGCCAGGGCCTCGGCGATTTCCTCGGCCGCCTCGCCGATCAGGAAGGCGTGGCGGACATGGGCCAATTCGTTGTGACGGGCCCGCGTCAATTCCACGAAGCCGCCATCCTTGGAGCGGCCGCCGGCGATCCAGAACACGTTTTCGTAGCAGGCGATGGCGCTGAGCGCCGCCTCCGGGTTGGTGGCCTTGGAATCGTTGACGTAGGTGACGTTGGCGATCCGCCGCAGGGTCTCCTGGCGATGGGGCAGGCCGGGATAGGTGAGCAGGCTTTCGGCGATGCGTTCGGCCTGGACCCCGGCGCTGAGCGCCACCGCGGCGGCGGCCGCCGCGTTCTGCGCGTTGTGGGTGCCGGGCAGCGCGAGAGCGCGGGAGAGGTCGGCGACCAGGCGCGCGGTTTCGCCCCGCCCGTCGATCAGGTGCCCGCCTTCGACCCAGACGCCGCCGGGGACCGGGGTGCTGCCGGATACCGGAATGACCTTGAGGTCGGCGCGGGCGCGCAGGCGCATTTCCATCGCGCGGCAATGGTCGTCGTCGGCACCGATCACCGCAATGGCGCCGGGCCGCGTCAGCTCGAACAGGCCCTCCTTGGCGGCGACATAGCCGTCGATGCCGCCATGGCGATCGAGATGGTCGGGGCTGATGTTGAGCAGCAGCGCGATATCGAAGGCGGCCGTGGCGATGCGCTCCAGTTGATAGCTGGAAAGCTCCAGGACGTAGTACGCGCCGGCCTCGAGATCGGCCAGGGCCAGGGCCGCGGGGCCGAGATTGCCGCCCACCGCCGCAGCGACCCCGGCGCCGTGCAGGATGTGACCGATCAGGGCCGTCACCGTCGATTTGCCGTTGGTGCCGGTGACGCCGATGAATCGCGCCGCGGGTTTCGCGCGCAGCAGCAGTTCGACGTCGCAGATGATCGGGATGCCGTTCTGGCGTGCGCGGACGGCGACGGGGTGGGGCGCGGGCAGGGTATGGGGAATGCCGGGGCTGAGGACCAGGGCTTGGGCGTCGGCGAGCCCGTCCTCGGCAAGATCGCGGATCGACGTGCCGAGGGCCTCGGCCTGGCGGCGCCGGTCGGCATCGTCGTCCCAGGCGGCAACATGGGCGCCCGAGGCGAGCAGCGCCTCGGCGGCGGCGAGGCCCGATGCGCCCAACCCCATGACCGCGAAGGTCGCGCCTGAGATGCCGGGGAGATGGATCATCGGCCGCTCACCTCACCTCAGCTTCAGGGTCGAGAGCCCGATCAGCGCCAGCACCATGGCGATGATCCAGAAGCGGATGACGATGGTCGGCTCGGCCCAGCCCTTCTGTTCGAAATGGTGGTGCAGGGGCGCCATGCGGAAGACCCGCCGCCCGGTCAGTTTGAACGAAATCACCTGGACGATGACCGATACGGTCTCGAGCACGAACAATCCGCCGATGATGACCAGCACCAGCTCGTGCTTGGCGATGACGCTGATGGCGCCGATCGCCCCGCCCACCGACAGCGCCCCGGTATCGCCCATGAACACCATCGCCGGCGGCGCGTTGAACCACAGAAATCCGAGGGAGGCGCCGACCAGGGCGCCGCAGAAAACCGCCAGCTCTCCGCTGCCGGGGACGAAATGGATCTGCAGATAGTTGGAGAACACCGCATTGCCCACGAGATAGGCGATCAGGGCGAAGCAGGCGGCGACGATCATCACCGGCACGATGGCGAGGCCGTCGAGCCCGTCGGTCAGGTTGACGGCGTTGGAGGCGCCGACCATGACGATGACGGCGAAGACCGGGAAGAACCAGCCGAGATTGATCAGGACGTTCTTGAAGAACGGCACGGCGAGGGAGGTGGACAGCGGGTCCCGGGTGATCTGCATGATCCACAGCGCCGCGATCAGGGCGACCAGCACCTCGAGCCCGAGCCGCACCTTGCCGGGCAACCCGCGGTGGCTCATGCGGGTCAGCTTCAGGTAATCGTCGGCGAAGCCGATCGCCCCGAAACCGATGGTCACCAGCAAGACCGCCCAGACGTAGCGGTTGCTGAGGTCCGCCCACAGCAGGGTCGAGACGGTGAGACCGAGAAGGATGATGAAGCCGCCCATGGTGGGGGTCCCCTTCTTGGTCAGGAGATGGCTTTCGGGCCCGTCCTCGCGGATCGGCTGCCCGCCCCGCTGGCCCGCCTTGAGCCAACGGATCACCGGGCCGCCGCAGAGGAAGCAGACCACCAGCGCGGTCATCACCGCACCGCCGGTGCGAAAGGTGAGGTAGCGGAACAGATTGAAGATCCCGATATCTTCGGCCAGCGGGGGCAGCAGGTTGTAGAGCATCGCCCGCCTCCCTCAGCCGTCCTTCGCGACGGTTCGGGCACCGCGGCCTCGAACACCGCCACTTCGGGCGCCGCCGCCTCGGGCCAGCAGCGCATCGACCACCTGGCCCAGGTTCTGGTTGTGGGATGCCTTGACCAGCACCACGTCACCGGGGCGCAAAACCCGGCGCAAAAGCGGGATCAGGCCCGCCGCCTCGTTGGTGTGGCCGCCCCGCTTGCTGCGCGGCAGGGTGTCGTCCAGGTGGATCATGTTGGCGCCGGTGGTCAGCACCAGATCGACCTTGGCCGCGAGCAGGTCCTCGGCCAGTTCCTCATGGGCCCGGGCCGAGCCGGGGCCCAACTCGAGCATGTCGCCGAGGACGGCGATGCGGCGCCCGCCCTCGCCGGGCGTGGCCTCCTCGAGGACGTGGAACGCCGCCCGCATGGAGGTCGGCGCGGCATTGTAGGAATCGTCGATGATCGTGGCGGTGCCGCCGCGGGGCAGTTCGATCATGGCGCGGGCGCCGCGCCCTTCCGGCGTCTCCATGGTGCCCAACGCCGCCGCCGCCGCCGCCAGGTCGCCGCCGAGCGCCCGCACGGCGGCGAGAACGGCCATCGCGTTCTGGGCCGAATGGCGGCCGGGCAGGGCGAGAGTGAAATCGATCTTTTCGCCGAGCACCTCGCAGGAGACCCGAGAATGGCCGTTGGGCTGAAACCCCGTCAGCCGAACGTCGGCACCTTCGTTTTCGCCGAAGCTGAAGATGGTGGTTATGCCCCGAGACCGGGCCTCGGCCGAGAGCAGCTCGAAATAGGGATTGTCGGCGTTGAGCACGGCGATACCGCTGAGGTCGAGGCCGTCGAAGATCTCGGCCTTGGCCAGGGCGATGTCCTCGACCGAATCGAAAAATTCCAGATGGACCGCGTCCACCGTGGTGATGATGGCGATGTGGGGCCGGACCATGCGCGTCAGCGGCGTGATCTCGCCGGCGTGGTTCATCGCCACCTCGAAGACGCCGTAGTCGGTGTCGGCGGGCATGCGGGCGAGCGACAGCGGCACCCCCCATCGGTTGTTGAGATTGCCTTTGCTGGCGCTGACCCGGCCCAAGGGCGCAAGCGCGGCGGCCATGGCCTCCTTGGTGCTGGTCTTGCCGACGCTGCCGGTGATGGCGATGACGCGGGCGCCGGTGCGCTTGCGCGCGGCCCGGGCCAGGCTCCTGAGGCCGGCATAGGTGTCGTCGACGATCAGCAGGGGATGAGTGCGGCCATGGTCGCGGGGGATGCGGCTCACCATCGCGGCGGCGGCGCCCCTGGCGAAGGCATCGCGGAGGAAATCATGGGCGTCGTAGCGCTCGCCCCGGATGGCGATGAAGAGGTCGCCCGGTTTGATGCTGCGGGTGTCGATCGATACCCCGCTCGCCTGCCAGGGCGCCGTGGAGTGTCCTCCGGTGGCGGCCTCGGCCTCCGCCGCGGTCCACAGCGGCGTCGCGGTCTTCGGCGGCCGGGTCATGGCGCACCCCTTTCCGCCGCCAGGGCGTCGGCGACCTCTCGCCGGTCGTCGAAGGGCAGCACCGTGTCGCCGACGATCTGTCCCGTTTCGTGGCCCTTGCCGGCAACAACCAGGAGGTCTCCTGGCCCGAGCCCGGAAATGGCGTCGCGAATCGCCTCGCCCCGGTCCGCGATCTCCCGCACCTTGCCGCGGGCGGCGATGCCGGCGAGGATCTCGCGGCGAATGGCGGCGGCGTCCTCGCCGCGCGGGTTGTCGTCGGTGACGATCACCCGGTCGGCGGCCTCGGCGGCAATGCGGCCCATCACCGGGCGCTTGCCGCGGTCGCGGTCGCCGCCGCAGCCGAACACCACGGCGAGCTCGGATTTGGTGTGGGGCCTGAGCGCCGCCAGCGCGTTGGCCAGGGCGTCGGGGGTATGGGCGTAGTCGACGAAAACCGCGGCGCCGTTGGCGCGATCGCCGATGTGCTCCATCCGTCCCGGCGCCCCGCGGAGCTCGGATACCGCGTCCAAGGCCGCGCCCGCTTCCCCGCCGGCCGCGACGAACAGGCCGATGGCGCAGGCGACGTTGGCGATCTGAAAGGCGCCGACCAGGGGCAGGTGAACGTCGCCGGTGCGGCCGGCGATTTCGAAGGTGACCAATTGGCCGAGCCCCTCGGCGCGGCCGCGCTTGACGCGGACCGCCTCGCCGTTCACGCCATAGGAGATGATGCGCTGGCGCCGCGCCTCGGCGATCGCCGCAAGCGCCATGAATTCCGGCACATCGGCATTCAGCACGGCCATGGCGCCCTCGGGCCGGATGCGGGAGAAAAGCTGCGCCTTGGCGGCGAAATAGGCCTCTTCGCTGCCGTGATAGTCGAGATGATCGCGGCTGAGATTGGTGAACGCTGCGGCCTGCAGGCGCACGCCGTCGAGGCGAAACTGCTCGATCCCGTGGGAGGAGGCTTCCAGCACCAGATGGCTGATTCCGCTACCGGCGAGCTCGGCCAAGGTCCGGTGCAGCATCACCGGGTCGGGCGTGGTCAGTGCCCCCGGCTCGTCGCGGCCGAGCGCGCTGAGGCCGAGGGTCCCCAAGCTCGCCGCCGCCAGGCCGCCATGGGCCCAGATCTGGCGCAGGAAAGACGCCACCGAGGTCTTGCCGTTGGTGCCGGTAACGGCGGTCACCACGTCGGGCTGGGCGACGTAAAAGCGCGCCGCCATGAGGGCGAAGCGCCGCGCCGGTTCGTCGTCTGCGATCAGGGGGACGTCGACGGCGTCGTCGGGCAGGACGGTGCCGCGCGGCGCCAGGACGGCGCCGGCCCCGCGGGCCAGGGCGTCGCCGATGAAATCGCGGCCGTCGTGGCGCGTTCCGGGCAGCGCGGCGAACAGATTGCCGGGCTGGGTCTTGCGCGAATCGGCGGTGAGGCCGGTGACCTCGACGTTCTTCAGTGCCCTGTTTTCTGCCAATTCACTGCCCTCATCGCCGATCAGATCAAAAAGACGCAACGTCGTGTCCCCGCCTTCCGCGGGCGGCCGTGGGAATGCGAATCCTGAGGGCCCGCTGGACCGCCTGGGCGTCCTCGTCGATCGGTGCGATCCCCAACAGGGGGCCGGCCCTGCTGATCAATCGGCTCACCGCGGGGGCGGCGACCCAACCGCCGGTGGCGTAGCCGTGGGTGCGCTTGTTGCCGTGGGGCTCGTCGACCACGACCAGGACCACGTATCGGGGCGCGTGAATCGGAAAAACGCCGACGAAAGACGATATCAGGGCCTTGTCGCGGTAGCCCTGGCCGCCGATCTTCTCGGCCGTGCCGGTCTTGCCGCCGACCAGGTATCCCTGCGCCTCGCCCTGACGTCCGGTGCCGCCGGTGACAGCCAGCCTGAGCAACTTGCGCATGTTGGCCGACGTCTGCCGCCTGAGCACGCGACGGCCTTGGGCGCGTTCGCCGTCGAGCGGCTTGATGACCGTCGCCGGGCGCCGCCAGCCGCCGTTGACCACCGCCGCCACCGCCTCGGCGATCTGCACCGGGCTGACGGCGATACCGTGCCCGTAGGCGATGGTCATGGTGTTGATCTGGCGCCACCGCGCGGGCACCAGAGGGGTGCCCACCTCGGGCACCTCGAGCCGCGGCGCCGTCAGCAGGCCGAGGCGGTCAAGATAGTCGCGCTGAGCCCGGGTCCCCACCGCCAGGGCCATTTTGGCCGAGCCGATGTTGGAGGAATACATGAAGATTTCGGGCACGCTCAGCCACCGGTTCTTGCCGTGGTAATCGCTGATGCGGAAGCGGGCGATGCGAATCGGGCGCGACGCGTCGAAGCCGCCGGTCATGCGCACGGCCCCCGAATCGAGTGCCATGGCGGTGGTGAAGATCTTGAAGGTCGAGCCCATTTCATAGACGCCCAAGGTGGCCCGGTTGAACCGCGCCTTGGCCGGCGAGCGGTCGGGCAGGTTGGGGTCGAAGTCGGGCAGGGAGGCCATGGCGATGATCTCGCCACTGTCGACATCCATCACCACGCCGGCGGCGCCGGTGGCGCGGAACCTGGCCTTGGTCGCGACAAGTTCTTGACGAAGAATGTGCTGGATTCGGCTGTCGACCGACAGCGCCAACGGCTTGGCGCCCGCGCGCAGGGTGTCGTTGAACTTCTTTTCCAGGCCGGCGAGGCCGATGCCGTCGGTGCCGGCGAAACCGATCAGGTGCGAGAACAGCCGGCCCTGGGGATACACCCGCCGTTCTTCCCGCTGGAAATAGAGCCCCGGCACGCCCAGGCGGTTCACCGCGTAATGCTGGCGCGGCGTCAGGTGCCGCTTGATCCAGACGAAGGAGCGTCCGGAGGTCAGCTTGCTGACGAGTTCCGCCGGGCGCAGCTCGGGCAGGATACGGCTGAGCCGCTCGGCGGCCTCGCGGGCGTCCAATACGTGTTGCGGATTGGCGTAAAGCGAGGCGGTGTTGAGGGACGTGGCCAGGACCAGCCCGTTGCGGTCGACGATGTCGGCGCGCCCGGCGGTGAAGGCCGGGACGCCCCTGCTGGCGGTGATATTGGGCTCTCCCGCCGGTTTGACCACCGAAACGTCGGCCAGCCGGAAGGCGAT
Organism: Alphaproteobacteria bacterium; assembly: GCA_033720855.1. Taxonomy (GTDB): domain Bacteria; phylum Pseudomonadota; class Alphaproteobacteria; order SMXQ01; family SMXQ01; genus SMXQ01. The sequence continues at coordinate 35,972 of JAWWBR010000014.1, forward strand.
GGCGCTGAAGGCGACGGCGAAGAGGGCGCCGCCGACGAGGAGCCGGGTGCGGCCGGTTTCCAGGGCCTGCTTGGCGGTGCCGTCGAGATTGGCCGTTGCGATGGGCTTTGGCGTCATTTGGGGGACACTCGAAGCGGCGATGGCCCGTCCGCCGCCGCGGCCTCGGGCAGGGAATCAATGGCGCCGATCTGCTCGGCTCTCAGCGGGCGCAGGGCGAGGTGGCGTTCACTCAGCTCCTGCAGCCGGTCGGGCCGGTTGAGGTAGGCCCATTCGGCGCGAAGGACGTGGAGCTGTTCCTGCTCCTCGGTGATCGCCGCATTCAGGCGCCTGAGGTCATCCTCGAGCGTCTGCACACGGTATTTGACGTGAAAAAGACCGAAGCCGGCGACGGCGGCGAGGAGGACCCAAAAGAGCGTCACGCGCCCCCTCATGGAGCGGTCTCCACCGGCGCCTCGGTGCGCACGGCGGCGCGCAGGCGGGCCGAGCGGGCCCGAGGGTTGCGGGCGATCTCGGCCGCCCCGGGTTTGACCATGCCACGGTGCAGCAAACGGAAAGTGGGCGCGGCCTCTCGCGCGGTCCCCCGGGAGGAAAGGGACGGCTGATGGCGCGAGGGCCGCGCCCTAGAACCGCAGCGGGCAGAGAAGAAGGACTTAACGCTGCGGTCCTCAAGGGAATGAAAGGAGATGACGACGAGACGGCCGCCCGGCTTGAGCAGGGCTTCGGCGGCGGCAAGGCCGCGGTCGAGCTCGCCGAGCTCGTCATTGACATGGATGCGGAGCGCCTGGAAGGTGCGGGTCGCGGGATCGAGGCGGCCGCTTCCGCCTTTGCCGCGGCCGACGCGCCGGGCGACCGCGCGCCTGACGATTGCGGCCAGCGCCTGGGTGGTTTCGATCGGACCCTCGGCGCGGGCGGCGACGATGGCGCGGGCGACCGCGCGGGACAGGCGTTCTTCGCCGAACTCAAAGATGATGCGGGCAAGCTCCCGTTCGGACAGCGAATTGACGGCGTCGGCGGCGCTAGGCCCGGATGCGTCCATGCGCATGTCGAGCGGCCCCTCGCTCTGGAATGAAAACCCGCGCGCGGGCGTGTCCAACTGGAACGAGGAGACGCCGAGATCGAGGACGATTCCATCCACCTGGGTGATGCCGTGGGCGCCCAGCACCTCGACCATGTCGCCGAAACGTCCTTCGAGGATCGTGAGCCGGCCCTTGAAGGCGGCCGCCAGGCGGGCGCCCCGGGCGACCGCATCGGGATCGCGGTCGATGGCCCAGACGGTGCAGTCCGCGGCTTCCAGAATGGCGCGGCTGAAGCCGCCGCCGCCGAACGTGGCGTCGACGAAGACCTCGCCGTCGGCAGGCGCGAGATCGGCCAGGGCTTCATCGCACATCACCGGCAGGTGGCCGGGCGCGGCGCCGGAGCGCGACGCAGGCACGGAATGGGCGGTCGGCGGCGTCATCGGGGGGCCTCACTGGCTGCCGCCGCGGGGCGCGAGCCTGAGCGTCGCGGCGCGCCGGCCCACCCGGGTGCGGGCCTCGGCCTGGTGCCGCTCGAAGGCTTGCGGATCCCAGATCTGGAAGGTGCCGCCACGGCCGACGAAAGCGGCGGCATCGGTGATCCCCGCATGCTCGACGAGGGCCGAAGGCAGGATGATGCGGCCGTCACCGTCGATCGGCAGCTGATGGGCGTCGGCGAAAATGGTCGAGGCGAAGTCATCCTGTTCCTCGGAAAACTGGTCCAGGGCGTCGACGCTTTCCGACAGGCGCTCCATGCGGTCGATGGCGCAGGCCTCGATCGCCGCTTCGCGGTAGGAGCGAAAGGCGACGATGCCCTTGAAGGACTGATCGGCGACGGCGGCGCGAAACGGTGCCGGCACGGAAACCCGCCCCTTGCGATCGACCTTGTTGATGAAAGTGGATAGGAACAAAGCCATCCACGGCCCCTAAAAAAATCTTCGTCTCCCAGCTTCACGAGCCGGCCGACCCTGGCTGGCCCGTCATCCCCCAAAGGCGCTCGCTCCGCCCCGCCCATAATGGGAAATTCTGGGATATCATGGGATATCATGGGCGTCAACGGAAATTAATAGGATTTACTTGGTTAACAAAGGGTTAACGCCGGCAAAACTTTGTCGCGATTTGCGGAATTTTTTTGCCGGCATGCCGCCCGCTGCGACGCCACTCTCGGTGGCGATTGGGGCGTGAGTGTGTTCGCTTGGTGGTGTTTTCTGGGAATCCGCGCAAGCGCGCCGTCCCCCCGGGAAACCGGTCAGGGCGCACGCCGGCCCGGGGGCGGCGGTATCGCAAGGGCGCCAGACGGCCTGTAAGCCGGGTTCTGTCCCCCGGGCCGGAGCCGCGGGGCGATGGCCATTCATCTAGGACGCCCGTCACCGGGCGCCTCGCGCGACCTACCCGGACCCGGCGCGGAAACTCGCCTGCCCGAAGGCGTGGGTCCCTATTTGATCTTGCTCCCGGTGGGGTTTGCCGTGCCGCAACCGTTGCCGCTTGCGCGGTGCGCTCTTACCGCACCCTTTCACCCTTACCCGGCACGCCGGGCGGTTTGCTTTCTGTGGCACTTTCCCTAGGGTCGCCCCCGCCGGGCGTTACCCGGCACCGTGTTCCCGTGGAGCCCGGACTTTCCTCCCCCCGGGCTTGCGCTGACCGGGGAGCGGCCATCCGGCCGTCTGGCACGGGCTAAATGTGGGGCCGAACGGCGCCGCGGTCAACCGCGGGCTTGCGCCGAAAGCAGCCAGTCGAGGCGTGCGCGGTCGATCCCGTCGAGGGGCCCGTCCAGGCGATCGGGCCGGAAATGGCGGCGGAAGGCGGTGACCGCCGCCTCGGCCTCGGTGCCATCGGCTGCGCCGTAGCCGAAGCGCGCCAGATCGCGGGCGAACGCCGCGGGGTCGGGCGCCGCATCGCCGGGCGCGAGGCCGGCCGGCGGATAGAGGCCGATCCCCGCCGCCGCCAGCCGCTGCCAGGGAAAGCGCTCGCCGGGGTCCTGCTTGCGCAAAGGCGCCACGTCGGAATGGCCGAGCACGCGGGGGGCGGGGATCGGGTGGCGCGCAAGGATGTCGGCGGCCAGCGGGATCAGGGCGGCGATCTGAACTTCGGGAAAATCCCGGTAGCCGAATTCATGGCCGGGATTGACCAGTTCGATGCCGACGGCGCGGGAATTGACGTCCCGCTCCCCGGCCCAGGACGCCGCGCCCGCGTGCCAGGCGCGGGCCTCCTCGGCGACCAGGGCGAAAACGGTGCCGTCCTCGTCGATCACATAATGGGCGCTGACCGCGGCCTCGGGATCGGTCAGCCGCGCCAGAGCCTCCTCGGCGCTCCGCATGCCGGTGTAATGCAGCAGCAGGATGTCGATCGCCGCGCCCGGGGCGCGGGCGCCGAAATTGGGCGACGGGCGGGAGATGGCCGTGATCGTCATGGGCCGGTTTTAGCGTGGCATTGCCGGCGGCGCCAGCGGGCTTATCCTTCGGCCGCCGGCTCCTCGCCTTCCACCAGGGAGGCCCAGGCCATGCGCTCGGCCCGCCGCTCGGCGACGATGCGGCCCGCGGCGTCGATCCCGATGACGCCGCCGAACCCGCCGTTTGCCGCGATCCGGCCGAGCGCCTCGCCGCTGGCCGCGGCCAAGTCCATCCCTCCGTATTGGACCAGGGCGGCGATCGCGCGCGCGGTCGCGTCGCGGATGAACAGGTCCCCCGTCCCCGTGCAGGAGATGGCACAGACCCCGTTCTCGGCCCAGGTGCCGGCGCCGATCACCGCCGAATCGCTGACCCGGCCGGGCGGCTTGTTGGTGTAGCCGCCGGTCGACGTGGCGGCGGCGAGGTTGCCGGCGCGGTCCCGGGCGACGCAGCCGACGGTGCCGGTTTTGGGGCTGGCGCCGGGCGCGGCGGCGGTTCGGGCGCGGGCGCGGTCCAGCTGGGCCCGCCGGTGGGCGGTCGCGAACCAGGCGTTCTCTTTCATGGCGAGCCCGTGGGCGGCGGCGAAGGCCTCGGCGCCGGCGGCGCAGAGGAGCGCCTGCGCGCTCTCGGCCATCACCGCCCGGGCGGCGAGGATCGGGTTGCGCACCGTGCGCACCGTGGTGACGCCCCCGGCGCGGCCGCTTGCGCCGTCCATCGCCGAGGCATCCATCTCGATCCCGCCATCGGCGGCGAAGGCCGATCCCCTGCCGGCGTTGAACAGCGGGCAATCCTCCAGCGCCGTGACGGCGCCGATGGCGGCCTCCACCGCCGCGCCGCCGGCCTCGAGGACGGCCCGTCCCCGCTCCAGCGCGGCCAACAGGGCGGCGCGCCGCTCCGCCGCCGTGCCCGGCGGCCCTTCGCCGGGATGCGGGCTGTCGGCGCCGCCATGAACGGCGATGGCGAATTTACCGGCTGCCGGCACGCTGCCGCCTCGCCCGCTTGGCCGCGGCCCGCCTGCGGCCCTGCCGATGGGACGTCCTCGTCATGATCGAACCTTTTACCCCGTCGCCGGGCAGCGTGCCAGGGGGCCGGCGGGCGTTCCCTTTGCCGTGCGAGGCGCCTATCATGTGCGCAAAACTTTGGGGGAGACGGGATGCTGAGCGAAATCGAACTGATATCGGAACGGCTCGAGCGCAGCGCGCTGGAGAGCCTCCATGAACATTGCCCGGCCGAGGCGCGCGCCGCCCTCGGCCTCAGGCTCGTCCGCGTCAAGGACGTCTCGGTGGCGGTGTCCTCCGCCGATCCCTCGATCCTCATCAACCGGGCGATCGGCCTCGGCACCGAAGAGCCGGCGACGGCCGAGACCATCGCCGAGGTGGTCGAGACCTACCGGCGTCACGGCTACCGGCGCTACGGCGCGAGCAACTACTTCATCCACGTCTACGAGGATGAGCTGTCGCCGGAAGCCGCCCGGGCCCTCGACGACTGCGGCCTGGTGCGCCGCCGCGGCTGGATGAAGTTCCGGCGTGACGGGGCGCCGGCGCAAGCGGTCGCCACCGATCTCCGCATCGAGCGCATCGGCCCCGAATGGGCCGATGATTTCGGCCGCATCGTCTGCGACGCTTTCGAGATGTCGGCCGCGGCGCGGCCGATGATGGCGGGCATCGTCCATGACCCGCGCTGGCACCTTTATGTGAGCTTCGACGGCGATGTGCCGGCGGGCGCCGGCGCCCTGTTCGTCGAGGACGGCCAGGGCTGGCTCGAATGGGGCGCCACCGATCCGGCCTTCCGGCGGCGCGGCAGCCAGGGCGCGATCATGGCCGCCCGCATCGATATGGCCGCCGAGCTCGGCTGCGAAAACCTGTTCACGGAGACCGGAGAGGCGGTCGAGGGCGACCCGCAGCATTCCTACGGCAATATCGAGAGATCGGGCTTCGCAACCCTCGGCCTCCGGGCCAATTACGGCCCGCCGCCGAGGGCTTAGGGGTCAGGACGCGGTCTCGCCCGCGAGCAGGCGCGAGATCTCGGCGGCGATCTCGGGCGTGGCGAAGGCCGAGCCCCTGACGATGTCTTCGAACCAGGCGATCCATGCCCGGTCCACCGCCGCGCCCGGTTCGCCGTCCCTGATCTCGCCGAGCATGCGGTTGACCTCCCGCCGGGTTTCCAGAAGCGTCCGGTACTGCAGGTCGCACTCCGTCGTCGGCTGCGGATAGCGCAGCAATTCGGCGCCCGTCTCCCTGCGGATGGCATCGAGATGATCGTGAAACAACGCCCAGGCCCTTTGCGGGCCGCTCGCGGTTCTGATTTCGCCCATGGTTCGCACCTCCCGGGCCGACCCGGAATTAATGCCGAAACGATGGCCAAAACTATACACCATCCGGCCCGCGAAATCGCGCTCCCGGCGTCCGGGGCCGAACGTTATATACTGGCACAGGACCGGGCGGAGGCGGCGCGCCCGGGATCAGACGCGAAAAACAGCCGCACGCCGGGGGACGCCGATCCATGATCATCGACATCTTCACCCATGTCTTTCCCGCCTCCGTGTTCGAACGGATCGACGCGCTCGGCCTCGACCTCGGGCCCATCGGCAAGCGCACCCGCTCGATGCGGCTTCTGTTCGACATGGACGCGAGGTTCACGGTGATGGACGGCTTCGACGATTACCGTCAGGTGGTGGCGCTGCCCAACCCGCCGCTCGAAGACTTCGCGGATGCCGAGACCGGGGCCGAGCTGGCGCGTGCCGCCAACGACGCGCTGGCGGAGCTGGTCGCGCGCCATCCCGATCGCTTCGCCGGCTTCATCGCGGCTCTGTCCCTGCATGATCCCGAGGGGGCGGCACGGGAGGCGCAGCGCGCCTGCCGCGAGCTCGGCGCCAAGGGCGTGCAGCTTTTCACCAACGTCGCCGGCCGGCCGCTGGACGATCCCGCCTTCGCCCCCGTGTTCGAGGCCATGGCTGGGCTAGAGAGGCCGGTCTGGCTGCACCCCGCGCGCACGCCCGAGACCCGGGACTTCCTCGCCGAGGAGATCAGCCGCTTCGAGGCCTGGATCTCGCTGGGCTGGCCCTTCGAGACCTCCGTCGCCATGCTGCGCCTGTCGCTCACCGGCATGCTCGAGCGCCATCCCGGGCTCAGGATCATCACCCATCACCTGGGCGGCATGGTGCCCTATCACGAGGCCCGGCTCGCCGCCGCCTTCCGCAACCTCGGCCGGCGGTCGGCCGATGAGGATTACCAGCCCTACAAGGCGGCGCTCAGCCGCGATCTCGTCGATTACCTCAAGATGTTCTACGGCGACACCGCCATGCACGGCGCCGTCGACCCGCTGCGCCTGGGCCTGAGTTTCTTCGGCGCGGGTCACGTGGTGTTCGCGTCCGACGCGCCCTACGGGCCCATCGACAAATGCCTGGCCGCCATCGACGCCCTCGGCCTCGATGCGGACCGGCGCCAGAAGCTGCTCGCCGGCAACGCGATGGCGCTGCTCGCCTAGGGGGCGCGAGAGGCCTCCGCCTCAGACCTCGAGGTTATAGAGCTCGACCACGTTCTTGCTGAGCAAGCGCTCCTGCTTGTCCCGCGGCAGGTCGCCGATTTGCTTGGCCAGGAAGGCGCGGGAATTGGGCCAGGTCATGTTGCCGTGGGGGTAGTCGCTCGACCACATGCAGTTCCTCTCGCCCCAGGTCTTGAGCAGCTGGGCGCCGACCTGGTCGTCCATGAAGGTGGCATAGACGTGCTCGGCGAAGATCTCGCTCGGCAGGCGCGAGATGTTGTATTCGGCATGCGCGCCGCCGGGGCGGAAGTTGCGGTTGTAGTAGTAATCCCACTGCTGCAGGACGAAGGGCATCCAGCCGATCTCGCTCTCCACCAGCTCGACCTTGAGCTTGGGGTGGCGCTCGAAGACGCCGGAGAAGATCAGCTCGAACAGCGTGGTGACGGCGTCGGACGTCTTGATGTTGACCGAGCCGCGCATGCGCTCGGTCGCCGACTTGTCCTTGGCGTCGGTGCCGGCCTTGTAGTTGATGCCGCCGCCGAGCCCCTTCTTGTAGTTATAGCCGGTGAGGATGTGGAAGTTGATGACCGCGCCCATCTCCTCGGCCGCCGACCACAGCTTCTCGTAATGATCGGACATGACCGGCAGGTCCGGGTGCGGCACCTGCCAGACCAGCCCGCCCTTGAGGCCCATCTTGTGGCAGCGCTGGAGTTCCTTGACGGCATGGTCGATGTCGTAGACGGCGAGGCAGGGCACGGCGAAGAGCCGCTTGGGCGCGGTTTTGCAGTATTCCGCCACCCAGTCGTTGTAGATCGGGAAGGCGGCCTCCTGGGCCTTCTGGCCAAGCTCGAACAGCTTCAGCGCGGCGGTGGGGTAGAGCACCTCGGCCGAGATGCCGTCGAGGTCCATATGCTCGGTGCGGATCTTCGGGTCGGCCCCGCCCTCGGGCCTTGTGCCCGGCGGGAAGGGGATGCGCTCGGGGATCTCGGCGCGGATGTCGTCGGCCAGCCCGTGCCACAGGTCGACCGGCTCGTCGACGTGGCTGTCGGCGGAGACGATGAATTCGGGGATCTTGTCGGCGGCGGCCTTGAGCTCGTCGGAGATGGTCCGGGCCGAGAGGTCTTCCATGGTGGTGGTCATGGCGGCGTCTCCTTCGCGATCTTGCGGTTTCGATCTTGCGGTCTTGGTCTTGCCGGCGCGCGCTGCGGGGACGGCGGACCGCGTGCCCGCGCGCGGCGGCGCGTTCCGCGCACCAGTATAGGACGTTTTCTGGCCCGGCGGTAGCGCCTGGCCTATGATCGGCGCCGATGCCCCGGCCTGGGGCCGGCGGCGTCTGGTTTGGACGAGCGAATCCGTCTTACTAAACCAGTTGGTTGAATACGCATGTGGCAATTCTGGATCGACCGCGGCGGCACCTTCACCGATGTGGTGGCGCGCGGGCCCGACGGCGCGGTGACGGCGCTGAAGCTCCTCTCCGATGCCCCCGAGCAGTACGAGGACGCGGCGATCGAGGGCATCCGCCGCGCCCTTGGCCTCCAAGACGGTGAGCCCATCCCGGCCGAGGCCATCCAGGCGGTCAAGATGGGCACCACGGTCGCCACCAACGCGCTGCTGGAGCGCCGGGGCGAGCCGGTGGTGCTGGTGACCACCGAGGGCTTCGCCGACGCGCTCCGCATCGCCTACCAGAACCGGCCCGACCTGTTTGCCCTCGATATCCGCCGGCCCGATCTCCTGCACAGCCGGGTGGTCGAGGTGCCGGGCCGCATCAGCGCAGACGGCGAGGAGATCGCGCCGCTGGACAGGCAAGCCGCCCGGGCCGGGCTTACGGCCGCCCATGAGGCGGGGTACCGGGCGTGCGCGATCCTGTTCATGAATGCCTGGCGCTTCCCCGACCACGAGCGGCGGGTGGCGGAGATCGCCCGCGGCCTCGGCTTCACCCAGGTCTCGGCCTCCCATGAGGTGAGCCCCTTGA
>JAWWBR010000015.1:0-44426 GCA_033720855.1 Alphaproteobacteria bacterium
GCTCCTGGCCCGGGCCATCGCCGGCGAGGCGAACGTGCCATTTTTCACTATTTCCGGCTCCGATTTCGTCGAGATGTTCGTCGGCGTCGGCGCCAGCCGCGTGCGCGACATGTTCGAGCAGGGCAAGAAGAACGCGCCATGCATCATCTTCATCGACGAGATCGACGCCGTCGGCCGGCACCGGGGCGCGGGCCTCGGCGGCGGCAACGACGAGCGCGAGCAGACCCTCAATCAGCTCCTGGTGGAGATGGACGGCTTCGAGGCCAACGAGGGGGTGATCCTCATCGCCGCCACCAACCGGCCCGACGTGCTGGACCCGGCGCTGCTTAGGCCGGGTCGCTTCGATCGCCAGGTGGTGGTGCCCAATCCCGACATCCTCGGCCGCGAAAAGATCCTCAAGGTGCATATGCGCAAGGTGCCGCTGGCGCCCGATGTCAATCCCCGGGTGATCGCCCGCGGCACGCCCGGCTTTTCCGGTGCCGACCTCGCCAATTTGGTCAACGAGGCCGCCCTGTTGGCCGCCCGCAAGGGTCGGCGCATGGTGACCATGGCCGAATTGGAGGAAGCCAAGGATAAGGTGATGATGGGCAGCGAGCGCCGCTCCATGGTGATGACCGAGGACGAGCGCAAGCTTACCGCCTATCACGAGGCGGGCCATGCCCTGGTCGCGCTCCATGCGCCCAAGCACGATCCCCTGCACAAGGTGACCATCATCCCCCGCGGCCGGGCCCTGGGTTTGACCATGTCGTTGCCCGAAAGGGATCGCTACGGCTTCGCCAAGCAGGAACTGCACTCCAACATCGCCATGGCTTTCGGCGGCCGCGTCGCCGAGGAGTTGATCTTCGGGCCCGACAACGTCACCACCGGTGCCGCCAGCGACATCCACCAGGCCACCAACCTCGCGCGCCGCATGGTGACCGAGTGGGGCATGAGCGAGAAACTGGGGCCGCTGCGCTATTCCGACAACGAGGAAGAGGTGTTCCTCGGCCATTCGGTGACCCAACGCAAAAACGTCTCCGACGCCACCGCGAAGATCATCGACGAGGAGATCCGTGCCATCGTCGAGGCCGGAGAGGCGTTCGCGCGCAAGGTGCTCAACGAACACCTGGACGATCTCCATACCCTGGCCAACGCATTGCTGGAGTACGAAACGCTGTCCGGCGAAGAAATCAAGACGTTGCTGGAAGGCGGCACCATTACGCGCGAACCGGATGAGCCCCCGGCCGATGCCGGAACCCGCTCCTCGGTCCCGACCTCCGGAAGCAAGGCCAGACCCAAGCCCCAGTCCGAGGGCCCGGGCATCGAACCGGAACCGCAACCGGAAGGCTGATCGTGGGGGTGCCGCAACGGGCCGCCGCCGGATACCCCGGGGGGAGGCCCGGGTCGTGACGGTCCAACTCATCGACCTCCGTCCCTCGGAAACCGCCTCGATTTACCTCCGTCCGCTCTGCGGCCCGCTCGGCCTCGGCCGGCCGGCGGCATGGCTGGCCGGTGCCTGGGCCGGGTTCGATACCCTCCAAGTGATCCTGCGCGACGGCGGCGCCACCGCTACCGCCGAGGGCAGCGTCGCTGACATCCGCCGCTGGATCGCCGGTCTCGGCGCCGATCAGCGGGCGCGGTTGGAGGCGGTTTTCGCACGCCTGATCGAGCCGCGGCCTGCTTTCGCGGGCTTGGAGCTGGATCATCCCCGGATCATGGGCGTGCTCAACGTGACGCCGGACAGTTTCTCCGACGGCGGCGATTACGCCAGTACCGAGGCCGCCATCGCGCGGGCCCATGAACAATGCGCCGGCGGCGCGGCGATCCTCGACATCGGCGGTGAATCGACGCGCCCGGGCTCGGACCCGGTGGCCGAGGAGGAGGAGCTCGGCCGCGTCCTGCCGGTGATCGAGGCGGTGGCGGGCGCAGGGCTCGGCGCATCAATCTCGATCGATACGCGGAAGGCTGCGGTGATGGAGCGGGCGGTGGCGGCGGGGGCTGCCATCATCAACGATATTTCGGCCCTGACCGGGGACCCGCGCGCGCTCGGCGTTGCCGCCGAACTGGGGGTCCATGTCGTCCTCATGCATTGCCAGGGGGAACCGAAGACGATGCAGGCCGCGCCCGCCTACGATCACCCCCCGGCCGAGGTGTTCGACTATTTGGAGGCCCGGATCGCCGCCTGCGAGGCGGCGGGCATTCCCAGGAGCCGGATCGCCGTCGATCCGGGGATCGGCTTCGGCAAGGCGCTCGACCACAACCTCGCGCTGCTCACCCATCTGTCTCTCTTGCACGGCCTCGGCTGTCCGGTTTTGCTCGGGGTCTCGCGCAAAACCGTAATCGGTAAAATCTCCGGTGAGGATCGCCCCAAGGCGCGGCTGCCGGGGTCGCTCGCGGCGATGCTGGCGGGCCTCGACCAAGGGGTCCAGATGGTCCGCGTCCACGACACCGCGGAGACGCGGCAGGCGATCGCGGTCTGGCGCGCGCTCAGGGGCGCGGCGTGACGATCGTGCTGGCGCTTTCACCCGGGGGCCATGGTCATGTAGACTGGGGCAGGACCGGGGCGCGGGGGCGCGCCTTCACATGACGAAGCGATGACGCAAAGACGATATTTCGGCACCGACGGCATCCGCGGCAAGGCCAACACCGCGCCGATGACCGCGGACATCGCGCTGGCGGTGGGCATGGCCGCGGGTCTGGAATTCGCGCGCGGCGCCGGGCCACACCGCGTCGTCATCGGCAAGGATACACGCCTGTCGGGCTACATGCTGGAACCGGCGCTGACTTCCGGTTTCATCGCCGTCGGCATGGACGTGGTTCTGGTCGGGCCGCTGCCGACGCCGGCGGTGGCGATGTTGACCCGTTCGCTCAGGGCCGATCTCGGGGTCATGATCTCTGCCTCCCACAATCCGTTTGAGGATAACGGCATCAAGCTGTTCGGGCCCGACGGGTTCAAACTGTCGGACGCCACCGAGGCGCGGATCGAGGCGCGCATGGGTGGGGACATCGCCGGCGACCTCGCCAAGCCGGCGGATCTGGGCCGCGCCACGCGCCTCGATGACGCCGTCGGGCGCTACATCGAGCATGTCAAAGCCTGCTTCCCCAAGGGGCTCGGGCTCGAAGGCATGAAGGTCGTGGCCGATTGCGCGAACGGCGCGGCCTATCGCGTGGCCCCTACCATCCTCCATGAACTGGGTGCCGAGGTGGTGTCCCTCGGCGTTGACCCCGACGGCTACAACATCAATCTCGGCTGCGGCTCCACCGATCCCGAGGCCATGCGCCGCAAGGTGGTCGAGAGCGGCGCCGATCTCGGCCTCGCGCTCGACGGCGATGCCGACCGGATCATCATGGCCGACGAGCGCGGCGAGGTCGTTGACGGCGATCAACTGTTGGCGGTGATCGGCGGCTCGTGGCACGCGGCGGGGCGGCTCGCCGGCGGCGCCGTCGTCGCCACGGTGATGTCCAACATCGCCCTTGAGGAGTACCTCCAGGGGCTGGGGATCGGCCTGATTCGGACCCAGGTCGGCGATCGCTATGTGGTCGAGCGGATGACCGCCGACGGGCTCAACCTCGGCGGCGAGCAATCGGGTCATATCGTCCTCGGCGACTACGGCACCACCGGTGACGGGCTCATGGCGGCGCTCCAGGCGATGGCCGCCATGGTCCAGGCGGACGCGCCCGCGTCCCGCGTGCTCAGGCCGTTCGAGCCCAAACCGCAGATCCTGAAAAGCATTCCCAAGGGGACCGGGCGACCCTTGCAGAGCAAACGGGTGAAAGCCGCCATCGCCGAAGGCGAATCGCGCCTAGCCGGACAGGGCCGGCTCCTGATCCGCGAATCTGGAACCGAGCCGCTGGTGCGGATCATGGCCGAAGGCGCCGACGAGGCGCTGATCGGCACCGTGGTCGACGAGCTGGCGGCGGCGATCCGTTCGGCCGCGGGAGCCAAGCGGTGATCTCTCCCTCTGGCGGGGCTGGCGCGTCCATCGCCGCGAGCCCGGGCTAGCATGCGCGGGCGGGTGCTCATCGTCGCCGGATCCGATTCCGGTGGCGGCGCAGGCATTCAGGCCGATATCAAGGCCGTGACGGCCCTTGACGGCTATGCCGCGACGGCGATCACCGCGCTGACGGCCCAGAATACTCTAGGCGTCCATGGCGTCGAGGCCGTAGCCCCCGCCTTCATCGAAGCCCAGATGACCGCGGTGCTCGACGATATCGGCGCCGACGCCATCAAGACCGGGATGCTGGCCGACCCCCAGACCATCGGGGTGGTGGCCGCGACCATAGAACGCCTCGCCGCGGGCGTGCCGCTGGTGGTCGATCCGGTGATGGTGGCGAAGGGCGGCGCGCGCCTTGCCAGCGACGCCGCCATCGCCGCGTCGAGACGCCTGTTGCTGCCCAAGGCGCACCTGATCACCCCCAACATCCCGGAGGCCGAGGTATTGCTCGGCCACGCCATCGGCGGTGCCGGTGACATGGAGGGGGCGGCCCGTGCGCTGCTCGAGCTGGGCCCCGACGCCGTCCTCTTGAAGGGCGGCCATCTCGAAGGGGAGATCCTCGTCGATATTCTGGTCAGTGGCGCCGGGCTTAGGCGATTCGAGGGGGCGCGTATCGAGAGCCGCCATACCCACGGCACCGGCTGCACCCTGGCCTCGGCCATCGCCGTCGGTTTGGCCCAGGGACTGCAACTGGAGGCCGCGGTGTCCCGCGCGCGGGCCTATGTGCGGGAAGCCATCGCCACCGCGCCCGGGTTGGGCGGCGGTCACGGGCCGCTCAACCACGCCCATACGGTGGCGCCCTTCACCGGCGATTGAAGGCAGCCCCTGCGCCGGGTCGGGTCAAAGCGGCCAGATCACCAGCAAGAGCGGCACGCTGACGGCGATGACGACGATCTCCAGCGGCAGGCCGATGCGCCAATAATCGCCAAAACGGTACCCGCCCGGCCCCATGATCAGGGTGTTGTTCTGGTGACCGATGGGGGTCAAGAAAGCACAGGAGGCGCCGATCGCCACAGCCATCAGAAAGGGATCGGGACTGACGCCAAGGCTGTTCGCCATGCCGGCGCCGATCGGCGCCATGACCACGGCGGTGGCGGCGTTATTGATGACGTCGCTGAGCGTCATCGTCACCACCATGATCAGCACCAGAAGGATGGTCGGTGACGCGCCCGCTGCGATGTTCAGGAGGGCGTCGATCAACGCCGTCGTCGCACCGGTGGACTGCAGCGCCCCGCCGACCGGAATCATGGCGCCGATCAGCACCACGACCGGCCAGTCGACAGCCTCGTAAAGATCGCGCAGGGGGACGATGTTGAACACGACCATGGCGGCGGCGGCCACCGCCAGGGCCGCCGGCAAGGGGATCAGGCCAAAGGCGGCGGCGCCGACGGCAGCGGCGAACAAGAGGATGGCGATTCCGGTCATGTGGAGCTTGCCCAGGGTGAAGGGGCGCTGCGCCAGGGGCAGGCACTGCAGGCGTGCCATGGCGTCGGGCAGCCGTTCGCCGTCGCCTTCGAGAAGGAGGACGTCGCCTTCGCGGAAGCGGAAATTCTTGAGCCGGCTGCGGATCGGCTCGCCGGAGCGCGAGACCGCAAGCAGGTTGGCGCCATAGCGGCGCCGCAGATGGAGGCTCTCGGCGGTGTGGCCGATAAGCCGTGACCGGGCGCCGACCACCGCCTCTAAGACCGCGATTTCGTCACCGCCCAACAGAACCCCCGGCTTTTCCCGTTTGGTCGCGGCGGTGGCGTCCAAGGCCTTGAGGACGCGCTCGAGCGAATCGGGGCCGGCTTCGATCAGCAGCACGTCGCCGCTGTGGATCTCGAGCTGGCGCCCGGCCAGGGCCATCCTGCGCCCATTGCGCAATACCTCGAGGATGACGGCGTCAAATTCCTCGACCTTGGCGTCGAGATCCTTGAGGGTCTGGCCTATGGCGTCGCTATTCCTGCCGATGCGCGCCTCGCTCACGTAGTCCTCGATATGGATGGCCTCGGCCGCCGAGGGTGCCGCCCGGCGCGCGGTCGGGATCAGGCGCCAGCCGATGACGGCGACGAAGACGATCCCGGCGATGGCGACGGCGCCGCCCACCGGGGTGAAATCAAACATGGTGAAGGGGGTGCCGAGGATATCGCCGCGGAAGGCGGCGATGATGATATTGGGCGGCGTGCCGATCAGGGTCACCAATCCGCCCAGGATCGAGCTGAAGGAGAGCGGCATCAGGATCTGGGCGGCCGAGCGTTTCATTTTGGCGGCGGACGACAAGGCCGCGGGCATCAAAAGTGCCAGGGCGCCGACATTGTTCATCACCGCCGAGAGGCTCCCTGCGATGCCGCCGAGGAGGCCGATATGGGCCTCGGGACGCTTGAGCGGCGGCAACAGGTACTTGGCGACGACATCGATGGCGCCGGCGTTCTGCAGGCCGCGGCTCAGGATCAGGACCATGGCGACCGTCACGGTGGCTGGGTGCCCGAAACCCTGAAACATGGTGGCGGACGGCACCAGGCCCAGCATTACCGCGACGATCAGCGCGAGGAACGCGACCACGTCGTAACGCCAACGGCCCCACAGGAAGAGGCCGAAAACGACGAACAGAACGCTGCTGATGAGAATCTGGTCGAAGGTCATACCGCTTCGTTCTTGGTTCGGGGGAGCCCGTCCGGGGCAAACCGACCGGCAGTCTAACGGGTTGGCGCGAAAAGGCCATGGGGGAGGTCGGTCGTCGGCACCCTGGCGGTGCTACGGGTATTGCCTCTCGGGGGCCCATTCCGCTGGCTCCGGCGCTCGGGGGAGGCTATGAAAGGGACGGCGGCGCCCCCGCGCCCGAGGGCAACCGGAAAATAGGTGGGAAAATGGCGGAGAATTACAAGATCGCGGTGATCGCCGGGGACGGCATCGGCAAGGAGGTCGTGCCCGAGGGCATCCGTGCGCTGGATGCCGCCGGTCGGCGCTTCGGCTTTTCCTTCGACTGGAACGCCTTTCCCTGGAGCTGCGAGACCTTTGCCGAGACCGGCCGCATGATGCCCGAGGACGGGATCGCCCAGCTGATGCCCCATGACGCCATCTTCCTCGGCGCCGTCGGCTATCCCGGTGTTCCCGACCACGTCTCTCTCTGGGGCCTGCTCATCCCGATCCGCCGGCAGATGCGCCAATACATCAATCTCAGACCGGTGCGCCTGCTTAAGGGCGTGACGACGCCCCTCGCAAGGCGCGGCGCCGAGGACATCGACTTCATCGTCGTGCGCGAGAACACCGAGGGCGAATATTCGGAGATCGGCGGGCGGCTCTACGGCGGCACCGATCAGGAAATGGTGGTCCAGGAATCGGTGTTCACCCGCTTCGGGGTCGACCGGGTGCTCAGATACGCCTTCGAGCTGGCCCGCTCGCGCCCGGCCAAACGGTTGACCTCGGCAACCAAGTCCAACGGCATCATCCACACCATGCCCTACTGGGACGAGCGCTTCCGCGCCATGTCCGAAAACTACCCCGACATCGCCACCGACCAGTACCACATCGACATCCTGACGGCGCATTTCGTATTGCATCCGGACTGGTTCGACGTGGTCGTCGGCTCCAACCTGTTCGGCGACATCCTCTCCGACCTCGGCCCCGCGGTGGCGGGCTCGATCGGCATCGCGCCCTCTGCCAACATCAATCCCGAACGCGACTGTCCTTCGATGTTCGAACCGGTCCACGGCTCGGCGCCGGACATTGCCGGCAAGGGCATCGCCAATCCCATCGGCCAGATCTGGTCCGGGGCCATGATGCTCGACAACCTCGGACAACCCGAGGCGGCCAAGGCGGTGGAGACGGCGATCGAGGCGGTGCTCGCCGATCCCAAGCTGCTGACCCCCGATATGGGGGGCGCGGCGACGACCGAGAGCCTCGGCGCGGCCATCGCCGAGGCCATCGAGCACGGGGCCTGAGGCCAATCCCATGGCTGGGATCGACCCCGATTCGCTGATCGCCTTCGCCGCGGCCGTGCTTGGCGCCTACCGCGTGCCCGAGGACGATGCTCAGTTGTTCGCCGACAGCTTGGTCCAGGCCGATCTCTGGGGGCACCAGTCCCATGGCATCATGCGCCTGCCATGGTACGCCGCAAGGCTCGACTCCGGGGTCATGGGCGCGGCGACGCGACCGGAGGTTGTCAGCGAGTTCGGCGCCATACAGGTGATCGACGGCCGTGACGGCATCGGACAGGTACTGGCCGCGGCCGCCATTACCGAGGCCGTTCGCCGCGCCAAGGCGCATGGCGTCGGCGCCGTTGCGGTGCGCAATTCCAATCATTTCGGTACCGCCATGTATTTCACGCGGATGGCCGCGGCCGAAGGCTGCATAGGGCTGCTGACGACCAACGCCAGCCCGGCGATGGCCCCCTGGGGCGGACGCCGGCGGGCGGTGGGCAACAATCCGTGGTCGATCGCGGCACCCGGGGGGCGTTTTGGCACGGTGGTGCTGGACATCGCCAATACCGCGGTGGCGCGCGGCAAACTGTACCTTGCCAGGCAGAGGGGCGAGGAGATCCCCCTGGGCTGGGCGATGGACGCCGACGGCCGGCCCACCACGGACCCCGCCGCTGGAATCGCCGGCCTGATCCTGCCCATGGGCGAACACAAGGGATATGGAATCGCGGTGATGATGGACGTGCTGTCCGGTGTCCTCAGCGGCAGTGCCTTTTTGGGCGGGGTCTTCGGGCCCTACCAGTCACAACAGCCGAGCGGTTCCGGGCACTTGGCGTTGGCCCTCGACATCGGCGCCTTTCGGCCGGTGCGGGCGTTCGAGGAGGACATCGAACGGATGGTCACCGAACTCAAGGCGGTGCCGCCCGCCGCGGGCTGGGACGAGGTCTACTATCCGGGCGAAATCGAGGCACGGGCCGATGCCGCCAACCGCGCCAACGGGCTCGAGCTGCCCGACGACACGTTGTCAGACCTCAGGCGGCTGGCGGACAAACTGGACCTGGCCGCGGCCCTGCCGTTCTGAGGTGATGCCGGCGCCTGACGGCGCCGAAACCCGGTCATGGAGAGAGGCAGGCGCGGCTCCGGCTGCGCCAACCCAGGTGTCCGCCGTGGCGCTGACGTCGAAGACGCTCTATCTTTTGAGGACTACACGGACTTGCTTTTTTGAGGACGGGGCGGCAAAGGCGAACAATAGTCCGGCGTATTGGGTCCCGTTCCCGCAAGATTTTGAGGTCTAGGTGCAGATGGAGGCCAACTGGTGGACAACGACCGCGGGTTAGACTCGGTCACTGGATCGGTCCTGCTCGAACATCTGACCGGCCCGTCCCGGGGCAGGATCATGTGGCTAAAAGAAGAGGATATCGACGTGTGCCTGTCGTCGCGAGGTATCCTTCGCGCGTTGCCGGCGCGTTCGGAAACGCGCCCCGAGGGGCTGGTGGCGCGACTCAGCCGTAACACCGATACCTACGAAATCGAAGCGCCGAAGGGCGCACGGGTGTGGGTGAATGGTCAACCTGTCACCAGAAAGCTCCTTAGAAACGGCGACATGATCGAGTTCGGGGAAAATGGCCCCCTATCCAGATACTTCCTCCTTGGCGAAGAGAAGCCGATTCGGAAGACGGTTGGCGAGATCGTGGGCGACGTTTGTGCCTATCTGCAAACCAGTCGACAACCACTGGCCAAAAGAGTGTTTCGCGCGATCTGCGCCTTGCTGCGGAGAATTGTCCGTGAAACCACCATCTTGTTCCGTGGAACGATTGTCATCGCCATCGTGGCTCTTGCGGCCGGGGTTTATCACCAAGGCCAGAAAAACAGGTCGTTGCAGGAACGCATAGAGCGAAGCGAGTCGCAGTTGGACGAGTTTTCCACGGCAATCGCTCGCGCTTCGGAGCAGGCACTGCGCGCGCGCGATCTCGAGGCATTGCGCCGGGAATTCGGCGGGCGGCTGGCCACCAATGCCGAACGCCTCGCCGCCCTGGAAAAGCGCTTGGGGGCGAGTGCGCGGGTCATCGCGCAAACCATGCCGTCCGTGTTTTTTCTGCAAGGTGCTTACAGCTTCCGGGAGCGGTCGAGCAAGCGCATGCTCCGGCTTGTTGTCGATGAAAAGGGCCAGCCGCAGGTCTCATTACGAGGTCACCCCATGCTTTCCCTTGAGGGCGATGGCCCGATCGCCGAACTGGAGTTTACCGGCACCGCTTTCGCCGTGGGTGAAGCGGGCGCATTGATCACCAGCAGGCACGTCGCACTGCCATGGGAAGAGGATGACGGTGAGCAACCGGGTGCCGACCAAAACCTTGAGCCCGTGCTGATCAAATTCATCGCCTACCAGCCGGGAAAACCCGATCCGGTTGCCGTCGAGTTGCTGCAGGCAAGCAAAGATGCCGACCTTGCAATCCTCAAGATCAAGGATGCGCCCATGACGGGCGGGGGGCTGCGACTCGCGGAAGCCGCACCCAATGCCGGCGATGAAGTGATCGTCATGGGCTATCCGACAGGCTTGGTGTCCATGCTGGCCCAGTCCGGTGAAACGTTCATCGAGAATCTCCAAAAGTCCAAGGATACCGGCTTTTGGAGCGTGGCCGCGCGGTTGGCCAAGGCGGGATACATCATGCCCCTTGCCAGCCGTGGCATCGTCGCCCGATCGACCGATGCAGCGATCGTCTACGACGCAGAAACGACCCATGGAGGAAGCGGGGGACCGGTCCTCGACTTGAACGGTTCCGTGGTTGCCGTGAACATGGCGACGTTGCCGGGCTACGGCGGTTCGAATCTGGGCGTGCCGGCCGCCAAACTGCGCGCCTTGCTGAAAAGCGCCGGATTGTATTGATCGCTATGTTTCCCGCGAGCGGGGCCAGAGGCTGACGGACCCGCTGCGTCGAAACCCATCTTTCAATCACCGCCCATCGGCCAGAACGCGGATGTGACTCTCCCGCGCAGCCGGGAATTCGCGCCCTGACTGGCGACTCCGGCGGATGGAAGGCTCATTGGTTCGGAAGCGCAGGGTTCCCTCTATGGTCAAGGCGCTTCCTGCTCTTCTCTGTGTTTCGCGGCTGGCGCGGGGCGGTCCTATCGGGCCTCTAGGGAGAGAATATTCCCTTAAACATGAAGAAAAAGGCAGCGGCCAGGAATCCGCCCGCCGGCAGCGTGACGATCCAGGAGACGAAGATGCTGCCGATGACCCTCAAATCGAGGGCGGCGAACCCGCGGGCCAGGCCGACCCCCATGACCGCGCCCACGGCGATATGTGTGGTGGACACCGGCATGCCGGTTCGCGAGGCCAGCACGACGACGATTGCGGCAGCCAATGTCGCGCAGAACCCGCTGGTTGGGGTCAACGCGGTGATCTTGCCGCCGATGGTCCGCATCACCCGATAGCCGTAGGTGGCAAGCCCGAGCACGATCCCCGCCCCACCCAGGGCGAGAATCCAGAACGGCAATGGCAACGTCTCCGCCACTTCGCCGCCGGACTTGACGAGCCCATACACGGCCGCGAGCGGACCGACCCCGTTGGCGACGTCGTTCGACCCATGGGCAAACGCCATGGCGCAGGCGGTGAACACGATCATCGGGGCAAAGACGCGCTCGACGCTGGCAAAATGGAAATCCTTGTCGGCTTCCTCATCGATCTTGACGCGACGGATGCTGAACCGCCCGATCACGGCGACAATGATGCCGATGGCTGTGGCGATCGCGATACTGGCGGGAATGCTCAAATCTATATGAAGATGCTTCAGCCCCTTGAAAAGCGTCACCAGAGAAATGGTGAAACCGACGAGAAAGACATAGTAGGGCCCCCACCGCACGGCCGCGTTGAACGGTTTGTCGGCGTTGAAAATCAGCCGCTGCGTGCTGTACATCAACAGGAAGGCGAATCCCCCGCCGAGCACCGGCGACACCACCCAGCTGGCGACGATTTGGCCGATCTTGCTCCAGGCGACGGCGTCCATCCCGATCCCGGCTACGGCGAAACCGACAATGGCGCCGACGATGGAATGGGTTGTCGAAACCGGCCAGCCCTTGTGGGAGGCGAGCGCCAGCCAAACGCCCGCCGCCAGCAGCGCGGCGATCATCCCGTAGACGATGATTTCCGGGCGGTCGCCGACCTGTGACGGGTCGATGATCCCCTTGCGAATCGTGCGGGTAACGTTCCCTCCGGCGAGCGCCGCGCCGGCAAATTCGAAGACGGCGGCGACGATAATCGCGGTCTTGACGGTGAGGGCCCCCGATCCGACCGACGTGCCGAGCGCATTGGCCACGTCATTGGCCCCAATACCCCAGGCCATGAACAGGCCAAAAATCAACGCAACCAGAACCAGGGTGGATCCGTGCTGGGCGATTATTTCCATCTAGGTGCTGGCCAGGTACGCTCTATTGGACATCCGTCCCGCTCTTAGCGCGCGAGCAGCAGGCGGTGCCGGTTGCCCGCCCGCTCCGCGTAGTTCGCCAGATCGCCGATCCAATGGATCACGCGATCCCACATGATGGTCGATACGGGCCCGATCTCGTCCTCGTGCTGAAACACTTTTCTCATGACCGCGATTGCCTGGACGTCGGTATCGGTTTCGATCTTGTTGAGTTCATCGATCATGTACATGACTTTGTCCGCCTCAGGCCCCCGAAAGCCGGTTTCAACCAACTCATCCATCTGTTCCATGATCTTTGCCAGCTGGGCACATGCGTCGACGCATCGCTGGGTGAGTGCCAGCATCGGTTCATGCACCGTCTCCGGCAGCTTCATACTCCTGACAATCATCATGCCGGAGATATCCTGGGCGGTGTCGGCGATGGAGTCTTGCAGGTCGAGGATTTCGAGCAGGTCGCGTCTATCGACGGGCATAAAGATGCTTCTGGGCAGATGGGTTCGAAGCTCGTTCTTGATCGCGTCGGCATCGTTTTCCAGGGCGAATATCCGGTCGTGAATCTGTTCGACCTTATCCTCGTCTCCGGCGTACACCGCTTCGAACAGGTCCGGCACCTGGTTCGCGCAGTCGACCACGACGCGCATGTGCTCCTGCAAAGGCTTGAATGGTGATTCCGCGAATAGCTTTATCAAAGGACTTATCATCGCAATCCTCTTAAACCCCTCGCCACGACGCCCGAAACGGCGGGATCATTCGCTTTGACTTTGTTAGCATTGAAAAACCCGCAAGCAAACCGTTATTGGCTCTGGGAAAAGAATTGCGGCGGTCATCGAACGTCAGTTTTCGAACAACTCCGACGTTTGCTCAGCGCTGCCCGGCAAGGCCGAAACGAGCCCTTGGATTGCCCGGTCCTCGCCCCAAAGAGTTCGCGAAGGTCTGCCCTGGCCTGGCTACGGCGAGCCCTTGTCGGCGACCGTCGGCGTTGAGCCGGACGCGGGCATCGGATTAAGAATTTCTTCATTCAGACGTCGCGATTTCGCATGGCTGCCATTCGTCTGGCGAAGGTCGTCAGCCGCGATATTCATTGACCTGTAACCATTTATCCGTATTCTCCGCCGCGGGCCACACCCCCCCAACGGGGTGCAACTATTCTGGAAGGAATAGACACA
Organism: Alphaproteobacteria bacterium; assembly: GCA_033720855.1. Taxonomy (GTDB): domain Bacteria; phylum Pseudomonadota; class Alphaproteobacteria; order SMXQ01; family SMXQ01; genus SMXQ01. The sequence goes on from JAWWBR010000015.1 coordinate 13,458, forward strand.
TGAAGCCGCACGTCGCACCGGCGGACCCCCGGTTTTCTTCGGGTCCCTGCACAAAACGCCCCAACTGGACTATCGAAACGCTGAAAGACGCCTGCCTCGGCCGCTCCCATCGCTCGGCTGAAGGGAAGGCGAAGCTCGCCGAGGTCATCACCCGATCCCGCGCCCTTCTCGGCATTCCTGAAGATTGGCGCATCGGCATCGTTCCGGCGTCCGACACGGGCGCTTTCGAGATGGCGATGTGGTCGCTCCTGGGCGCGCGCGGCGTCGACGTCTTCGCGTGGGAGAGCTTCGGCGCCGGCTGGGTCACCGATATCGAGAAGCAACTCAGGATCGAGGACCGCAGGGTCTTCACCGCCGATTATGGCGAGGTCCCCGATTTTTCCGCGGCCGACCCCACCCGCGACATCGTCTTCACCTGGAACGGCACGACCTCGGGCGCCCGCGTGCCCGATGCCCAGTGGATCCGCGACGATCGCGAGGGCCTGACCCTTTGCGACGCCACCTCGGCGGTGTTCGCCATGGAGTTGCCCTGGGAGAAGCTCGACGTTGCCACCTGGTCTTGGCAGAAGGTCATGGGCGGCGAAGCGCAGCACGGTATGATCGTGCTGTCACCGCGCGCGGTCGAGCGGCTCGAATCCTATACGCCGCCCTGGCCACTGCCCAAAATCTTCCGTATGACCTCGGGCGGCAAGCTGATCGAGGGTATTTTTCGCGGCGAGACCATCAACACGCCGTCGATGCTCTGCGTCGAGGATGCCTTGGATGGCCTGAAATGGGCCGAGGAGATCGGTGGGCTTGCCGCACTGATCCATCGCGCCGAGGACAATCTCGCCGCCATCGCAAACTGGGTCGAAGCCACCGACTGGGTCGATTTCCTGGTCGCCGACGCGGAAGCCCGCTCCTGCACCTCGGTCTGCCTCAAGATCGTGGCGCCCTGGTTCGAGGCGCTCGATGACGCGGGCAAGGCGGCGGCGCCCAAGCGCATGGTGCAGCTGCTCGAAGACGAAGGGGTCGGTTTCGACCTCGACGGTTACCGCGACGCCCCCCCGGGTCTGCGCATCTGGGCCGGCGCCACGGTCGAAAGGGCCGACCTCGAGGCGCTCTTCCCCTGGCTCGACTGGGCGGCAGAGACCATTTCCGGCGAGCTCGTCGCCTGACGCCCAATCCCGGCGTCCCTCCGATTGCACAACACCTATTTGGTCCCGAAAGGATACGGTCATGGCCAAGGTTCTTATTTCGGACAGCCTGTCCCCCGCCGCCGTCGAGATCTTCAAGCAACGCGGCATCGAGGTCGATTTCAAGACCGGGATGTCACCCGAGGAGTTGATCGCCTGCATCGGCGACTACGACGGCCTCGCCGTCCGTTCGGCGACCAAGGTGACGAAACAGGTCCTCGCCGCCGCCGGCAACCTCAAGGTGGTGGGTCGCGCCGGAATCGGCGTCGACAACATCGACGTCGACGAGGCGACGGCGCGGGGCGTCATCGTCATGAACACACCGTTCGGCAACTCGATCACCACCGCCGAGCATGCCATCGCCATGATGTTCGCGCTGGCGCGAGATATTCCGGCGGCCAACGCCTCCACCCAATCCGGCAAATGGGAAAAGAACCGCTTCATGGGCGTCGAGCTGACCAGCAAGACTTTGGGCATCGTCGGCTGCGGCAACATCGGCTCGATCGTCGCCGACCGGGCGCTGGGGCTTAAGATGAAGGTCGTCGCCTATGACCCGTTCCTGACCAATGAGCGGGCCCGGGACCTCGGTGTCCAGAAGGTGGAACTGGACGAGCTTCTCGCCCGCGCCGATTTCATCACCCTACACACGCCGCTGACCGATGCGACCCGGGATATCATCGATGCCGCCGCTATCGCCAAGATGAAGAAGGGCGTGCGCCTGATCAACTGCGCGCGCGGCGAATTGGTGGTGGACGAGGACTTGGTGGAGGCCCTGAACTCGGGGCATGTGGCCGGCGCGGCGATCGACGTGTTCCGCGAAGAGCCTGCTAACGAAAGCCCGTATTTCGGCTTGGAGAACGTCGTCTGTACGCCCCATCTCGGGGCCGCCACCACCGAGGCCCAGGAAAACGTCGCCCTCCAGGTGGCCGAGCAGATGTCCGATTTCCTCATCGACGGCGCCGTGATCAATGCCCTCAACATGCCCTCGGTGTCGGCCGAGGATGCGCCCAAGCTCAGGCCCTATATGAAACTGGCCGAGGAGCTGGGTTCCTTCGCCGGACAACTTACCCGCAGCGGCCTCAAGTCAATAACCATCGATTACGACGGCGCGGTGGCGGATCTCAACACCCGGCCGCTCACCGCGATCGTGCTCAAGGGGCTACTCAGCCAGCTGATGGATTCGGTCAACATGGTCAATGCGCCGGTGATCGCCCGCCAGCGCGACATCGACGTGAGCGAGACGACCCACGAGCGCGCCAGCGACTACCAGACCCTAATCCGGCTCACCGTCGAGACCGAACGCTCGACCCGCTCGGTATCGGGCACCGTATTCGGCGGCGACAAGCCCCGGTTGGTGGAGGTCAACGGCATATCGGTCGAGGCCGAACTGGGCGAGACCATGCTGTTCGTTTGCAACAAGGACCGGCCGGGGTTCATCGGCAATCTGGGCCGTACCCTGGGCGAGGCCGGGATCAATATCGCCACCTTCGACCTGGGACGGACCGAGGCCGGAGGCGACGCGGTGGCGCTGGTCAACACCGACGGTCTGGTCGACGACGCCACCCTGGAAAAGGTGCGTTCGCTTCCCGACGTCATGCAGGCCGAAGCGCTCAGGATCTGAGAGGGGACGAAACCACCGCAAAAACGGCCAAATTCGTTGCCGTTTGCCGGCAAAACGGCTACTAAGCGGGCCGGATAACCCTGCGGCGTCGGCCCCGCGGCCAAACCCCGCGCCCCGCGCCATCGCCCCGATCCCAAAGGCGCCATGACCGAAAAGCCTTCCAAAGCCCTTCTGCCGCCCGGTATGAACGACATCCTCCCGCCCGACGCGGCGTTCGAAACGCGTACCGTCGAGCGCCTGCTCTCGGTCTTCCGGGCATCGGGTTACGAGCAGGTCAAGCCGCCATTGTTGGAGTTCGAAGACAGCTTGCTGGGGGGCGCCGGGGCCGCCATGACGCAGCAGACGTTCCGTCTGATGGACCCGGTCTCGCAAATGATGCTGGGGCTGCGCGCGGATATGACCCTTCAGGTCGCGCGCATCGCCACCACCCGTCTTGCCCATGAGCCGCGTCCGTTGCGCCTGTGCTACGCGGGCCAAGTGCTGCAGGTTTCCGGCAGCCAGTCCCGCCCCGAGCGCCAGGTCGGCCAGGCCGGAGTGGAGCTGATCGGGTCGGAATCGCCTCAGGCCGACGCCGAGGCTATCGTGCTTGCCCACGAAGCCCTTGCCACCGTCGGCATCAAGGGTATTTCGGTCGACCTCAACATGCCGACCCTCGTGGCCGAGGTCGTCAGTGCCCTCGGCCTGGACGCTGGCGCCGCGGCCAAGCTGCGCGCGGCGCTCGATCGCAAGGACGGGGGCGAACTTCAGACGCTGGGCGGCGAAGCGGCCGCGCTCTTCAACCGGCTGCTCAAGGCCGCAGGCGACGCCGGAACCGCCCTCCAGGCGCTGGCCCGAATCGATCTGCCGCCCGCCGCACGGGCGGCATGTGAGCGGCTTGCGGAAGTGGTGGCCTTGGTTCAAGACGCCGCGCCGGAGATCGGCCTGACCATCGACCCCGTGGAAAACCGGGGGTTCGAATACCATACGGGGGTGACCTTCGTGCTCTTCGCCATGGGGGTGCGCGGGGAACTGGGACGCGGCGGCCGGTACCTTGCCGGCGGCGGCGACAACGGCACCACCTCGTCCTCGGCACGCGTCGCCCATGACGGGGCGGAGCCGGCGACCGGCTTCACCCTGTTCATGGATACCGTGCTGGGCGCCTTGACCCCGGATCCGCGACCGCAGCGAATCTTCCTGCCGATGGGGACTTCCGGCGAGCGACGACGGGCGCTACGTGCCGAGGGCTGGATCACCGTCGCCGGATTGATGCACGTCGATGACGCCGAGGCCGAGGCCCGGCGTCTTGGCTGCTCTCACGCGCTGATCGGTGACCGGCCGCGGCCGGTTGCCGCCGAAGGAGGCGATTGATATGGCCAATGTCGCCGTGGTTGGTGCCCAGTGGGGGGACGAGGGCAAGGGCAAGATCGTCGACTGGCTTTCGGAGCGGGCGGACGTGGTGGTGCGCTTCCAGGGTGGGCACAACGCCGGCCACACGCTGGTCATCAACAGTGTTACCTACAAGCTCAGCCTCCTGCCTTCGGGCGTGGTCCGCCCAGGTAAGCTGTCCGTGATCGGTAACGGCGTGGTGGTTGATCCCTGGGCCCTGATCGAGGAGATCGACACCATCCGCGAGCAAGGCGTCGAATTGACCCCCGAGGGACTGATGGTGGCGGACAACGCCTGCCTCATCCTGCCCTTCCACCGGCACCTCGATGCTGCCCTGGAGGAAGCCAAAGGCACGAACAGGATCGGCACCACGGGGCGCGGGATCGGGCCCGCCTACGAGGACAAGGTGGGGCGGCGGGCGATCCGGGTCTGCGATCTTGCCGACCCCGTGAGCCTCGAGACCCGCCTCGACCAGCTCCTGTTTCACCACAATGCGCTGCTCCGCGGGCTGGGTGCCGAGGAGGTCACCAAGGACGAGGTGCTGTCCAGTCTCAACGACATCGCGCCGAAGATCCTATCCTATTCCGGCTGCGTATGGGCCAAGCTGGACGAAGCCCGGCGTTCGGGCAAACGGATCCTGTTCGAGGGCGCTCAAGGCGCCATGCTGGATGTCGATCACGGCACCTATCCCTTCGTCACGTCGTCCAACACGGTTGCGGGGCAGGCGGCGGCCGGAACCGGGATCGGCCCGGGCACGATCGACTACGTTCTCGGTATCACCAAGGCCTATACCACCCGAGTTGGTGCCGGCCCGTTCCCCACCGAGCAGGACAATGAGATCGGAGAGGTGCTCGGCACCCGCGGCCATGAATTCGGCACCGTCACCGGGCGCAAGCGCCGTTGCGGCTGGTTCGACGCGGTGATGGTGCGCCAGGCGATCAAGACCGGAGGCATCTCCGGCATTGCCCTGACCAAGCTCGACGTGCTGGACGGATTGGAGGAGCTCCGCGTCTGCACGGGCTATCGCTTGAACGGCAAGGCGATCGGCCGCTTTCCCTCCGGCGCCACCCAGCAAGGCACGGTCGAGCCCGTCTACGAGACTCTGGAGGGCTGGTCGGAAAGCACACAGGGCGCGCGGTCCTGGGCCGAGTTGCCGGCCACCGCCGTCAAGTACGTCCGCCGCATCGAAGAGCTGATCGAGGCCCCGGTCGCGATGTTGTCCACCAGCCCCGAGCGCGACGATACCATCCTCGTTCACGATCCCTTCGCCGACTGAACGGCGCGGGGCGTGGCCGGACGCCCGAAACGGCTAAAATCCCCGGCTTTTGCGCGGCGTTAACGATCCGTTTGCAAGTTTCTCCTAATCTCTCTTCCAGGTAAGAACAGCACTTGAAAAACGCTCTGGGGGACGTGATCGGAGGCCGCTATGGCGCCTGACGCGAGCGGGGAAATGTTTATCGCCGTTCTCAATGACCGATTTGAGATCCTGGCCGATGCCCCGCTTCCCCAATACGATTCACCGCGGGCCGCCGCCTACGCCGCCCGTGATCTTCGTGACGGCGAAGAAGGTATCTTTGCGCTGGTCTGCGATCCCGACCTGCCCCCCCGCATGGACATCCTGGGACGGCTCGGTAGACTGGGCAGCGCCGAGCTCATCCGCCTGCGCGACTATGGCGTGGTATCGTGGGCCAAGGGCCAGGGATACCGTGTCGTTCTGATCTATGACCGCCCTGCCGGCAGCCGCCTGATCCCGGGTCTCAACGGTCCATTCGCCGCCATGAGCGAAGAACGGGTGATCGGCCAGGTGCTGACTCCGGTGGTCGCGACACTCAAGCAGCTGTCGAAACAGGGAGTGACCCACCGGGCCATTCGCCCCTCCAACATGTTCGTGCGCGACGAGGACGGCGTGGTTCTCGGTGAGTGTGCCAGCGTGCCGCCGGCGTTCGATCAGCCGCCTGTTTTCGAGACGATTGGATCGCTGATGGCGGACCCCGCCGGCCGAGGAACAGGAGAGCCGGCGGATGATGTCTACGCCCTTGGGGTAACCGTGTTGGCGCTGATCACCGGCGAGGACCCGGCCGCGGGGCGCGATAGCGCCCAGTTGCTCGCCGAGAAGATGGTGACCGGTTCCTACCACGCCTTGGTCGGCGCCCATCGCTTGCCGGATGCCATCCGCGACCTCTTGCGCGGCATGCTCGAGGACCGCGCCCATGCCCGGTGGCGGTTGGACGATTTGAGTGCTTGGCTCGAAGACCGGGATATGAAGCCGATCCGGTCGCCCGACTCACTCAAGCCGGAGCGCGCGTTTGCCTTCGCCGGGCACGCGTTCCACGAACCCAGGGCGCTGGCGACCGCGCTGGCGGGAGACTGGGACGATGCCGAATTGCCCGACGGCGGGCACGAGATCCTGCATTGGGCGCGCCAGTCACTGGGGGATGACGACCTTGCCAATCGGGTCCTGACCGCCATCGAAATGAGCAAGAGGGACCGCCAGAGCCGCGTCGGGGGCGGGCAGCCTGCGTTGATCGCGCGCCTGTGCATGGCCCTCGATAACGCGGCACCGATTCGCTACAAGCGCGTTTCCGCCTACATCGACGGATTGGGCTCACTGCTCGCCGTGCGCTTCCGTGACCAAGCCTTCCAGCGCGACGCGACCGAGATATTCCGAAACCGGCTCCCCGGCTGCAGCATGCGCATGGTCGAGGGCAGCCGGAGCAATGCGCCGGGCATGGCACGGGCGTTTGCCCGCTTCGCCCGCTTCGTCGAAAGCGGCGGCATCGGTGGCGGAATCGAGCGCTGCCTTTACGAACTGATGTCCCATCAGTATTGCCACAGCCCGCTGATCGCCGACCAAAAAGTCATGCGAATCGAGGACCTCCTGCCCGCCCTCGAACGCATCGCCGGCCGCGGTCACAGCGGGCCGCCCGTGGACCGTCATATCGCCGCCTTTATCGCGGCCCGTTGCGAGGTCAATGTGGAAGGGTTTCTCAAAGGTTTGAACTCCAACAAGACCGGTGAGGACGCGGTGATCGGCATGTTGGGGCTGTTGGCCGCCGCCGCCGCCAAGACCAAGGGTACGCGCCACCCCGATCTCGCGCGCTGGATTTCCAAACACATCCGACCGGCGGTCGAAAGCTACCACCACCGAAGCTGGCGCGCCAAGGCCGAGGCCGAGTTGCCGGCTGTGATCGAGTCGGGAGATATCGTGGCGATCTATCGATTCGTCGCCAACAGCGAAATCCGCCGGCGCGACCGTGACGGGTTTGCCCAAGCGCAGGCGAGGTGTCGCCATATCGATCGCCAGATCGCCGTCCTCAGCAGCCCCGAGGCCAGAAATCCCAGACAGGCGGCGGAATACGGCCACGGTTTGGCGGTGACCTTGAGCGCGATCTTGGGCCTGACCGCGATGGCGACGACGGTCGTCCTCGTCTTGCACTAGGCGCGTGACGGAAAGAGGCAAAGATGGCGGTAGGAAAACCTCGGAAGAGCGGAGCAAAAGGCGAGGGATCGCTCTATTGGGGCATGGTGACCCTGGGTGCCATCGCCGCCGGGCTGATCTTCGCCCTGCCGACGATGTTGGTGCTGGCCGTGGGGATCCTGCCTACCGTGGTCGCCGCGGTCGTGGACCTGCATGCCAAGAAATACGCCGCGTGGTCCGTCGGCTTTCTCAACTGCGCCGGCCTGATGCCCTATCTCGGCAACCTGTGGGTCAATGATCACACCGTCGCCGGTGCCCTGGCGGTGCTCACCGACCTTACCGCCTGGTTGGTCGTTTACGGTGCGGCTGCGGTGGGTTGGGCCGTCTACCTGGGGATGCCGACGATCGGGGCGGTCATCCTTGACCTGCAAAACCAAAGCCACATCCGGAAGCTCAGGTCCGAGCGCAGGAAAATCGTCGACGAGTGGGGGCAGGATGCGGCTGGCGGGGCCGCCGACTGAGCCGTTCAGGTGGCGTCGCCGAGATTCTGTTCCACGACCGCGTTCTTGATCGCTTTCTGCAGTTTCTCGAAAGCGCGCACTTCGATCTGACGGACCCGTTCGCGGGAAATGCCGTAATGCTGGCTCAGTTCCTCCAGCGTGGTCGGCTCCTCGCGCAGCCGGCGCTCATTGATGATGTGTTGCTCGCGCTCGTTGAGCGTCTTCAACGCGTCGCGCAGCAATTGGGCGCGCTGGGTAAACTCCTCGCGCTCGCCCAACAGCTGTTCCTGGCTTTCGCTCTCGTCGACCAGCCAATCCTGCCATTCGCCGCCCTCGCCGTCGCTCCTCAGCGGCGCGTTCAGCGAGTGGTCGGGGGCCGCGAGGCGGCGGTTCATCTGCACCACGTCGTCCTCGCTGACGGCCAGCTGCTCGGCGATTTTCTCGACCTTCTCCGGCGGCAGGTCGCCTTCCTCGAGCGCCTTCATCTGCCCCTTGATCTTGCGCAAATTGAAAAACAGCTTCTTCTGTGCCGCGGTGGTCCCCATCTTCACCAACGACCAGGAGTGGAGGATGTATTCCTGGATCGAAGCCCTGATCCACCACATGGCGTAGGTGGCCAGGCGGAACCCACGGTCCGGGTCGAAGCGCTTGACCGCCTGCATCATGCCGACATTGCCTTCCGAGATGAGCTCGCCCACGGGAAGCCCATAGCCGCGATACCCCATGGCGATCTTGGCGACCAGGCGCAAATGACTGGTCACCAGCTTGTGCGCCGCGTCCACGTCTTCGTGTTCGCGCCAGCGCTTGGCCAGCATGTACTCTTCCTCCTTCTCCAGCATCGGAAACTTGCGGATTTCCTGCAGGTACCGCGTCAGGTTTCCCTCCGGAGAGAGGACTGGAAGGTTGGGCGAGGATGCCATTAAACGTGCCTCCAAAATCGGACCGGACCCGCAAATCTCTGATAAATAGAGGCCGGACCCTGGTAATGAACTGTGGCATTATACATTACCAAATCGGTCAAGTATAGGCTTTTTCTAAAGGTTCTCTAATTTCTGAATTAACTCATTGAAATACGGCGGAAATGGGGCCTGAAACCGCATCTTCCCTCCCTTCGTGGGGTGGACGAAACCAAGGAGGAACGCGTGCAGCGCCTGATAGGGAAGGGGCCCAAGCACCTGAGCGCGGCGCCCACGCCCGCCGTAAAGCGGATCCCCGATGACGGGATGGCCGATATGGGCGAGATGGACGCGGATCTGGTGGGTGCGGCCGGTCTCCAGCCGGCACTCCAATTGCGCCGCAACCCCGTCGAAAGCACGCAGCAAATTATAGGTGGTCACGGCGGGTCGGCCGCCCTGGCCGCGCACCGCCATCTTCTTGCGATTGCGCGGGCTGCGGCCGATGTTGCCGCTGATCCGCCCGCGGGCCGGGCTGGGTACGCCCCAGACCAGGGCGCCATACGCGCGCTCTATGGTCCGTGCCTGGAACTGCGCCACCAGTCCGGCGTGCGAGCGATCGGTCTTGGCCGCGACCATGACCCCCGAGGTGTTCTTGTCGAGGCGGTGGACGATGCCGGGCCGTTTGACCCCACCGATGCCCGACAGGCTCGCCCCGCAGTGATGTATGAGGGCATTGACAAGGGTGCGGTCGGGGTTGCCTGGAGCGGGGTGAACGACGAGGCCGGCGGGCTTGTCGACCACGATCACCTCGGGGTCCTCGTAGAGCACGGTGAGGGGGATATCCTGACCCTCGGGTTCGGCCGGGGCGGCGACGGGCACGGTGACGGCATATCGCGTCCCCGGTTTGACCGCCCGGGAGGGGTCCAGTACTGTCTCGCCGTCGGCGCTGACGGCGCCGCCGGTGATGAGTGCCTTGAGGCGCGAACGCGAGAGGGTTGCGATCTGCGCTGCCAGGAAGGCATCCAGCCGCCCCCGGTCGTCGGGACCGGCGGTCACCAGATGGCGTTGCTCGGCGGGGGCCGTCGTCATGGCCGGGAGAGTGGACCGAAAACATGGCCGGGCTCAAGACCCTGGTAGTCCTGATGGGGATTCTCATCATCGTCGGCGCGACCGTGGTGGTGACCACCATCGTCCAACGCGGCGGCATGCTCGCCGAGGCGCCGGCGCGCGGCGCCATTGCCCTGCCGGCCGGCGCTAAGGTTGTGGAGACGCGGATCGACGGCGATCGGGTGCTCTTGCGCATTCGCCTCGCCGGCGGGGCCGAGCGCATCCTGGTCAACGACGCCAAGACCGGCCGACCGCTCGCCGTTCACGACATCGTCCGCGAGGGGCCGGGGCGGTGACGCTGGTGATCGCCGCGGCCCAGCTCGAGACCGTCGCGGTGGCGGCGGCGGCGGCCTTCCCCGACGAATGCTGCGGCCTGTTGATTGGCGGCGAGGACCCCGCCGGTCAGTTGGTGGTCGCCGAGGTCATCGCCGCGGCAAATGTCGCCGACCGCCCCGCCCGCCGCTTCGAGGTCGACCCCAAGACCCTGCTCTCGGTCCATCGCCGGGCGCGAGAGACGGGTCTGCGGCTCATCGGCCACTACCATTCCCATCCCGACGGCGAGGCCGTCCCCTCGGCCCACGATCGCGCCCGCGCCTTCGAGCCCGGCGAGGTCTGGCTGATCGTACCCGTAAACGGCGGCGTCGCCGGGGCGCCTTGCGCCCATCTCTTCGACGGCACCGGTTTCCGGCCCATGGCCATTCGAAGCGAAGGCTAAAGCGCGGGCGTCCCTCGGCGGCCCGTTCTTAAGGGCTTGATCGGACTGGCGCGAGACGTTAGAAATCTGGGCCCGAGGCCGGCTGCGTCCCCTTCGTCTAGTGGCCTAGGACATCGCCCTCTCACGGCGAAAACAGGGGTTCGACTCCCCTAGGGGACGCCATTTCTTTTCAAAGGTTTATGGGACGTCCCCTTAAAGGCGCCCTGTTCTATACGGCATATATACGGCATCTTCTGTTCGTTTTATTTTGCCTCTAATCCAGCGTCTGCACGGTGGTTCACCGGCGCCTCTGCTATTTTTGCCTTTCCTTTTCCCGCAGCTAATGCCCATACACGTGTTTGCACCTGGGCGTGGGCCTGGTCCACACGATCTGCGGCCGTGCCGAGCCCAATGAGAATCTGAGACAGGTCGATATGTCCCGCTTTTTCGATTGGCCCGACGTCGCGCTTATTACGCGAAGGAACGCCATTTTCGGGCCGGCCCAGAAAGCGCTTATGCAGACCTTCATGCAAGGCGGCGCGGCCAAGCGCCTCGCACAGGAATATGGGCACCCAAATGTTTACCTAGGTCAAGTTTATAAAAGTGAGCGGACATAAGCCCCCGCTTCTCTGTCCACCTGCGGGGGCAATCAAGCCACCAAAGCGCGACCTCAGTAAAGTCCGCTTTTCATCCGCTCCAAGTACTCCTCATAATATTTTTCCGCATAGGCCTTGTCACCGCCGTCACGGTCCGCAGCGAAATCGCCTTGGTTGGGAACACTATCGGGTAGATTTTTTGTGTCGGCGTCCCAAAGTTTCGCGCGGACGAAGGCCTTGGGGCAGTGACTGAATGCCTGCTCCACAGAGACAATGATCACTGCCCGTGGCAGCTTGCCGCGTACCTCGAACCGGCCAAGCAGCTCGGGGTCGGTACTGATCCTTGCCGCGCCGTTGACCCGGTAGGTCCAATTAGAACCGGGCACCATAAAGATGATCCCAACATTGGGGTTGTCGATGATGTTCTTCATCCCGTCGATCCTGTTGTTGCCCGGCCGATCGGGAATCAGAATCGTATGGTCATCCAACAGTTGCACGAAGCCTGGCGCGTCGCCCTTCGGAGAACAATCAACGCCTGTCTCGCTCGCCGTCGCCAAAATCAGAAACGGGGAAGCAGCAATGAAGGCTCGCCCAGGATCAGTGACATGATCGGTTTCCTTGTCAATCGCAGTCGCGCGTGGTGGGGCGTAGATCTCCCGCAAGTCTTCGAGAGAGGTGACGGCAAACGGATCTACCCTGTCAGTTCTATCCATAACAGGCGTCCTTTCATTGATCGTGGGGCACAGTATAAATCCACATTTGCACCTTTGCCCAATCGCGGACGTTAACCCCATGTCCCCTTTTGATGCGGTGGACGGCTCCCACCCGCCGGCATCGATTGTGCCATGGTTGTGGTGTTCAACAGCCACGAGGAATGGGAGCCGCCCTATGAGCGACGTTACTACGATCGCTCTCGACCTTGCGAAGAATGTGTTTCAGGTCCACGGCGTCGATGCCGAAGGCAATGTCGTGATCCGGCGTCAGTTGCGCCGGTCCCAGGCGTTGCCGTTCTTCAAGAAGCTCGGGCATCGCCTGCTTGGCGACCATCCAGTCGAGCGTCTCCGACCAGCGCCGGCGCGAGAGGCCCTGCTGGGTCACCAATCTGAGCGAATGGCACGGCGCGCAGGCGTAGAACGTTTCCTCGCGGCTCTTGCCCGGAAATCTTTTTCGCAAACATAACTGCTGGTCGGGTTAGGGGGCGCGGGCCGGCCAGGGACTGATGCTATTGACAGTGGTGTTAGCCTAGAAGCCAGTTATTTGAAACGGTCGGACCGGACCTACGATAGCTTCGACATAGAAGGACCCATCCGTGAAAATCCTGGTACTTGGCGCTGGTGTCATAGGTGTGACCAGCGCTTATTATCTGGCCGAGGACGGTCACGAGGTAACGGTCATCGAAAAACGTGAAGGACCTGGCTTAGAGACCAGTTTCGCCAACGGCGGGCAGATTTCAGCAAGCCATTCCTACCCTTGGTCGGCCCCGGACGCCCCTTGGAAAATCGCGGGGTGGATCGGAAGGAAGGGGGCGCCATTGCGGTTCTCCCCAAGGCTCGATCCCGATCAATGGTCCTGGGCGATTCGGTTCCTCATCAACTGCCGGCAGGGCAAGTTCCTACGCAACAGTTTGCGAAACCTGAGCCTTGCCTTGGCGAGCCGGGTCGCGCTTGGCGATCTGCGTGAGGAAACCGGCATCGACTACGACCAAAAGCAACTCGGGATCCTGCATTTCTTTCGCCACCAGGGCCCCTTCGAATCGGCGAAGTCCCTTGCCGAGCGGTTTCGTGATTGGGGATGCGAAAGCCGCGTCGTTGATACGGACGAGTGCATAAAGATAGAGCCCGCGCTCGCCGCTCAGGAGTCACGAATCCTAGGAGGCATTCACACTCCCGGCGACGAGAGCGGCGACGCGTATCTTTTCACCAAACGGTTGACCACGGTCTGCCGATCGCGCGGGGTAACGTTTCGATTCGGCGAAACCGTCTTGGCGATGGAGCAGGAAGGGAATCGCGTTTCCGGCATCCGCACCGCTTCAGCGACCTACCGCGCCGATGCCTATGTGATCGCGCTGGGGTGCCAGAGCGCAAAGACCTTACGCCCCCTCGGTATACGGCTGCCCGTCTATCCGGTGAAGGGATATTCGATTACTGTGCCCGTCGAAGACCATTCTGCGGCTCCCAGCGTCAGCCTGATAGACGAAGAACATAAAATCGTCTACAGCCGCCTCGGTGACCGGCTCCGGGCGGCGGGCACCGCGCACCTTGCCGGCTACGATGCCGCCATCGATCCCGCCCGGGCGACAGCACTCCTCGAAATCGTGCGGTCCCAGTTTCCGGGTGCCGGGGCTTTCGAGCGTGCCGAGTTTTGGGCGGGGCTGCGTCCCATGACGCCCGATGGGTGCCCCGTAATCGGGTCGACGCCCTATCAAAACCTCTATCTCAACACCGGTCACGGCACCTTGGGGTGGACGATGTGTTGCGGATCGGGCCGACTCCTTGCCGACCTGATCGCTGGCAGGACGCCCGCCGTCAACCCTGAGGACTACGCGCTCACCGGCCGCGGTTAGCCTACGGTCCGGCTATTTGGGGATCGGCCGCTCCACGTCCATCTATCCAAAACGGGAGGTTTGCGGATCACTTGGACGTCGAGCCCAGACGCGGCATTGACGTCGTCCGTATTCGGCAGGAATGCGCTGATTTAACAGGAGACAAAGGAAAAATCGGCCCCATTCCGTTACCTCAAGATTGGGCTACAGCACTTACCGAGTGCCTGTACCCCAGGGTGTGATGCCCTCGACCCCTTCGCACCAGCTATTCCTAGCCCCATTACCTTGGCAATGTTCGCTAGTTTAACTGTCTCGCCATCTCGAGAGCTCTGTCAATTTCTGCCTGGGTCATCGTGATTGAGATACGGTCCCTTAACCTCTCGGCCGCACGGATGCCGTGATCCGCTGCGAGGGTCAGCCACATATAAGCTCGGATGTCGTCTTTCTTCAAACCTTGGCCCTTATGGCGCATCACACCGAGCCGGTACTGAGGTCTGGGATCCCCTTTTTCCGCCAATATGCGCCAGTGTTGGGCGGCAACCGCATAGCGGCCCTCCTCATAAGCGGTCAAGCCATCACTGAAATCCTGAGCCATCGCCGCAGGAATCGCCGACAGGCAGAGCATAATCCCGATCACCGTGTTTCGGGCACTAACCAGAGCTTTTGGAATTTGTCTCATCTTCGCAATTTGTTTATCGCGGTTAAGTGCCCCATTCGAAAGCGGCTGAGCGATGCCGGCAGATGGGATTCCGGCAGCGGGCAAGGGCGAAACGCGTGCTGAATGGGTCGTGCTGAGCCGAACCTACGCGGAAATACCGTCGGCACCTGCCCCCGCTAAGTTCTGTGTAGTCACGCGTTTGAGAGAAGGAAAGACACGGTTCCGTCAACTCTATACCGCGACGCTCTCCCATCGTTCAAAGAGGTATTCATTTTTATGATATAGACCGACCGTATGCTCGGGAGTGTCCTCGATGCGGTTGCGATCGCTTTTCGGGTGGCATCTTCCCAACTCTTTTCCGACTGACCGTGAACCTGCAGGACTTCGAGCCGCATCACCACCTCGCAAACACCCTATATTTCGTGCGGTTAGTGAAACCGAAACGCCCTCGTAGGCGATCACGAGTGGCCTTTTTCTTGATGCCATACCGGAAAATGCCGCCCGAGAATCCACCCCCGCAAGAATTTACGGTCCCTTCAGTTCATCGATCCCATTCCGGAGGAACTGAGGTCGACACGAACGTTACGATCCTCAGGTTCGTGGATGTTCAGTTGCGTCCGGTCATCAGACCAGCTTGCCAATTTGACCAGATTGCCATCTGAGCCTGAGGATTCTGCATCCTCGGTGATGATGTTCAAACCCTTTGCATCGACCAAAAAGCTGTGATCGCCAAACGCTTTCTGGAGTCTAGGCATGAGCGGGTGCTCCTCAGGTATAGCCTCGATCCCCAGCTGTTCCTGTACGGAGGCAAGTTGTGCGGAATTGAGTTTCATCTTCTCTCCTCAGAAATTCGTTTCGGAGCGCCAACGCTTGTCCACCGGATATTTTGATCGGGGCTCAAGGGCTTCCGGTTCAGGGATTCGCGGTCTTGGGGGAGAGAATCCGCTCTGCGCAGCGGTCCCCCGCGCCTTCCACGGGCTCCTCCACGCCAACCGGCGTCACCCATCCCACCTTCTCCAAATGGTCTCCCCGCATCCAGCTTGAGATGTCCTTAAGCTTCGTGACGACGGCATCGGCTTTGGCGCTGTGATTGAAGCGATAGACACAGTAATCGACGGCCAACTCGACCCGCGCCTTGGACGCGGCACGGGCCGCCATCTCCTGCGCGGTGCTACCGGTGACCCACCCGCCCCATTTGAAGCCGATCAATGCCGTCAGCGCGACGCTGAGGACGCATGCCACGAACACGAATTGCTTAGATGGGCGAAGCTCTTCCCAACGAGTCAAAATGTCGGATTTTTCTGCCATGAATTAAGACTCCTCTGTTCGAAAATATTATTTTTGGTTGTCCGATGATCTCCTATCCGGAGGCTCTTTCAACTGGGAAGCGAATAGAGCAAATCCGCACCAAGCAAACAGGCTTGTTACGAAACATCCCATCGGAGATGGGCGATAGGTTCCCGATATTGGTAACGAGATTAAGCCTAAACGCTATATTGGAAGGGAGTCAACCGTTGGCCCGGAATTGTTTGTGCGCCCCTTATGGACCATCGGAGGTGCGGTAAGACGGATAAATTTGCGTGTGCATTTTAAATTGGGTTAATAGTTTGGACGGTGTGGGTTGGGCGCATGGACACGTGTTCCATCTTCGTAGGATCGTCCGGACGGTGCAGGAAAAGGTGTTCATTCAAATGAAAATATAAATAATTATATGATAATTATAAAATCTTTTCCCATAGTTAGGAGGAGTATCATGAGGTTAGGAAATAAATATAATATAATTTTGCCGTTAATTAGTGCTCTGGTGGTCTTTCCAATCCCGAGCGGCCATGCCAATCCGGATAAATGTTTTGAAGAGCTAAGTAAAACGCAGAAGAGATGGAACAGGCTGCGCAGCGAGATGGATTTGTCTTCGAAACTCGAGAGAACGGTCACGCGTCACCTCACGAAGGCCGTCGAATTCCGGCACCAAGGTATGAAGCAACGGTGTCTGCAGCAAATCGAAAAGGCCCGAAAAAAAATGGATCTGACGAACAAGACGGAATAAACGACCCCCGCGCGCCGCTCTCTCTATGAACAGACAATAGGCCTCGGCGGCGGATCGAAATACGCCGAGCACGAGGCGCGGGAGCGGCGCCTCTCGGGAAGGGGAAGGTTCCTGCAAATAACGTGATCATGGCGGTTCGTGCCGTGACCGTCAGTCCCCACCCGTATCGGTCGGTAGATTTCGCGCCTCAGCGATTTCAATCGCTTCCTGGGACGTGCGCAACAGGGGAACGAAGGTGGACTGATCAGCTGGCGGTACGATTTCGCCCCTCCGCATGCGGTACAGCGAGAATCCGGCAAACAGCACGAAGATCAAGCCATACCAACCAAACATCCACACGGCGCCGAAGCTGTCCATGATTACGCCCGTTGTCAGCGGGCCTATTACGGCGCCGATACCGAAGACCAGAACCAGTCCCCGGGTGGCTGCCAACACGTTCTCTTGCCCGAGCACGTCGTGTGTCCGTGCCACCGACAGGGAGTAGAGAGAAAACATCGACGCACCGAGCAAAGCGGCCGTGCCCAGTAACGCAACGAACGAGTGCGTCGAGACGACGAGTGTTAAAAACGCGGCACCGCTCCCAACCGCGGCCACGCTCACAATGACCTTTCGGCGGTCGATACGGTCGGAAATACTTCCGATTGGCCATTGCGCCACGGCGCCGCCCAAGATCACGGCACTCATGAAACTTGCAATGCCGATCTGGGAAAGGGCCAATTTGCTGCCAAACACGGCACCAAGGCCCCAAAAGGACCCCGTCACCAGCCCGCAGGTGAGGCATCCCAAAACGCCGACCGGAGACGCCTCGTAGAGTCTCGCCAGGCCGAGCCCCCCCGCGTCTTGAGGCGGCGGTGCGTCGACCTGGGTTAATGCCGTCGGAACCAAGGAGAGAGAGAACAAGATCGTCACCAGTCCGAACAACACGAAATCCCGCGCGTCGGCTACGGCCAAAAGGAACTGGCCGATGGCGATGGCCAGCAGATTGACGAGCATGTAGAGGGAGAAAACACGGCCTCTGACGGTCGGCGGCGCCAACGAGTTCAACCAACTTTCTATGACCAAGAAAAAGCCGACGATGCAAAAGCCAGTGACAAGCCTGAGCACACCCCAGACAACAGGGTCTACGAAAATTGCATGCGCGATCGCGGTGGCGGCGAGAATGGCGGACACTGCGGCGAGGGTTCGAATATGCCCAACCTGGTGAACGGTTCGGGCACAAACAAACGATCCTACGACGTAACCGAGAAAGTAGGCGGCCATGATCATGCCGATCTCAGTCAAGCCGAAATTCTCGAGGTTGGCACGCACGCCGAGAAGCGTCCCGAACAAACCGTTGCCCAGGAGTAGAATGGCGGCGCCGGTCAAAAGCACGGCCAATGTCGACAAAGGTGACAAAACGGAATTATCTTAAAACTGCGTCAAGGTTTGAAACAGCGTTTGGAACGGGGAAAACCAGGCGTCCCAAAAACTCCATTCTCCCAGAACATGCCGCCTCGTGCGGTGGCGCAGGTGATCCTAGCACCTTATCTCACCGGCGTGTCGATAGCGCCGACATCGAGAACGGGAGAGGCATCGATCCCCTCCGCGCCAAGGATCGAGGCAACACGTTCCAGCGCAGCTATTATGTAGGACTGTTCCCATTCCGGCAGCTGAGCAAACCGGTTTTTGAACCTATCGTGCAGAAGGTCTGGCGCCCCGGAAATGGCTTTCTTGCCCTCCGCCGTGAGATCAATGAGAACGCGGCGTCGGTCCTTGGTGTCACGCTGACGTCGTACCATACCGCGTCTTTCCAGTTTATCGATCAGGGAGGTCACCGTGGCCTGTGTCAGCGAGGCATCGCGGGCGATAACGCTCGGGACCGCGTCGTCGAGCTTGGCAACGATTTGAAGAATGATCAGTTGCGATGGCGTAAGGCCGGATTCGCGCGCCAGGTTACGCGAGCTTAGTTCCGTCGCCCGCAATATCTGGCGCAACGAAATGAGGGCGATTTCGGATTTATCCTGCATCGGCTCGTCCTGCATTCCAATGGGGCGCGCAAAGTATGCATCGCTTACGTTTATTACAACAGATTATCCATTAGGATATCAAAACTATATTGTGGAGGCGGCCAAAAATTCCTTTGATATAAAAAGCTTATTTACCCGGTGCCCTAAATACAAAGAGAAAATTAGATCTGAAAATCAACGTTTATTATTAATAAGCTAGTCGCATAAAGGGAAATCGAGGATCCGCTGGATTCCCGAGAACTCGGGAAAATAAGTGGTTGACAATTTGATTTGCGAAGTTAATTAATCTGCCAGGCAAGTGACTGGATTATGGCAATTTCCGAAACATGCAGCCGGGGTTCCGCGGCGCCTTTGAGCGCCCGATATACCTTTAGGCAACCGAGCGCTGACGACGGCGAGGCGATCTGGCGGCTGATCGCTTCCTGCCCACCGCTTGACGAGAACTCTTTGTATTGCAACGTCTTGCAGTGTAGCCACTTCTCAGGCACCTGCGTTGTCGCGGAAAGGGACGGCAAGCCGCAAGGGTGGCTATCCGCTTATATACCGCCCGAAGAGCCGAATACGATTTTCGTCTGGCAGATTGCGGTCCATGAAAATGCCCGCGGCGAAGGCCTCGGTCGCCAGCTTATCGCGCACCTGCTCGCCCGGCCGCGGATACGGCACATGAATTATCTCAAGGCGACCGTAACGCCCCAAAACAAAGCTTCGTGGGCACTCTTCAGATCAGTGGCAAAGGAACGGAATGCGCGCATAACAAGCGAAGAATGGCTGCAGCGCGACCGGCATTTCGGGGGACGTCATGAGTCGGAATTTCTCATTTCCATAGGTCCCTTTGGTGCAGCCCTGGCGCACTAACTAGCGAATAATCATCAACACCGAATTGGTACAACGAAGCGAGGTTTGCACATGCCTTCCGACAAGGATCCCTTAGCCGGAGACTCCCAACCAGATATTTTCGAAAGACGGGAATCGGGCGTGCGAAGCTATGCCCATAGTTTTCCAACCAAATTCATTCGGGCCCAGGGTGCACACCTCGTCGACGAGTCCGGCACTCAGTTCATCGATTTTCTTGCGGGATGTTCCTCGCTGAATTACGGGCACAACCCTCCCGAGTTAAAAGAGGCGTTGCTCGAATACATCGCAAGGGATGGTATCACCCATAGCCTCGACATGGAGACCGATGCCAAGGCCGCGTTCCTGGAGGAGTTTGAGCAGACGATTTTGAGCCCGCGGGGTCTGGATTACGTGGTCCAGTTCCCGGGGCCCACAGGCGCTAACGCCGTTGAGGCAGCCTTGAAAATTGCCCGCAAGACCACTGGTCGCACCAACGTGATTGCATTCACCAACGGGTTTCATGGCTGCACACTTGGGGCCCTGGCGCTGACAGGGAATCGCCACCAGCGTGGCGGTTCCGGTCTTCCACTCACAGGAGTGACCCGTTTCCCCTATGACGGCTATTTCGGTGACGGGGTGGATACTGCTGATCAATTGAATCAAATGCTGTCCGATGCCTCCGGCGGCGTCGATGCTCCGGCCGCAATCATCGTGGAGACAGTCCAGGGGGAAGGCGGCCTCAATGTCGCAAGCCCTTCCTGGTTGAGAAAGATTGAGCGGATCGCCCGGGACCACGGGGCATTGTTCATTATCGACGATATCCAGGCAGGGATCGGTCGCACCGGCCCGTTCTTCAGCTTCGAGAACACCGGTGTGAAACCGGATATCGTGACGATTGCGAAATCCATTTCGGGTTACGGCTTGCCGCTGGCCTTGACCCTTCTGCGCCGGGACCTCGATACCTGGAAGCCGGGGGAACACAACGGCACGTTCCGCGGCAATTGCCACGCCTTTGTAACCGCCAAGGCGGCGCTTGAAGTCTTTTGGCGTGGCCCATCTTTTGAAAGGTCGATCGATAAAAAGGGCCGGTACCTCGAAAACTGCCTCAAGGCCGTGGCGAAGAAATACGGCGGCAGGGTCGCCAGCATAAAGGGACGGGGGATGATGCTGGGCCTCGATGTGAAGTCCGGCTCGATTGCTGCGAAGATCGTCAAGAAGTGTTTCCTCGAGGGCCTGGTGATCGAGACCAGCGGGCCCGAAGACGAGGTGGTGAAATGTTTGGCGCCGCTGACGATTGAAGACGGCGATTTCGAAGCGGGAATCGATATTCTCTGCGCGGCAACGGACTTTGCCCTGGTGGATAAGCTGCGGGTCACCGCGTGAGGGGGAAGAGATGATTGTCCGCGACTACCACACCGCGAAGAATACCCAACGTCGAGTCGATTCCGAGGGTTGGCATAGCGTCCGCCTTCTGCTGAAGGACGACGGGATGGGGTTCTCCTTTCATATCACGACCATTTACGAAGGCGCTGAACTGGAAATGCATTACAGGCATCACCTTGAAAGCGTTTTTTGCATTTCCGGTGAGGGCAGCATCGAAAACCTGGACACCGGGGAGGTGCACGAAATCGGGCCAGGAATCGTTTACGCCCTTGATCGGCACGATCACCACGTCTTGCAGGCCAAATCGGAAATGGTCATGGCCTGCGTGTTCAACCCACCGGTCACCGGCCAAGAAGTTCACGATGAAACCGGAGCCTACCCGCTGGTTTCCGAGGCGTCTTGACGGGGCAAGGACCGAACTAGATGCCGGCAGCTATGGAAGACCTGTACCCATCTCGGCGAGGGGAACAACCGCGTTTTCTCCCACGCAAGGACGCGGTGGTCTATCGCCAGTGGTCACCTGGCGCACCCATATCGCAACGACAAACCGCGTCCTATGACCGCGACGGCTTACTCGTCCTCAAGGACCTGTTTGACGCGCAAGAGATCGATACCCTTCGCAGGGAAGGCTTTCGCCTGAGTAGAGCCCGAGATCGGCTTGCGGCCGAAACCGCGGTCTTGGAGCGGGGTTCAGGGACATTGCGATCGGTTTTCAAGATTCACGAGCAAAGCAGAATTTTCGGTCGCTTGGCTGCCGATTCTCGGCTCGTGAAAGTGGCGCAGTTCTTGTTGGGCGATGATGTCTACGTCCACCAATCCCGCCTCAACTACAAACCGGGCTTCGAAGGAGAGAGCTTCTACTGGCATTCCGATTTCGAGACTTGGCATGTCGAGGACGGAATGCCACGGATGCGTGCACTTTCCATGTCGATCCTGCTGTCGGACAACGTCGCGGCAAACGCGCCTACGATGTTCATGTTGGGGTCACATAAACGTTTCGTAACCTGCGTCGGGCACACGCCTGAGAACCACTACAAGGTCTCTTTGAAGAAACAGGAATACGGTGTGCCCGATCAGGGCAGCCTGACCGAACTCGCAAAAAAAGGCATCGCTGTGCCAACGGGCAAAGCGGGAACGGTGATCGTGTTCGACTGCAACACCATGCATGGCTCGAATTCAAATATCTCGCCGTTTCCGAGGTCCAACGCCTTCATCGTCTTCAATGCTGTAGCCAACAGATTGAGGGCACCCTTCGGCCCTCCCGTTCCCCGTCCCGAATTCACTGCCGCACGGGAACGGGTGGACCCAATCACACCGATCGAAACGCGTTTGTCTCAGGACGCCGCATAAGGAAGCCGTCTCATGGGGAAATCGTCCAGACCGCTGAGTGTTGAAAAAATTGGCGGCACTTCCATCGCCCATACCGAAACCGTCCTGAACAATGTTCTGTTGCGGCCCAATCCTGACGGCGGGCTTTATGATCGCATCTTCATCTTGTCCGCGTACGCCGGCATCACCAACAGGCTTCTGGAGCACAAGCAGACCGGCGAGCCCGGTATCTTCGCGCATTTCGCCAGTGCCGAATCCGAATGGTCCTGGGGCAAGGCGATCAGTGAGGTCGGCGACGAAATGCGGCGCATCAACCAGGAGATCTTTGGCGATCAATCCGATCGACAGGCCGCTGACCACTTTATCGTTGAGCGCCTGGAAGGGGCCCGCAACTGTCTTCTTGATCTGCACCGATTGTGCTCCTACGGCCATTTTCGTCTGGAAGAGCACCTCATGACGGTCAAAGAAATGCTGTGCGCTTTGGGTGAGGCTCACAGTGCCTATAACACGACCTTGCTTCTTCGCCAGAGCGGGATAAATGCGAGTTTCATCGACCTCACGGGCTGGCGCGACGAATCCCAGCCCACCTTGGACGACCGCATCTCGAAAGAGTTAGAGAATGTCGATCCATCGGCTGAACTGCCGATCGTCACCGGTTATGCCCATTGCCGTGAAGGCTTAATGCAGACTTACGGTCGGGGATATACCGAAGTGACGTTTTCGCGGGTTGCTGCATTGATGCAGGCGGACCAAGCCGTAATTCACAAGGAGTTTCACCTGTCGAGCGCGGATCCCAAAGTGGTTGGGCTGGATAGGGTGCGCACCATCGGCCGGACCAATTACGACGTTGCCGATCAACTTTCCAATATGGGAATGGAAGCCGTGCATCCGCGCGCGGCAAAGAGCCTGCGTCAGGCCGAGATACCGCTCCGGGTAAAAAACACCTTTGAGCCTAATGACAGGGGCACCGAATTCAGCGGCGATTATACGTCGGAGGTACCTTGTACCGAGATCGTCACCGGCTTACGGTCGGTTTTCGCCTTGGAGTTCTTCGAGCAGGATATGGTCGGCGTCAAGGGCTACGACGCTTCAATTTTGGAGACGCTGAAACGCCACAATGCACGGATCGTATCGAAAACTTCGAACGCCAATACCATCACGCACTATCTGGCGGGCTCGCTGAAGGCGGTCAAACGCATCGTTTCCGGGCTTGAGGAGCTTCACTCCTCGGCGCGCATCAGCACACGAAAAGTCGCCATCGTCTCGGTGATCGGGAGCGACATGGACGTGCCCGGCCTCACCGCTACCGCCGTCAATGCGCTGACGTCGGCAGGAGTGGACATCCTGGGACTGCATCAGACGATGCGCAACGTGGATATCCAGTTTGTGGTTGATGAGAAAGCTTTCGACGACGCTATCAAGGCACTGCACAGAGCCTTGGTGGAAGACCTGCAGCCTGTGGAGGAGAACAGCAGGCAAGTCAAAGAAGCGTCGGAAGCGGCTGCATAGGGGGCAAGGGACAGCAGCACGACCCCGCTTTTGCGTTTGGTCCAGCCCCGTTATGCGTCGGCAAATTTATGCCTATCTACCTGGGCACTGGCGAGCGGGGGGCAAGAGAGGAAAAGGCGCCACTCACGTTGGCTGGTCGAGAAGATGTTTTTGTGGCGGCGCAAAAGGAAACTGTTTCAAAGGCGTCGTACGAGCGGTTGGATCTGGGTCGTCGTGCTCGTCGTTATCGCGTTGATGGCTCTGTTATGGAGCACCTTGGGGCATGCCGGCCTTTCGCCCGATTTTTCCGGATCGACAGTTGGAGAATGTCGCTGGAACCGGATCCAGGTGCGGCACCGAGACGAATCGGCTCACCGGTTCCAGGCAGTCCGCCGAAAGCGCAGCGCCAAGGAGGATGCGTTTTGTCCCCCGAGTCGCACAACCGCTCCGGCGCGGACGACAACCGGAATGTAAGCCAAGTTTTTGTCGGCGTCGTGGCCACCGCTTAGACCGGACAGGCGTCAAATATTGGGCCACGCGAGGGGGGAGACATGACACTTGTAAGCTTTCTTGCCTTTTTGCTGATCTTTCTCGTCATCGGATTGGCGTCGACCTTTCGGGCCAAGAACACCCGTAAGGACTACTATCTCGCGGGCGGCGAGGTGGGCCCCTGGCTCACCGGGCTTTCGGCTATCGCCACCAATAATTCAGGCTATATGTTCATCGGCGTGATCGGCTTTACTTATGCGACGGGTCTTGCATCGGTGTGGCTGATGGTGGGCTGGATCCTCGGTGATTTTATTGCCTCATTATTCATTCACCGCCGCCTGCGCGAGGCGACAGGCCAAACCGGCGAAGCGTCTTTCGCGGCGGTCCTGGCCACGTGGAACGGGCAAAATCTGACCCTGTGGCGGCGCCTAGCTGCCATCATAATGGTTGTTTTCCTGGGCGCCTATGCCTCTGCACAGATCAGCGCCGGCGGCAAGGCGCTGCAAGGTGTACTGGGATTGGACCCCCGCTTGGGCGCCGTGGTGGTGGCGGCGGTGATCCTGGCCTACAGCGTAGCGGGGGGGATTCGCGCTTCGATCTGGACCGATGCCGCGCAGTCGCTGGTCATGGTAGGGGCCATGACGCTGCTTTTCATTGTCGGTGTGGTAGGGCAAGGGGGGCTCAGCGCAACCATCGACAAGATGGCGGCGGTCCCCGGGTTCCTCGACTGGTTCCCCTCAGACCTTCTTTTTCCCGGAGCGTTGGGCATCGGCCTGTTTGTCGTTGGGTGGATGTTTGCCGGCTTTTCCGTGGTTGGGCAGCCCCACATCATGGTGCGTTTCATGGCGCTTGATAGCGTTGCGCATCTATCGCGCGCCCGCGCTTGGTATTACGGCTACTTTACAGTTTTCTATGCATTGGCGACCGGCGTAGGCATGTTGTCCCGCCTCTATCTGCCGGATCTCGGCGACATGGATCCGGAACTCGCGTTGCCTACCATGGCGCTCGAGCTGTTACCCTCCGTATTGGTCGGCTTGATTCTGGCAGGCATCTTCGCCGCCACCATGTCCACTGCGGATTCCCTGGTCCTCAGCTGCTCCGCCGCAGTGACCCATGACCTACTGCCCCGGCGTCTGGAAACGTCTTGGGAACTGAAGGGCGCGACCGGATTGGTAACGATCCTGGCTTTGGTCATCGCCTTGAGCGAGAACCAGAGCGTGTTCGACTTGGTGATTCTCGCTTGGTCGACCCTTGCTTCGGCTTTCGCACCTTTGCTCACGATTTACGCCCTGCGCCGGAGAATCTCCGAACCCGCCGCCATCGCTTCGATGCTGGTTGGCGTGGGGGTCGCTTTGATCTGGCGCCAGCTCGGTTGGCACGGAGAGGTCTATGAGGGATGTCCCGGTATACTCGCCGGCCTGTTGATAGCGGGCCTGACGTCAAGGCCTGCCAAGAAGTGAGGGGAACACCTTCTGGCCGATAAGGAATTTTGCGCAGAGAGCGATATCGGCAGGCGGCTTCCTTCCAAGGGGGCTGAAATTTAAGTGATTATGCACTTTAATACGATAATCTTGTGTTTGGCCGCTGGGAGGAGGCCAAAGGCCGGCATGGTGCCCCAAGCGTGATGCCTGGCAATTGATTGGGGGCTCGGAAATTTTGCATTCGCGACTTGCTTTTACGGCATTCGTAATTATTCCGCTTGTTCTCAGCATTGGATATCGGGCTGGCGAGGCCGCCGCCGACAAGCGTTACCACGTATCCTATCTTTGGCACTCTGACCTAGCCAGCGTTCGCGATTATCGCGAGAGGGTGGCGGCGGTTCTCGGAGCGGGGGTAGCGCGACGTCTGGGAGTAGTCGCAAGAAGAGACTTGTTTGGCCTCATCTACATGCTGCCCGTCGACAGGGTCGGTGCATCAAGGCTGGCCAGACGGCATACCGAGCTTCTGGGTCTTGCGGGTCTCGACCCCGCGGCGCCCCTACCGGAGAGCCCGTGGCGGCACGTGGAAGATGGGCAGACGTCGACCAGAAAGGCTTCGAAACCGCTTCCGGGTGCTCCCTTGGCGCGGAGTGGAGCGTACTTGGGCCTGGAATCAATGGTCGAGCATTTCATCAAGCAACAACGCCGGCATGGCCGCCTGGCTTCCGACGAACGAACAGGTTGGTTGGTCTATGATTTCAGCACGGGGCAACAATTGGTCACAATCAATGAGGATGCCCAGTTTCAGGCGGCTAGCTTGATCAAACCTTTCTTAGCGCTTGCCTTCTTCCATCGTGTCGAAGAAGGCAAGTTCATTTATGGCCCGAAAAGCCGACGCCATATGAAAAGAATGATTCACTCATCCAACAATGCCTCGACCAATTGGATCATGCGCCAACTGGGCGGGCCCGCCACAATTCAGCGTGTTCTGAAGTCGCATTATCGGGACATCTTCCAAGACACGGTAATTGTCGAGTATATCCCTCCGGGCGGTAAGTCTTATCGGAACAAAGCATCGGTTGGCGACTACAGTCGGTTCCTCCGTGCGCTGTGGCGCAAAAAAATTCCCGGTGGACGGGAGATAAGGCAGCTGATGGCCTTGCCTGGTCGTGACCGAATCTATTCTGGGGTTCCTCATATTCCCCAAGGAACCGAGGTCTACAACAAGACGGGTAGTACCTCACGATTGTGCGGGGACATGGGAATACTTGTCGTTAAGAGCCCAAGCGGCAAACGTTACCCTTACGCGATAATTGGGGTGATTGAGAAACAGCGAAGGGCCCGTAATTACACAGCCTGGATCCGCGCACGCGGGAACATAATTCGTAACGTTTCGGATTTGGTGTACCAGGGCTTCGCTCGACACTACAATTTCTTTAGGGAGTTCTGAGGACCACGCCTCTCTCACCCTGGCCACTTTAGCGCTCAACCTGTAACGAGTGCCATATCGACGGCTGAATGCGGTACGCCGGATGTCCGCTTAGGGTCGAGTGCGGTGCTCAAGTTAACTTTCCTCACGCTTGCCAGCGTAAGGAGTATGTATTGCCGGAGTCGGCAAGCCGTCGCCGTTGCGGTCTTCCCAGAGACCTGGAGCTTTGTCGACGATGAGGAGTCCTGGCACCTGCGGGTGCTGCCGGAAGGTTTCGAGCTGCCGTTTACTTTGGAGCGCCTGTGACTACCCGGCCGTCAGAAGCAGCAGCGGAGTTGCTGGATCTGGGGTCCAAAACGATGCTCCGATGTCCTCGATTGGGAAAAGGAGAGCAAAGCAAGGATGACCCTGGGCGCTTGAAGCTTGTCTTTGCCCATCGTCGCGGCGAGGTGGAGAATCACGCCAACATCTATAATCGAGGGATCGGACCTTTGCAGATCTCAGCTGGCGTCATTGTTGAGACGACGGTCAGGGAATACGGCGCCGGGGGTGTTTGCCGGGGGTTCCGCGGTCCTCGCCATAGTGCTTGGCGAGGTGATCGAGGATCAGCTTGCGGTCGTCGGGATTGAGCTCGGGCATCGCCTGCTTGGCAGCAACTATGACGTCGATCCCGATACTTTTGAGTCTATCGTCGGCGGCCGCCAGATGCCCATCGTTGATTTCATTTAGGCCACGGCCATGCCGGAGCTCGCAGCACGCCTTTCAGGCACGGAAGTGCTGATCGGCGACAAGCCCATGAGCCAAGGGTGCTTCGCGCTCGTCGTGAAGGACCGCAGCATGAGTCCCGATTTTGAGGTCGGTGATCGGGCAAACGTCGATCCAGAAGTCAAGCCTGATCCAGGGGATTGTGTCGTAGCTCATGTCTTTGCGGATCAGGAAGCCGTACTCAGGAAGTGCCGACCGCGGAATGCTCAGCAATCGGGGCAACCAGAATATGAATTGGTACCCCTAAATCCAGATTGGCCGAAGGAGCACATCAATGTTCGTTCACCGGGAATCGTCATTGGCACGGTCGTGGAACGGCGCCGATATCGTAGCGGGTGAAAAGGTAGCCCCGGCGATAATCTCCGCTGATGGCTAAAGAGAAATCCTGATCAAGCCCGTCCTGGTAACCGATTGGGCAACCGATCTTTGTCTCGCCAGATGTTTTTCCCTCGCAAAATAGATGGGGCTGTCCAATTGGCACCTTGCGATTGACGGCTTCGATACCCGTTTTTCGCTGTATGAGGATGGCCCCTGATGGGCAAGGTGTCTTGTGACGGTGGTGCACGCTGGTCGGTTCAGCTGTGTGTCCGGCCTGTCTGCGCGCAAACGAGTTAAAAAAAGCCCCTGGCCTATGCCAGGGGCTTTTCGCAGAAGTTTGGGAAAGTGTTACGATTTGCAGTCGACCTGTTTGGCTTCCTCGCCGGGGGCGGGATAGGTGAACGTGCAGGTCATGCCAACCTTCACTGCGCTGCGCTTGGCCGCCTTGCCGTCGATGGTGACCTTGGTTCGGGAACCCGAAACCTTGGCCATCACGTTCTTGCCCTTAAGATCGATGACGATCTGGCGTCCGCCCTTCTTGGAGGCGGTGACTTTGCCGGTGTGCTTTGCGAGCTCGACCTCGGCCTTTGCCGCTTGGCCCTTTAACTGGCTGACGGACTCCATCTTCGCCAGCGTCGATTTAGGCGCTGCCGCCATCTTCTCGACGATGCCCTGGATCTCCTGGCCGGTCACAAGGCTGATGTCGCGGCCGAGCTTGTTGGCCTCGCCCAGGAAGCCCTTGTCGTTGGCGGTCTTGTCGAAAGCCGCACGCAGTGCCGCCACGCGGTCCTTGGGCACGTTAGGCCCAAGCGCATAGGGCCGGCCCATGGTCTTGGTGGCCAGCAACAGGCGGTAGATTGTGTCAACCTCGCCCATGGTGTAGCCGGGACGCAGGCGATCCTCGGTCACGAAGGTCTGGATCAGCGGCACGCCCATCTTGTCGAGCTCTGGGATCCCCTTCAGCGAGACCTGGGCGAGCAGGTTGATCTTGCCCTCTTTGTAGAGCTGGGATTGGGCAGAGAACGACGCCCAGGACTGGGAGACGGCGTCGACTTCGCCGCGCTCCATGGCGAGATGAACCTGGGGCGTCGACGGATACCCCTTGATCAGCTTGACCTGGGTGCCCAGCGTGTTGCTGAGCAGCGCCGGATAGAACTCGGTGTCGTTGGGGCCCGTGGAGCCGAAGACGACGGTCTTGTCGTAGAGTTGCTTGAGGCTGGTGATACCGGTTCGTTTCGCCACGGCAATGATGCCGACTTCGTTGTTGAAGCTGCCCAGCCAATTGAACTTGACGGCCTCGAACTTGGGACCCTTCTGCCCCATGATCTGAACGATCGGCGCATTGCGCTGCAGACCGGCGATGACGGTACCGTTCTGGGGCGCCACGGTGTAAACGAAATTGGCGGCAACGATCGACCCTGCGCCGACCATGTTTTTCACCAAGAACTTGGGCTTGCCCGGAATGTACTGGCCCATGTGCCGGCCCATCATCCGGGCGTAGGTGTCGTATCCGCCGCCCGGGCCCGAGCCAACGATGACCTGGATACGTTTCCCTTTATAGAAATCTGCGATCGGATCGGCGTGGGCCACTCCGGCCGTGCCCGCCACAAACCCAGCAACAGCAAGGGCGATCGCTGGTTTCTGAAGGTGAATCATGAATCACTCCTTAGTTCACTTGACCACAAAAAAAGCCCCCCAACGAGGACTCTCTAACCACGCTGAATAGATAGGGCGAATGCGTCAAATTCAAGGCAGAGAGCCGCATTTCGGCCCAACAAAATGCCCTGCGGTCGCCTTGCAATCTTATGCCGGGCTGCCGAGCGGGTTCTCAGCGGGGGCCCTTCTTGTCCGCCTTCGGCTCATGGTGGCCGCTAAACCGATCTCCGCTTTCAATGAGGCGGACGTCCCCTCTCCGCGGACATCGATTGTGCCATGGGTGCGTGTTGTAACAGCGTCAAGGAAGAGGCGCCGACCTATGAGCGACAAGGCCGTGATCGGTGTGAAGGCCTGCGCCGGCGCCCATCACTGACCGCCGGCGTTCCTTGCTTGGCCGCCTTGGGACCCTACGCGCCTCGATGGACTCTCCCCAGGCCGTCGCATACACTTTTCCCTGACCGGTGGACCGGAAGTCGGGAGGGGAAGATGTCGCGAATACCAGTGCTCCAACCGGAGGATATGGATGCCGAGCAGCGCCGGGTCCATGATGAAATCTCCGCCACGACAACGGGACGGGTCGGCCGCGGACCGGCGATCGGCTTTGCCTATTCGCCCGGCTTGTGGGAGTGCCACAATGCAACCAGCAAACATCAAGCGAACTGTTCCTTGACGCCGGTGCAGGTGCGAATCGTTTCGCTCATGACGGTGCGCCATTGGAAAGCGGCCTATCCGTGGAGCGCACAAGCCGCCTCGGCATTGAGAGCCGGTGTCGACGCGGCCGTGATCGAGGCGATCAATGCCGGTGAGCAGCCGGATTTCACCGACGGCGCCGACGAAATGGTGCATGGGGTCGTCGGCGAGCTTCTGGAGACGGGGACACTGAGCGACGACACATTCAAGGCCGCGGAATCCGTCCTAGGTTACCGACGCCTCGCCGACATCGTCGGCGTGATCGGCCATTTCAGCGGGACGGCGATGATGGCCAATGTTGCCGGCGCCGAACCGCCGGACGACGCAGCCTCGAAGATCAAAACCTAAGTCGGCGTTCGTCGTTGCCTGCGTCAACCGGTCTCGCTTGACGACCTATCGACCCGATGTTCTCTAATTGCGGCAGCTCTGCCAAGGGCAGGTTTTAACTGTCTCACCGGGCTCATGGTTCTCTCCGGGGTCGGGACTGGTTCACAGCCCGCCCCATGATGGCGTCGGGAGCAGATGTCTCCGGAGGTCCGCTGCGA
>JAWWBR010000016.1:0-43124 GCA_033720855.1 Alphaproteobacteria bacterium
CTGGCCCATGACGGCATTGGCCATGCGCGTCGGGACGGCGAACCCGATGCCCACATTGCCACCGGCCGGACCGATGATGGCGGTGTTGATCCCGACCAGTTCGCCGCGGAGATTGATCAGGGCGCCGCCCGAATTTCCGGGGTTAATGGACGCATCGGTCTGGATGAAGTCTTCGTATCCGCCCATGTTCAGCCCGCTGCGGCCCAGGGCGCTGACGATCCCCGACGTGACGGTCTGGCCGATGCCGAAGGGATTGCCGATGGCGACGACGTAGTCGCCGACCCGAAGGGTGTTGGAATCGCCGATGGGCACGGCGGCGAGCCGTTCCGCCTTGATCTGCAGCAGCGCGATGTCGGTGTCCTGGTCGCTGCCGATGAGCTTGGCGAAAAACTTCCGGCGATCTTTCAAGGTCACGAGAATCTGATCGGCGTTGGCGACGACATGGTGGTTGGTCAGCACATAGCCTTTGGCGGCGTCGACGATCACTCCGGAACCGGCACTGATCTGGGGCCTCGCCTCCTGCTGAGGAATATCAAAGAAGAAACGAAAGAACGGGTCGTTGAGAAGGGGATTTTCCTGCGCCGGGGCTTTGGACTTGACCGCGATGTTGACCACGGCCGGGGTGACCTTTTCCAAAATCGGGGCCAACGTCGGGATACCGCCGACAATCGGCACCTGCTGCGCGCCTGCGGGCGTCGGCATGGCACCGAGCAAGACCGCTACGCAGACCATCGTCATCGCTGTTTGGCAGAGAGTTTTCATGGTCTCACCCTTTCGGAAATCATCGACGCGCATAGACGAGCGCGGCGTGCGGATGGCTATGCCGGGCTGCGCGTGGAGACGAGAAAGGGTGCGCAGGTGTCCTGCGCACCCTGGAATATCGGGTTAGGCCGCTTTCTCTTTGCCGCCGATCAGGTTTTTGGCCTTCGACTTCAGTTCCGTCGGGCTGCCCGAGGAAATCTGGATCGTGCGCGGCTTCTTCTCTTCCGGGACCTCGCGCACGAGGTCGATGGTCAACAGACCGTTCTTGAGCCAGGCGTTCTCGACCTGCACATAATCGGCGAGGCGGAACTGCCGCTTGAACGAGCGGCCGGCGATCCCGTGGTGGAGATACTGCGTGTCGGCGTCGGTGTTCTTGCGCTCCCCGGACACAAACAGCGTGTTCTCCTTGACCTCGATATCGAGGTCGTCCTCGGTGAAGCCCGCGATGGCGAAGGTCAACCGGTAGTGATCCTCGCCCACCGCTTCGATGTCATAGGGCGGGAACCCGTCATCGATGTTCCTCAGGCCGGCGGCACTTTCCAGCGCCCGGGCCATGCGGTCGAAACCGACGGTGGTGCGATAGAACGGGGAAAAGTCGAATCCAACCATTGTCCTACATCCTCCTTGAAGCAATGCAAAACGTTGATCGATGTGGCGGTGCCACGTTCCTGCCGGACCCCCGTGGGGCATCCGACACAAAAAATTTAGGTGCGCCATGGGCGCTTTCAAGGGGTGAAAAAGGCCCCGGTAGAGGTCGATAATCGACGCGGTCGGCCGCTTGGGGCGGCCCGAAAATGCCAATATTGCGGGTGCGAAGGGCGACGTTGGCTCCTCGACGGGGCCGGGTCCGGGCTCAGGCCCCGAAACGCCGCCCTTGAGCGGTGCCGGGGAAGGCGTTGACAGGATGCCGCGGTCTATGGATACTCACGGCTTTTTCCGCACGGGCCCAAGCGAATTTCCGGGTCGGGTACGGCCAGAAGAGGCGCCCGGCGATGTAGGAGAGGAGTCGTGATTTCCGCCGTCATGCCCACCTACGGGCGCGCCGATATCGCCTTCGAGCGGGGAGAGGGGCCATACCTCTTTTCCACCGACGGGGTGCGTTACCTCGATTTTACCTCCGGAATCGGCGTGAATTCCCTGGGCCATGCGCATCCCCGGCTGGTGGCGGCGCTCGGTGCCCAGTCTGAAAAGCTGTGGCATACGTCGAACATGTTCCACATCCCGGGGCAGGAGCGGCTGGCCGAACGGCTGGTCGCCGACACCTTCGCCGACACCGTGTTTTTCTGCAATTCGGGGGCCGAGGCGGTGGAATGCGGCATCAAGACCGTGCGCTCGCATTTCGACGCCGCCGGCGCGCCCGGGCGTTACCGCATCATCTGCGCCAATCAAGCCTTCCACGGACGGACCCTTGCCGCCATTTCCGCCGGAGGCCAGGACAAGCTTCTCAAGGGATTCGAGCCCGCGGTGGACGGCTTCGATCACGTCGGCTTCGGCAATCTCAACGAGACCCGGGCGACGGTCGGCGATGAGACCGCCGCGATCCTGATCGAGCCCATTCAAGGCGAGGGCGGCATCCGCCCGGCCGAGGAAGACTATCTGCACGGGCTGCGCGAGATCGCCGACGAATACGGGCTTCTTCTCTTTTTCGACGAGGTACAATGTGGCATGGGGCGCACCGGTAAATTGTTCGCCCACGAATGGTTCGGCGTGACCCCCGACGTGATGGCCGTGGCCAAGGGTATCGGGGGCGGCTTCCCGGTCGGGGCCTGCCTTGCCACGGAAGATGCGGCGCGCGGCATGGTCGCGGGCGCCCACGGGTCCACCTATGGCGGCAATCCGCTGGCCATGGCGGTTGCCAATGCGGTTCTTGACGTGATGTTGGAGGACGGATTCCTTGATCATGTCCGGGAGATGGGCACCTATTTGATCGCCGGGCTTGAGGCGCTGGTGGCGGCCTATCCGAGCTTTCTCACCGGTGTCCGGGGCCGGGGCCTGATGGTCGGCCTGGTCTGCGCCGACGATCCCAAGCCGCTGATCGGCAAGTTGCGGGAAAATGGCCTTCTCACAGTGCTCGCGGGGGGCAATGTCGTGCGTCTGCTGCCGCCCTTGATCGCCCAACAGGCGCATATCGACGAGGCGCTCGCCATCCTGGATCAATGTTGCGCCCAACTTGGGGAAGACAAATGACCGTATCACCCCAATCCACCTCGGCACGGAAGCCGGGCACGGGTCCTGTCCAGGCGCGGCACTTCCTGGATATCGACCGCTTTCCGGCCGACGTGCTGCGTGAAATGCTCGACCTTGCCCACGCCTATAAACAGGGGGAGGGCGCGCCCCACGGAGAGCGTCCCGGGGCGGGCAAGACCTTGGCACTGGTATTCGAAAAGCCCTCGACGCGGACCCGCGTATCTTTCGAGGTCGCGATGGGCGAGATGGGTGGCCGGGTCACGGTTCTCGATTCCCAAGGCTCGCAATTGGGCCGGGGAGAGACCATCGCCGACACCGCCCGCGTGTTGAGCCGCTATGTCGATGCGGTGATGTTCCGCACGCTGTCGGAGGCGAGCCTCCTGGAGATGGCGGAACACGCCACCGTTCCCGTGATCAACGGATTGACCGATAAGACCCACCCCTGTCAGATCATGGCCGACATCATGACCTTTGAGGAAATCAAGGGCCCTATTGCCGGGCGGACCATCGCCTGGGTGGGTGACGGCAACAATGTACTCGGGTCTTGGTTGCACGGCGCCGCGCCATTCGGGTATGCGCTGCGCATCGCCTGCCCCGCGGGCTTCGCGCCCGACGATGCCGCCGTCGCTGCGGCTCGGGAAGCCGGCGCCGAGGTCACCGTGGGCGACGATCCGGCCCAGGCGGTGGCCGGCGCCGATTGCGTGGTGACCGATACCTGGATGTCTATGGGCAGCGACGATGGCCCCACCATGGAGGAGCGGATCCGTATTTTTACGCCCTACCGGGTTGACGAATCCCTGATGACCAAGGCCGCCAGCGACGCCATCTTCATGCATTGCCTTCCCGCCAATCGCGATCGCGAGGTCAGCGCCGGGGTCATCGACGGGCCCAGTTCGGCGGTCTGGGATGAGGCGGAAAACCGCCTGCATGCCCAGAAAGGGATCCTGCACTGGTGCTTGAGGCCGTGATGGCGCCGGCGGTTCGGCGATGAGCCGCGGGCCCATGATCGCCACCGACCTGGTCATCCCCTACCAGGTGGAACGGGCCCACCTGCGGGGGCGTTTCCTGCGCATGGGACCGGCTCTCGATCGCATCCTGGCACGTCACGCCTACCCGTTGCCGGTCGCCATCCTGCTGGGGGAAACCATGGTTTTGGCGGCGCTGCTCGGCAGCATGCTGAAATTCGACGGCGCCTTCACCCTGCAAGCGCATGGCCAGGGGCCGATGCGGATCGCGGTGGCCGATATGACGAGCGCAGGTGAATTGCGGGCCTATGCGCAGTTCGATGCCGAAGCGGTGGCCGAGATCGATCCCGAGGCGGCGCTCCTGCCGGCTCTGCTCGGTCAGGGACATCTCGCCTTCACCGCCGATCAGGGTGCAGACAGCGAGCGTTACCAGGGAATCGTCGAACTCGCGGGCGCCACCTTGACGGAATGCGTCCACCACTACTTTCGCCAGTCCGAACAGATCGATGCGGCCATCAAGGTCGCCGTCACCGGGCCCGAGGCCGGCGCCGAGCGGGGATGGCGCGCCGGCGCCATCATGATCCAGCGCTCGCCCGGCGAGGGACCCCGTCCCGACATCGCGGCCGAGATCCATGCCGAGGAGGACGAAGAGCACTGGCGCGAAGCGGTGACCCTCATGGCCAGCGTGACAGAGGCCGAACTGACCGATCCGCGACTGACGCCCGATCGCCTTCTCTACCGGCTATTCCATGAGCCCGGTGTCAGGATGTTCCAGCCGCGCGGGCTGATCGACGCGTGCCGCTGCTCGCGGCAGCGGGTCGAGGGCACGCTGGGGGCTTTCCCCAAGGCCGAGGTTCTGGAGATGATGGAAGACGGGGTGGTGTCGGTGAAGTGCGAGTTCTGTGGCGAAAGGTATCGCTTCGACCGGCCCGCCCTGGACGCCTTGTTCGCCTGAGGGCGGGCCCCGATCCCGCCGCCGCCTTGGCCTTGATTATGCCGTCGCGCGGCGTCACAATCCGTTGGTGACGGCCCTTTCAAAACGTTGATTGTCATGCGGAAACGCCGCCTTAAGGCAGTATTGACCTTCGTCGCCATGACTTCCGGCCTGATGCTTGGTGCCTGCGAGACCAATCCGCCGCCAAGTGAATTCCCCGAGCTGACCTACCGTCATCTCGGCCCCCTGACCCTCGATGTCGCCCGGATCGAGATTTCCACCCGTTACATTCCGCCCTTGAAGCCGCCCAATGTCGAGCATCGCGCGCCGGTACCGCCTTACGTCGCCATTCGTAAATGGGGGAACCAAAGGCTGAAGGCGGTGGGCTCGCGGCATGTCGCCCGTCTTGTCATCCTCGATGCCTCGATCCGCGAGGTGCCGCTGCCCGTCAGCGGCGGTATCAAGGGGTTGTTCACCTCCGAACAATCGGCCCGCTATGACGCCAGGGCCGCGGTGCTTCTCGAGATCCGCGATTTTGGCGGCCGCCAGCTCGCCTTTGTCACGGCGCGGGCAACGCGCTCGCTGACGGTCGCAGAGGGGGCCGCCATCGCCGACAGGGAAAAGGTCTGGTTCGCGCTGACCGAGGACCTGGTGGCCGACCTCAATCGCCGCCTCGAAGTGCAGGCGCAACGGCATTTTTCGGATTACCTGGTCGCCGGCTAGGGGATCGGAGCGTTAATTGCGCCAGAAGGCGGGTGTCAACAGCACCAGGACGGTGAACAATTCCAGCCGCCCCAGGAGCATGCCGAAGGACAGGAGCCATTTCGCCGCATCGGGAAGGGGTGCATAGGTGCCTGCGGGGCCGATCACCGATCCCAAACCGGGCCCGACATTGGCAATGGCGCTGGCGGCACCGGATACCGCGGTGATGAAATCCAGCCCCATCCAGCTAAGGGCCGCCGACAGGGCGCCGAAGGCGAGCACGTAAAGGAAGAAGAAACTGAGCACCGATTCCGACGCTTCCTGGGGGATCGGCCTGCGGTTGAAGTGCGGGATGAAGACCCCATGGGGTTGCATCAGCTTGCTGATCTGAGAGACCGTGTGGGCGTAGAGGACCTGCAGGCGAAAAATCTTGAGCCCGCAGGTGGTGGATCCGGCGCAACCGCCGACGAACATCAGGAAGAAGAACAGGGCCACGGGAAAGGCGCCCCATAGGCCAAAATCCGTCGAGCTGTACCCCGTGCCGGTCATGATCGAGACCGCGTTGAAGGAGACCAAACGCAGGGCTTCGCCAAATCGCACGCCGTTGATCAGGGTCTGCCAGCCGACCATCAGGGCGATGGCGGCCGCGGCAATGATCAGGAACCACCGGACCTGGCTGTCGCGCAGCAGCGGCATCACATTGCCGCGCACCGCCTGCAGGTAGAGCACGAAGGGCAGCGAGCCCAGGATCATGAAAACCACCGCGACCCAATCGATGGCAGCGCTGTCGAAAAATCCCACCGAGGCATTGCGGGTGGAAAACCCGCCGGTGGCGATGGTGGTCATGGAATGGGCCACGGCTTCGAAGCCGCTCATGCCCGAGACCCAATACAAGGCGGCGCAGGTTGCCGTCAGTCCCAGGTAGAGGATGCCGATGGCCGTCGCCACCTGGGCGATCCGCGGCAGCACCTTTTCCGACTGGTCCGAGGATTCGGTGCGGAACAACTGCATGCCGCCAACGCTCAATTGCGGCAAGATCGCAACCGCCATGACGATAATGCCGATGCCGCCGAACCACTGAAGCAGGGCGCGCCACAGCAGAATTCCCGGCGGCGCCTGATCGAGGTTCGTCAGCACCGTGGCGCCGGTGGTGGTGATGCCCGACATCGCTTCGAAGACCGCATCGGTGAACGACATGTTGAGGTCGGCGAAGGCGAAGGGGAGGGCGCCAAACACGCCGATCACGACCCAGCTCAGGGTGGTCAGCAGGAAGGCCTGGCGGGTCGAGATGCGGGTCTCGCCGGTCCGCATGGTCAGCAGCATGGTGACGCCGATGAAAGCATTGAGACCGGCGGCCCCGGCGAAGACGCGCCAGTCGCTGTGCCCGGCGATGAGGTCGGCCAGCGCCGGGATGCACATACCGAGCGCCAGGGTCGTCAGCAGGATGCCGATGGTGAAAAAGATGGGGCGAAAATCGATCATTGGACCACCATAAGACGGCGGTATCCCTAAGTTCGATGGCGCTACCGGGTGTTAAACCGGCAATTTTCCGTAGTTCGGCCCATAAGCCGGCCTAATTTCGGTCGGATATGTCTGATTCGTGAGTTTTCGGGAGAAACACCGCATTTCGGTAAAATTTTATATGTCTCTCGGCCATTTTAACGAAGATTGAGATTGCATTAACCCTGTTGCGGCGTCGTGGGCGCCGTCGTCGAGGCCGTCAGCCGACGCCGTTCGACGACCGCCCAATCATCGCCAGGAACTCGCGTCGCGTCTTCTGGTCGCGTCTGAAGGCACCAAGCATGCGGCTGGTCACCATGGTGGTCCCGGGCTTGTGAATGCCGCGCGTGGTCATGCATTGATGTTCGGCCTCGATCACCACGGCGACGCCCGAGGGCTGGAGAACCTCCTCGATGGCGGCGGCGATCTGCGCGGTCATTTTCTCCTGGATCTGCAGGCGTTTGGCATAGGCCTCCACCAACCGTGCCAGCTTGGAGATGCCGACCACCCGGGTCTTGGGCAGATAGGCGACATGGGCGACGCCGATGATCGGCAGCAGGTGATGCTCGCAATGGGATTCGAAGCGGATATCTTTCAATACCACCATCTCGTCGTAGCCCTCGATCTCCTCGAAGGTCCGGGCGAGAATTTCTTGCGGGTCCTCTTCGTAGCCGCGGAAAAACTCTTTCCAGGCACGGACCACCCTGTCGGGGGTTCCCAACAGCCCTTCCCGGTTGGGATCGTCGCCGGCCCAGCGGATCAGCGTACGTACCGCCTCTTCCGCTTCGCCACGCGTGGGGCGCTTGATGGCGGGTAGCCCCTGATCCTGTTCATGGTCCAAGGCAATCGTTTCTGACGCTTTCATGGGCTCCTCTCGTGACCAATTGAGACCTCGTCGCCCCGACAATGAGGCGCCGGCCTCCAAGAGCCGGCTTCATGTTGCACATTGGCACGGCGGGCCTCGATTGCAAAGCAAAACCGGTGGCCGCCGTCGCGGCGCTTTGGGTCAGTTCACCGGTGAACGTTCTTCGGGTGAATCAAGGGAAAACGCGGGAATCTCGACCTCCAGAGGCCGGCCGTCGGCGGTCTCCATGTAGTAGCGCCCCATCATGATCCCCGATGGCGTGGAGAGCGGCGTTCCGGAGGAGTATTCGTAGGATTCGCCGGGCCGGATGACGGGCTGTTCGCCGATCACGCCCTCGCCCCGCACTTCCTGGGTTCGGCCCAGGGCATCGGTGATTTTCCAATAGCGGCTGAGCAACTGGACCGTCTCCATGCCCTTGTTTTCGATGGTAACGTGATAGGCCCAGACATACCGGTTGCGGCGCGGCCGGGATTCGGCGTCGAGATAGGTCGGCTCGACGGTTACGGCGATGGAATGGGTCGTGGTCGTATACATGGGCCTCTCTCCCGGCGCGACGTCACCGTCGCATTATCCTTGAGCCCGATTCTAGGCCCCGACGCCGATCTGTCCAGTCCTCGTCCCCCGGTTGTCACGCCGCCGCCTTGGCCATCGCCTGGTCGATGTCCTCCATGAGATCGGCTGGGTCCTCGAGCCCCACCGAGATGCGGATATAGCCGGGGGTTATTCCCAAGGCCGCTCGCTCGTCCTCGCTCAGGCGCTGGTGGGTGGTGGTCGCCGGATGCGTGACCAGGGATTTGGCGTCACCCAGATTGTTGGAAATGTCGATCAGTCGCAGTGCGTTGAGGAACTTGAACGCCCCCGCCTTGCCGCCGGGAACCTCGAAGCCGATCAGGGAACCGGGACCGCTCATCTGCTTATCGATGAGCGCTTTCTGGGGATGATCGGGCGACCCCGGGTAGACGACCCGGGGAAGATCGCGACGGTCCGCCAACCATGCGGCGATCTCTGCGGCGGCGGCGCACATCGCCGTGACCCGGACGTCGAGGGTCTCGAGCCCCTTGAGAAGGGTCCAGGCGTTGAAGGGGCTGAGGGCGGGACCGGTATGGCGAAGGAACATCCTGAGATGATCCTCCATGTACTCGGGATCGCCGAGGATCGCGCCGCCGAGAACCCGGCCTTGACCGTCGATATGCTTGGTCGCCGAGTAGACCACGACATCGGCGCCAAAACTCAGGGGTTTCTGCAGGACCGGCGTCGCAAAGACGTTGTCGACGACCAGGCGCCCGCCCGCCTTGTGGGTCAGATCGGCCACCGCCTCGAGGTCGATCACCTCGAGACCGGGATTGGAGGGAGTCTCCAGGAACACCGCCGCGGTCGGTCGCGCAAGCGCCTTCTGCCACTGATCGAGATCGGTGCCGTCGATGATGTCGACCTCGATCCCATAGCGCGGCAGGATCTCCGAGACGACGTAAAGGCAGGATCCGAACAGCGCGCGCGACGCCACCACGTGGTCTCCGGCCTTGAGCATGCACATCAGCGAGGCGAAGACCGCGGCCATGCCGGTGGCCGTGGCCCGGCATGCGTCGTTGCCCTCCAGCAGGGCCATGCGGTGTTCGAACATGGTGACGGTGGGGTTGGAAAAGCGCGAATAGATGTAGTTTTCGTTTTCCCCCTTGAATGCCGTCTCGGCTTCCTCGGCGCTGGCATAAATGTAGCCGGAGGTCGCAAAAATGGCTTCGCAGGTTTCCTGGAAGTTCGAGCGCCGGGTTCCGCCCCGGACCAGATTGGTCTTCGGTCGCAAACCGTTCGGGCCCTTGGGATCATTGGTCATGGCGTGGTCCTCGCAGCAGGGCATTAAAAAACCCCGGCCGGAGGCCAGGGCTTCGCATCAGCGCCCGACCTTTTAGCGATGTTTTTAACGTGGACGCAAGCCGGCCGGCACAAATCTCCACGGACCCGGGTTCATACTCCCATCGGCGTGCCGCCGTCAAGGCGGGGATTGGTATCGGGATGAAGGGGGCTAGCCCGCGCCCTGCTCGCCAAGGAGCGGCGATTGCGAATCCTCTTCGATCACCTCTTCGGGCCGCCTGAGGGCGTCGGCCACGAGATCGGCAAGGGTGTATTGCGACATCGACTGGATAAACGACGTGCGGGCGTCCTCGAGCGCCTGCTCAAGCAGGAGCCCGGGCGCCGCTGGTTGGCCCGCCTCCATGCCGTCGACCGGCTGCAGATTGCGTTCCACCTGCTGCAACAGCTGGCCGATGTTGACGGTGTGCGCCGGTTTGGCCAGGGCGATGCCGCCGCCCTTGCCACGGTAGCCGACAATATATCCGAGCCGGGCCAGGCTTTGGGACACCTTCATAAGATGGTTGCGTGAGATGTCTTCCGTCGTCGCGATATTCGCGATCGACAGTTTCCTGCCGGGCTGGATCGCCAGATGCAGCAAGATCCGCAGGGCATAGTCGGTATGCTTGGTCAGGTTCATCGGCCAGTGCTCCGAGTTTAGGTCTTGCGACGCAGAGCTTTCCCCTCGGGCTCGTCAGCACCACACGGCCCCGATTATAGAACGTAAAGCCGGGCTCCCGTCCACCTTGAATTGTGTTAAGGGTTAAAAGAACGTTAACGCCTGGCCGCCCGAACTGTACCCCAAGCTGGGCGGGCGGCGGGCCGTGATATCCTTTTCCTTGATGGAAGGGGGGCTGAACCTTTAGAAATGAAGGGACTGCGAGACCAGCGGGTGTAGTTCAATGGCAGAACATCAGCTTCCCAAGCTGAATACGTGGGTTCGATTCCCATCACCCGCTCCAGTCCTTTGGCCCTCCGCTACCGATCCTTGGGATCGGGAGCCGTCGCGTTGAGCGGGGATCCTCCGGCGGGGGAGGGCGCAGCCGACGATCAACCGGACGCCGTTGCGAAACGAGGCTTCGTCTCGTTCCGGCATTCGGATTTTCGCCTCTTCTTCTTCGGCAAGCTGACGGCCTCTTTGTCGCTGCACATGGTCATGGTGGCGATCGGCTACCAAGTCTACGATCTGACCGGAGACCCGGTCAATCTCGCCTATATCGGCCTCGCCATCTTCGCGCCGAGCTTGGGTTTCGCCTTGATCACGGGCTACGTGGTCGATCGCTTCGACCGACGTCTCGTGCTGGCGGCCTGCTATTTCGTGATGCTGATTTCGGCCGTTCTCTTCACCCTGTTCGCGCTGTCCGATCCGCGCGAGGTTTGGCCCGCCTTCGCGATCCTGGTTCTCTACGGTTCCGGCCGCGCTTTCTACATGCCCTGCTCCAACGCCCTGGTTCCCAACCTGGTGCCGATGGAGGAATTTCCCAACGCCACGGCGTGGAACACCTCGGCCAATAAGCTGTCGCAGGTCTGCGGACCGGCCCTGGGCGGCTTTCTCTATCTGGCCGGGCCGGAAGTGGTCTACGCCTCGGCCGGCGCGGTGTTTGCCCTTGCCGTTGGCCTGACGGTGCTGATCCGCACCCGCCCCCCTGGTGGCGGCAAGGAACCGATTAGCCTGACCACCTTGTTGGCCGGTGTGGCCTATGTCTGGCAAAAGAAGGTCGTGCTGGGGGCCATCAGCCTCGATCTGTTCGTGGTGTTGCTGGCGGGGGCGACGGCGCTGTTGCCGGTGTTCGCCAAGGATATCCTGGAGGTGGGCGCTTGGGGGGCGGGGCTGTTGAGGAGCTCGGTGGCCGCCGGCGGCATGGTTTCGCTGCTGCTCCTGACCCAGATCGCGCTGACACGCAACGTCGGCAAGATCATGTTCGTCTGCGTCTTCGTCTTCGGCATCTGCACCGTTCTCTTCGGCCTGTCGACCTCGTTCGTATTGTCGTTGGCGGCAATGGCAATCCTCGGCGCCGCTGACGCCATCAGCGTATTCATTCGCCAAACCCTTATCCAAGTGGCGACGCCCGACGAGATGCGGGGTAGGGTCAGCGCGGTCAATTCGGTCTTCGTCAGCACCTCAAACGAGATCGGTGATATGCGGGCGGGGTTCGTGGCGGCTTGGATCGGTGCGGTGCCGGCAGTGGTTTTCGGCGGCATCGGATCGGTCCTGATCGCCATGGCCTGCTGGAAAGTGTTTCCCGAGCTGGTCAGGGTGCAGCGGGTCGACCGGGTTCTCTGATTATCCCGTCCTGAGCGGTCGTCTCCCACGCCTTGGTGCTGGTCCCCACGGGGGTCTCCGGGCTAAGGTCCGGGATCGATCAGTTACGGCGATCCACCATGGCCCCAACCTCCACACCCCCCGCCTCCGACGGCACGCAGCGGGATCTCTTATCCCTTCCCGGATTGGCCGTGGCCGTGGGCGCCATCACGATTTTGCGTCTCCTTTATCTGACGGTCTTTCCCTTCGATCTGCATCCCGACGAAGCGCAATACTGGAGTTGGTCCCGCAGCTTCGAGTGGGGGTATTTTTCCAAGCCGCCGATGGTCGCTTGGCTGATCGGGCTCGCCACCGCCCTGTGCGGACCCGGGGAAGCCTGCATCAAGGCCGCGTCACCGATCCTGCACGCCGCGACCGCCTTTTTTGTTTACGGTGCCGCGCACCGGCTTTACGGGTTGCGGGCGGGCGTCCTCGCCGGGCTGGTGTTCCTGACCCTGCCCGGGGTGTCGTTTTCGGCCACCATCATGTCGACCGATCCGCCGCTGCTGACCTGTTGGGCCGCGGCGTTCTATATCCTGGTGCGGCTGAGGGACGGCGTCGAGCGCCCCTATCCCTGGTGGCTGGCCCTGGGCATCGCGGTCGGGGTGGGCCTGCTGTCCAAATACGCGATGGTGTTTTTCATCCTCGGCCTGGTCCTATGGCTGGCGTTGGATGCCGATGCCCGCGGCCGGCTCGTCGGCGGGGGCCCGGGGCGGAACGGCCTGGCCATGGCCGCGGCCGTCGCGGCACTGATCGTTCTTCCCAACCTG
This sequence comes from Alphaproteobacteria bacterium, assembly GCA_033720855.1. Taxonomy (GTDB): domain Bacteria; phylum Pseudomonadota; class Alphaproteobacteria; order SMXQ01; family SMXQ01; genus SMXQ01. Next base: position 12,833 of record JAWWBR010000016.1, read on the forward strand.
ATCTGGAACGCCTCCTCTGGGTTCGTCACCTTCGCCCATACCGCGGCCAATGCCAACCTCGGTGGCGAGTTGCTGCGCCCGGAGAAACTGGCGGACTTTCTCGGCGCCCAATTCGGCGTCTTCGGGCCGATCCTGTTCGCTGCGCTCGCGTGGCTTGTGCTGCGCTGTGACCGGTGGTCCCGGGAGCCGCGGGCGCGCATGCTTGCCGCCTTCGTTCTTTGTGTTCTGTTGCCGATCACGGTCGTCAGCCTGCTCTCGCGCGCGCACGCCAATTGGGCGGCGACGGCCTACGTCGCGGGAGCCATTTGGGTGGCGGGGGCGCTCGACGGCCGCATCGGGCGGGCCGCCATTTGGGCATCGGTGGCGCTGCATGTGGCGGCCGCCGCAGTGGGATTCGCATCGAGCATCGGCCATACCGAACCCGGGCGCTACGGCGGCGTGGCCGTGCCCGCGTATCTCGATCCATACATGCATTACCGCGGCTGGCGCGTGGTCGGCGAAAGGCTGTCGGCGATTAGGACGCAATATCCGGGGGTGCCGCTTCTCGGTCATGACCGGATGACGGTGGCCTCGGCGCTCTACTATGTGCGCCCCCGGCCGGTGGAGATTTACGCCTGGCATCATCCGGATGATCCCATCACCAATCACTTCCGCATGACCCGCCCGTGGCCCGATAGGACGGGGGGCGAGGCCTTGCTCATCAGCCGCAAGGACGACGTTGACTCCATCCTCGCCGGATTTCGCCGGCACCGTCTGGTGGCGCGTTTCTCGGTACCGGTCGCGACAGATGTACGGCGCGACGTGCGGGTGTTTCACGTCAGCGGATTTCTGGGCTATAAACGCGGCCAACCATAACTGCCAGGACCGCCGGAGAAACCCTCCGCCGGGGAAATCGGGGAATGAGCCGCTACCGCATCACCGTTGACACCGGTGGAACCTTCACCGACATCGTCTATTTCGACGAGGACCGCCGCGAAATCGCCATCCATAAACTGCCCTCGACCCCCCATAACCCATCCGAGGCCATCGTCTCGGGGGTCCAACATCTCCTTGATCAGGGGGTCGATGCCGCCGACATCGAGTTTTTCTGCCACGGCACCACGGTCGGCACCAATGCGCTGCTGGAGGGCAAGGGCGCGAAGACCGCGCTGATCGTCACCGAGGGATTTCGGGGCATCTACGAGGTCGGGGAGCAGTCGACCCCTCATGGCCCATCGGTCTTCGACATCGCGTACCAGAAGCCCACCCTGCTGGCCCCGGAAAGCCTGACCGGTGAAGCCGCCGAGCGGGTCGACTTCCGGGGCAAGGTGTTGCGCAAGCTCGACGAGGAGGCGATGCGCAAGACCATCCGCGCCTTCCGCGCCGAGGGCGTGCAGTCGATTGCCGTGTGCTTGCTGTTTTCCTTCCTCTATCCCCGCCACGAGCAGAGGATCGCCCGCATCATCAAGCAGGAAGCGCCGGAAGTGAGCGTGTCGCTGTCGTCCGAGGTGCTGCCCCAGATCCGCGAGTTCTTCCGCTTGTCGACAACGGTGATCAATGCCTATCTGCAACCCATTCTCGAGCATTACATCCATCACCTCGAAGCCCAACTCGACGATGCCGGGCTGCGCACCAAGAAGCGCTACATCATGCAGTCCAACGGCGGCACCGCCACCTTCGACGCCGCCGCGCGCAAGGCGGTGGCGACGGTACTGTCGGGGCCGGCGGGCGGCGTCACCGCCGGGGTCAACCTGGCCAGAGACCTCAAGCAGCCCAACCTGATCACCTTCGATATGGGCGGAACCAGCTGCGACGTGGCGCTGATCAAGGATGGGCAGGCTTCCCACACCAATCGCATCGAGGTCGACGGGCGTATCATCTCGGTGCCGATGATGGACATCAACACGGTCTCCGCGGGCGGTGGGACCATCGCCCGGGCCGATTCCCTGGGGCAGCTCCAGGTCGGCCCCGATTCCGCGGGGGCCGTGCCGGGTCCCGCCTGCTACGGGCATGGGGGGACTCTGCCCACGGTCACCGACGCGAACCTGCTGCTGGGCTATCTCGGCGAAGAGAATTTCCTCGGCGGCCGCATGGCCCTCGACATGGCCCAAGCACGCGAGGCCATGGAACAGGGTGTCGCCGGCCCCCTGGGCATGAGCGTCACCGATGCTGCCGAGGGCGTGATCCGTATCATCAACGTCAAGATGGAGGAGGCGATCAAGGCGATCTCCACCATGCGCGGCTACGACCTCCGGGACTTCATGCTGGTGGCCTTCGGCGGTGCCGGGCCATTGCATGCCGGACAAATGGCGCGCAACCTCGGCATGCGCGGCGTCATCGTCCCGCTCTATCCCGGCGTCAATTCCGCGATTGGCCTGCTGCAGGCCGACGTGCGGCACGACTATGCCGTCTCGCGCATGACCCTGATCACCGCCGTCGGTCCCGATGAGGTCACGGCGCGGCTCAAGGCGCTTGCCGACCAGGCCAGGGCCGAGCTGCGCGCCGAAGGGTTCAAGGCGCGGGAGATCGAAATCGAATACGCCATCGACATGCGCTATGCCGGCCAGGGCTACGAGCTGTCGGTGCCGGTGCCGTCCGGGCGCGTGACGAAAAAAATGCTTGCCGAGATTCGCCGCACCTTCGATGAAACCCACCACGCGCTGTTCGGCCATTCGGGGCCGGAGGAGCCGGTCGAGGTGGTGACCTACCGCGTGACCGGTATAGGAAGGCTGCCCGAGGTCGAGATGCCCGTCTTCCGGCGCAAGGGCACGCCCCTCAAAAACGCCTATCTCGGCAGTCGCCGCACGCGATTCGAGGGCGCCACCGCGGATGCCGCCGTCTATCAGCGCGAAAGGCTCGATGTCGGTCATGAGATCGAGGGCCCGGCAGTCATCGAACAGTTGGATTCGACACTGGTGGTCCATCCCGGACAGGCGGCCCGCGTGGACCGTTTCAAGAATATTCTGATCAGCGAAGGGAAGTGAGCCATGGCAACAGCGGCAAAAGCGGCGAAACGGCGGCCCCGCGGAGAGACCGCGGTCGATCCCGTCACCTTCCAGGTGATCAAGGCCTATCTCGTCGGCATCGTCCGGGAGATGCAGAACTGCCTGTTCCGCACCGGATTCTCCACCATCATCCGTGAATCCCAGGACGCCAGCTGCGCCCTGATGAACGCCGCCGGCGAGGTGGTGGCGCAGCATGTCGTGCTGCCGCTCCATATCGGGGCCTTCCCCCATTGCACCGCCGCCGTGCTGCGGGATTATGGCGACGACCTGGCGCCCGGCGATGCGTTCCTCATCAATCACACCTATGAGGGAGGCTCTCCCCATGCCCCGGACATGGCGGTGATCACGCCGATCTTCGTCGGCGGCCGGCATGTCGGCTTCGCCGGCGACATCGCCCACAAGCCCGACCTGGGCGGGCCGGTTCCGGGAAGCTGCTTCGCGCTGGCCAAGGAGATTTTCGCCGAAGGCCTGCACCTTCCCGCCATCCGCTATCAGCGCGATTTCAAGACCATCCCCGACGTCGAGCGAATCCTCGCCGCCAACAGCCGCACACCGGAGATGGTGCTGGGCGACATCCGCGGCCAGTTGGGCGCCGACCGCTTGGGCGAGCAGCGGGTCGGCGAGCTGATCGCCAAATACGGCGACAATCAGGTGCTGGCCTGTTTCGACGAACTGATGCGGATGTCGGAAGGGATCATGCGCCGCGCGATCGCCGGCTGGCGCGACGGCGTCTTCGAGGCCGAGCGGTTCGTCGACAATGACGGCATCGATCTCGACAAGCCGATCCGCGTGCATGTCCGTCTCGAAAAGAAAGGCGATCGGATCGCCTTCGATTTCACCAAGTCCAACGACCAGACCCGGGGGCCTGCCAATATTCGCCCGCCATTGGTAGAGGCGGCGATGGTCTATACCCTGATCACCCAGGTCGATCCCAACATCACCATCAATTCCGGCCTGTTGCGGGTCTCCGACATCACGTTGCGCAAGGGCAGCGTTCTCGATCCCCATTTCCCGGCGCCCGTCAATACCTACATGCCGACGGTCACGGCGGTGACCGAAGCCACCGTCGATGCCATAAGCAACGTGGTGCCGGGCCGCGCCCGCGGTGACGGCTGCGGCTCGCGTTCGATCATCATCGGCGGTCGCTCGACGCGCTCGGGCAAGGGCTACGTTCAATACGAGATCGTCGGCGGCGGCACCGGAGGCCGCGCCATGATGGATGGCGTCTCGGGCGGCTGCTCGCATCAGTCCAATGCCCGCGTGGCCCCGGTGGAGATCATCGAATCGGAGTTTCCGACGCGCGTGCGCCGCTTCGAGCTGATCCCCGATTCCGGCGGCCCAGGGACCTTCCGCGGCGGGCTCGGCGTGCTTCGGGAGTACGAGAACCTGGGCGAGGCGCGGTTCAACATCCGCTCCAACAAGCACTTCATCCCACCCAAGGGGGTGGCCAAGGGGATGCCGGGCCGCTGCGGTCGGCTGACCATGCACCCCGGTGAGAAGCGCCAAGAGGTGCTGCCGTCCCGCTACTCCGACTACCCCCTGGCCGATGGCGACGTCTTCAGGCTGGAGACGCCGGGCGGTGGCGGTTTCGGCGATCCCGCCAAGCGCGACCCCGAACGGGTCGCGAAAGACGCCAACGAAGGCTACGTCACGCCCAAGGCGGCGCGGGAGGTATATCGCGTCGCGCTCAAACGGTCCAAGGGGGCTTACGTGGTCGACACGGCCAAGACCAAATCGCTGCGCAAGAAACGCTGAAGGGCCGGGGGCACCGGCTCTTTTCCGTCCTCACCGCAGGACGGCGACCCAGCAGCCGATGGCAAAGGCGATGAACGTGGCGGCGAACAGGAGCCGCTGCCAGCCTTTGGCGATGGACGCGTGATCGGGATTCGCCGGCCGATAGCGTAAGGGCACCTGGGCCCCCATGGGCCATTCCCGGGTTTTGCCGATGTCGCCCTTGATGACATGGACGGTGCCGTCGGCGGCGGTGAACTCGATGCGCGGGAAGTAGGCGTATTGGTCGAACCCCTGAGCGGTTCGTTTCTCGGCTTGGTTTCCGATTACCCGCCCCACCGCCCGTGGCCAGCGGCCGACCGCGAGGTAATAATGAAAGAACGCCGCCAGGCCGATCGCCGAAAAGGCGATGGCGGCAAAAAGGGTGACGTTCGCCTCCGTCATGTGTCGTTCACGACGGGTCGGTTGGCGCCGGCTGCCGCGTTTTGGCCTTGGGTCCCCCCATGAACCGCGGCAGGGATGGGGGAATACCCAGGCGCTCCCGCCAGGTCAGGGTCGAGCCTGCCCCCGGCACCCCGGCGAGCGCCCGCGGCAGATCGACCCCCGAACGCTCGAACACCCTCATCATCCAGGCGGTGATCAATATCCCGAGATAGGCGCCGAATACGACATCGGACAGATAGTGGGCGGTTTCCATCACGCGCGCGCCGATGACGGCCGTTCCGGTGATGAGGAAGACGGGCCAGTAACGGGGAAACACGAAATAAAACACCATCATCAGAGTGGCCACGGTGACGGCGTGGCCGGAAGGGAAGGACTGGTACGAGGCATCCAGCTCGAACCAGGAAAAGCCGTAATCCCCATAGCGGTAATGATGGAGCGGACGCATGCGCCCGATCGAGATTTTGAGGAATTTTGCGACGATGCCGCTGGCCGAAAGCGCGAGAAAGGCGAACAAGGGGATCATCGACCATGCCGTCAGCCGATCCTTGAAACGAGCAAGGGCCGGATGGCGGGAGGCGAGCCACAGCCCGAGAAAGGCGACGAAGGCGGGAACCGTCCAAAATATCGAACGCCCGTAATCGGCGATGTATTTGACGGTCAGATGGAGATCCCGCTCCAGATTCAGGAAGGTCTCCATCGCCGGCCGGTCGATGAAGAAATAGGACACCAGCATCAGGATCACGACCCCGATCAGGGCATGGGCGTGGCTGGCGATGACCGCACCCGGTTCGGTTCTGGCGAGAATGCGCTCATCCCATCGGCGGAAGAACCGTTCGCCGGGCCCGTCCCGCGCCGCGAGCCACGCATAAAGCGCCCAGGCGACGGCGATATTGATCAGCCCGGCGAAGACGATATCGGAGAGGAAATGGCCGCCGTCGGCGATCCGGCCGAGGCCGATCAGCGACCCCAGCGCGATGGCGCCGGCAAAGGCCGCCTTGCGCCGAATCCCCGGTGCCATGAGGAAGGCGAAACTGGTCAGGAAGAAACCGATCGCCGCATGGCCGGAGACGAAGGCGCAGTTGCGCGGGCACTGGTCCGAGATCACCAGAGCCGGCGTGAAGGTCTTGGACCCGCCGAATTCGGCGGTCTGCGCCGGCCGTGCCCGGCCCATGTTGTCCTTCAGGACGCCGTTGGTGATCAGCCCGGGGCCGAGAGCGAAAGACAGGGTCAGGTAGACGATTGCCGCGGTGCCGACGTGCAGAGGCTTGAGCGCCTGGAAGGCGCGGGCGAAAAACAAGAAGATAACCAGGGCGGTCACCGACCACCGGATCACCGGCACCAGGTCGTAGGTGAATGCGAACGGCCACCGGTCGCCCGCGGCGAAGCCTTCACCCGGCGTATAGAACAGCCGGCTCACGGCGATATCGATTTCCGGCGCCAACAGGAAGAACAGGGCGGCCATCCCGGTCAGGATCGCGTAGGCAACGATTTTCATGGCTTGGCCGGTTCCGCGCGATACAGGGTCAGCACCACCCCTCTGCCCTTGGCCGTGTTGAAACCGCGAACCGTGCCGAGAGGCACCGGCACATGGTCCAGCGCCGCAAGCGCCGCCCGAAATCTAGCCTCCCGCCGCCGTTCGATCAATGCCAGAGCCCCGGCGCCGCGGGCAACGTGGCGCGCGGCGTCCGCGGCGCCGGTGAGCCGGGTCTCCGTGCCCAGGGCGAAGACCAGGCTGGGCTCGACGAAGCCGGCGACGGCGACGGCGCCGCCCCCTGCGGGGCGGTGCCGGGCCACGAGGTCGCGTGCCAGGGCACTGGGCCAAAGTTCGGTCATGGCGGGCAGGGCGGCGGCGAAAACGACGCCCAGGAAAAGGACCATCGCCGGCACCGGTGCGAGAACCGCCCGGATCGCGTCGCGTTTGATCCATCCCGCCAGTCCCGCGACCATCGCCAGTCCGCAAAACAGGGGCGCCGCCCAGGCAGCGATCGGGACGGGCGCCGAAGCGAAGACCGGAAGCGCGGGCACCAGGGCGGCGAGGCCCAGCCCCGCCGCGCACCACAGTGCCAGCCACAGGCGCGCCGGCCAACGAGCGAGCGCCCCGGCCGTCCAGTCCCGCCCCGTGACGGCGGCCGCGGCGGCAAGCAAAGCGGCCGCGGGAAGCAGCGGCAGGACATAGTGGGGCAGCTTGGTCGGCACGAGCTCGAAGGCGATCCACGACGGCACCAGCCATGCGAGGCAAAAGCGGGGGCCGGGGTCGAGACGGTTGCGCCAGGCCCACACCAATCCGAAGGGCACGAGCAGTATCCCCGGCCAGAAGCTGAAGGATGCCAGCAACAAGTAATATCCGGGCGGCGCGCCGTGGGATTCGTGGCCGCCCAACAGTTTGGGCAACAGGTCCCCGGTCACCGCGCCGCCGACGAAACCGCTGCCTCCCATCGCCGCGGCGACGAACCACGGTGCGGCGATGGCGGCGGCGAGGGCGAGCCCCGGTATGGGGCGCAGATTCGCGCGTAGGCCGGCGGCGAGGCCGGCGCGGCGGTCGGCGATGCCGAGGGCGGCCAGCGTCACCAGCGCAATGGCCGGCAAAACCGGGCCCTTGATCAGGATCGATGCGCCCAGCGCCGCCCAAAACGCCGCGGCGAGGGCCGGCGGCGCCCGCTCGCCCATGCGGCCCAGCCGGTAAAGGCCCATCAACGCGCCTTGGCCGACGATGACGCACAGCAACAGCACGGCGTCGGTCTTGGCGATATGGGCTTCGACCGCCGTCAGCACACTGGTGGCCATCAACACGCTCGCCAGGAACCCGGCCCGATCTCCGAAGACCGGACGGGCGAAGGCGAACAGGGCCAAGACCGCGGCCAGGGCACCCAAGGTGGAAGGCAGCCGATAGGCCCAGATCGCCCCGGTGTCTCCGCCCGCCGGCCCCTTGACCGCCGCCGCCTGAAGCCAGTGGATTCCCGCCGGTTTCTTGTTGCGAGGCGCATTCTGAAAGCGAATGTTGATATAATCGCCGCTTTCCACCATCTGGCGCGTCGCCTGGGCGAAACGGGCTTCGTCGCGATCGGTTACGGGAAGCGTATTGATTCCCGGCAGATAGAGCGCAAGCGCCAGGAGCGCGAGAAAGAGATAGGCGCGGGACCCGTGGGAGAGCGTCTCGAGTGGCATCGGCGTGGGGACTTGAAGCCTCCGTCTCGGGGGCGGCGATGGGGTCTCGACCCGCCAGTCTCGCAAGTCTAGCAAGTTTGGCCTTGAACACGAATCCCGGGTTTCTATAAAACCCAACCACATCCTTGGGGAACAGAAGGCGCCTATGGCCCCGGTCCTGTCGATCATTGTCCCGGTCCGAAACGAAGCGGCCAATATCCGGCCCCTGGTGGAGGAGATTCACGCCGCCCTTGAGGGCGGGCCGGCCTTCGAAGTGATCTATGTCGATGACGGTTCCGATGACGGGACGGGACGTGAATTGCACGATGCCGCCGTCCGTTTTCCTGCCCTCAGGGTGATCACCCACGGCGAATGCTGCGGCCAGTCGGCGGCCATCTGTACCGGCGTCGATGCGGCCGAGGGGGCGTGGATCGTCACCCTCGACGGCGACGGCCAGAACGATCCCGCCGATATCCCGGCGCTGGTGAAAATCGCCCTGGCCGACGGGGAGGACGGCGCGGTCGACCTCGTGGCCGGGATTCGGCGCAGGCGGCGGGACAGCTGGGTGAAGCGCATCAGCTCGCGCGTCGCCAACGGGGTCCGCCAGGCGCTGTTGAAGGACGGCGTCAGCGATTCAGGCTGCGGCCTCAAGGTGATCCGGCGCTCAGCCTTCCTGGCCCTGCCGCGCTTCGATCACATGCACCGGTTCCTGCCGGCCCTGATCATCCGCGGCGGCGGGGAGGTCCGCTGCATCGACGTCAATCACCGGCCCCGCCTGCAAGGGGCCTCCAAATACGGCCTGTTCGACCGGTTGTGGGTGGGGATTGCCGACCTGTTCGGCGTCGCCTGGTTGCGCCGGCGCATAAAACGGCCGGTAATCACGTCCCGCAAATGACGCGTCTCAGACCATATCTGCGTGGGCTCGTCCTGATCGCGGTGCTGGTGGCCTTCGGCTTGTTCCTCAAGAAAACCGGCTTTTACGGCCTCGTGGACGAGACCTGGATCGATCAACAGGTCCGCGGCAAGGGCATCACCGGGGAGGTTTTGTTCGTGCTCGCCGGCATGGCCATGACCGCGGTGGGCTTCCCACGGCAGGCGATCAGCTTCCTGGCCGGCTACGGCTTCGGCCTGGGCGGAGGCACGGCCCTCGCCCTGGCGGCGACGGTGCTTGGCTGCATGCTGACCTTCTCCTTCGCCAGGGTGACCGGGCGGGCCTATGTGCTCAACCTGGTTTCCGGGCGCGGCCGGCGCATCGATGCCTTTCTCCACGACAATCCCTTCTCCACCGCCCTGTTGATTCGCCTCCTGCCGGTCGGCAGCAACCTGGTTACCAATCTGGCCGCCGGCGTATCGGGGGTGCGGGCGCTTCCCTTCTTCGCCGGCAGCGGCCTCGGCTTCGTGCCCCAGACCGTGATCTTCGCCCTGCTGGGAAGCGGCCTGCATCTCGACCCCGCGCTCAGGATCAGCGTCGCCGTCATCCTGTTCCTGCTCTGCGGCGCGCTCGGCATCTATCTGCTGAGGCGGTATCGGCGGGGCCTCGCAATGGAGGCGGAGATCGGCGACCCGATCCCGACCGATTCGCCCACGGAGATGGACGGAAGATGACGGGCGCGGCGGTGGTTTTGCTTTCCGGTGGCCTCGATTCGGCCACCGTCGCCGCCATCGCCGCCGACCGCGGCCATGGGCTCAACGCGCTCACCTTCGATTACGGCCAGCGCCACGACGTCGAGATCAAAGCCGCAAAGGCGGTGGCCTCGGCCCTCGGCGCCGCGCGCCACGTGGTGGTGCCGATCGACCTCAGGGCCTTCGGCGGTTCGGCCTTGACCGACGACATCGCCGTTCCCAAGGGGCGCTCGGAGGCGGAGATGGCGGCGGGCATTCCCGTCACCTACGTGCCCGCGCGCAACACCATTTTCCTGTCGCTGGCGCTGGCCTGGGCCGAGGTTCTCGGCACCGGCGACATCTTCATCGGCGTCAATGCGCGCGATTATTCGGGCTATCCCGATTGCCGGGGCGAATACCTCGCCGCCTTCGAGGCGATGGCCAACCTCGCCACCCGGGGCGCCGTGGAAGGCACCTTGCCGGTCAGGATTCACGCGCCGCTGATCGACCTGACCAAGGCCGAGATCATCGCCCTTGGCACGCGGCTCGGGGTGGATTATGGACTGACGCGAAGCTGTTACGATCCCGATGCCGAGGGCCGGGCCTGCGGGACCTGCGATTCTTGCACCCTCAGGCTCAAGGGGTTTGCCGAGGCCGGGCTCAGTGATTCCGCGCCGTACCAGGACTGAGGACCGTTTGATGGATGCATTGACCCGATATCGCTCCACCTTGCTCTACATCGCGCTCATCGTCGCCGTGAACTGGGGCTTCACCGTCGTGCCCCTGGTCAAGATGCCGGGCGGCGAGATGTGGCCGCCGATGTCGCTGGTGGTCGGGTTCATCTTCGTCGTCCGCGACTTCGCCCAGCGCGAGGTCGGCCACCGCGTGCTGGTGGCGATGCTGATCGGCGCGGCGCTGTCTTACGTGATGGCGAGCCCCTATGTGGCGATCGCCTCGGCCGCCGCCTTCCTGGTCTCGGAGCTCGCCGACTGGCTGGTCTATACGGTGACCAAGCGGCCGTTCTCCCAGCGCATCCTGTTTTCCAGCGCCATCGGCACCCCCATCGATTCGGTGGTGTTCCTCTACGGCATCGGCCATCTGACCGCGAGCGGCGTCCTCGCCATGACGGCGAGCAAGCTGGTCGGGGCCTTGATCGTGTGGTGGCTGATCCGCCGCCGCGAGGCCGCGGGCCTCGCCTAGGCCCGATTCGCCCTCAGCCGCGCCCGCGATAGGGTTCGACGCCCGCATCCGGCACGTGCACGCCGGAAGGCGGGGCGCCCGACTGGTAATAGACGTCGATGGGGATGCCGCCGCGGGGGTACCAGAACCCCGAGATCCTGAGCCATTTCGGCGCCATCGCCGCGGTCAGGCGCTCGGCGATGGTGAGCGTCGTCGCCTCGTGAAAGGCGCCGGTGTTGCGCCAGGAGGCGAGGAACAGCTTGAGCGACTTGCTCTCGATGCAGGCCTGATCGGGCACGTAATCGATGACGAAATGGGCGAAGTCGGGCTGCCCGGTGATGGGACAGAGGCAGGTGAATTCCGGGCAGTTGAGCCGGACCAGGTAATCCAGGCCGGCGTTGGGGTTGGCGAAGGTCTCGAGCGTCGCGTCTTCCGGTGTCGCCGGGATCGCCGCCGGTCGGCCCAACTGGGTGAGGTTCTGGTCCTTGGTCTCGGTCATGGTGCGATCTTAGGTCGCGGGAGGGGGATGGTCAAAGGGAGCGGGCGTCCTAGAGCGGCTCGATGTCGCCGGCCGCCAGGGTGGCGCGCCAGGTTTCGGCGGTGGCGGCGAAGCAATCGCCCTTGATCGCGGCCCTGAGCGCGGCCATCAGGTCCTGGTAGAAATGGACGTTGTGGGCGGTCAGCAGCATGCCGCCCAGCATCTCGTCGTTGCGGAAGAGGTGATGGATGTAGGCGCGCGAGAAGCCCGTGCAGGCGGGGCAGGGGCACTCGGCGTCGAGCGGCCGGGGGTCGCGGGCGTGGCGGGCATTGCGGATGTTGATCTCGCCCAGGCGGGTGAAGCCCTTGCCGGTGCGCCCGGAGCGCGTCGGCAGGACGCAGTCGAACATGTCGACACCGAGCGCCACCGCCGCGATCAGGTCCGACGGCGTGCCCGCCCCCATCAGGTAGCGCGGCGCGGCGTCGGGCAGATGGGGCAGGGTGGCCGTGAGCGTCGCCAGCATCACCTCCTGGCCCTCGCCGATGGCGAGCCCGCCTATGGCATAGCCGTCAAAGCCGATCGCCGCGAGCGCCTTGGCCGATTCCTCGCGCAGCTCGGGATAGACGCCGCCCTGGCAGATGCCGAACAGGCCGTAGCCGGGGCGCGCCAAGAAGGCGTCCTTGCTGCGTTGGGCCCAGGTCATCGACAGGCGCATGGACACCGCCGCCTCGTCCTCGGTGACGGGGAAGGGCGTGCATTCGTCGAGCACCATGGTGACGTCGGCATCGAGACGATGCTGGATGTCGACCGCGCGCTCGGGCGTGAGGTCGTACATGGTGCCGTCGATATGCGAGCGGAAGGTCACGCCGGCCTCGGTGATCTTGCGCAACTCCGACAGCGACATCACCTGAAAGCCGCCGGAATCGGTCAGGATCGGCCCGGGCCAGTTCATGAAGCGGTGCAGGCCGCCCAACCCCTCGATCACCTCGGCGCCGGGGCGCAGCATCAGATGGTAGGTGTTGGCGAGGATCATCTCGGCGCCGGCGGCGCGGAGGTCCTCGGGCCTAAGCGCCTTGACCGTGGCGGCGGTGCCGACCGGCATGAAGGCGGGCGTCTCCACGGTGCCGTGGGCGCAAGCGATGCGCCCGCGCCGCGCCGCGCCCGATCGGCCCAGCAGGTCGAAGGCGAACGCCGCCGCGCTCATGGCCTGTCCGCCAGGCGCACGCCGGCGGCGGGATGGATCAGGCAGGCATCGCCGTAGGAATAGAAGCGGTAGCGGTGCTCTATGGCATGGGCGTAGGCCGCCTTCATCGCCTTGAGGCCGGCGAAGGCCGAGACCAGCATGAACAGGGTCGAGCGCGGCAGGTGGAAATTGGTGAGCAGGAGGTCCACGGCGCGGAAGGTGTAGCCCGGGGCGATGAAGATGTCGGTCTCGCCCTCGAACCCCTTGAGCCGCCCGGCCTCGTCGGCGGCCGTCTCCAGCAGGCGGGCCACCGTGGTGCCGACGGCGACCACGCGCCCGCCCCTGGCCCGGGCCTGGTTGATCATGGCCGCGGTGGCGTCGTCCAGGCACCCCCATTCGCTGTGCATGCGGTGCTGGGCGGTGTCGTCCACCTTGACCGGAAGGAAGGTGCCGGCACCCACATGAAGGGTCAGAGTCGCCTTTTCGATGCCCCGGGCGGCGAGCGCATGGAGCAGCGGATCGGTGAAATGGAACCCCGCCGTCGGCGCGGCGACGGCGCCGGGCTTTTCGGCGAAGATGGTCTGATAATCGCTGCGGTCGCGGGCATCGGGGCCGGCCTCCCGCGGGATATAAGGCGGGAGCGGCGCGCTGCCCAGCCGCTCGAGCGCGGCCAGAACCTCGTCTTGGCGCAGGGCGAAGTCGAGCGTGACCTCGCCGCCCTCGCCCTTGTCCAGCACGTCGGCGGCGACGCCGGGGGCGAAGGTGATGATGTCGCCCGGCTTGAGCCTGCGCGCCCCCTTGGCGAAGGCGTGCCAGCGCCCGCCGCCCAGGGGCTTGTGCAGGGTGATCTCGACCCGGGCCTCGCCGCGCCTGCCCTGGAGCCGCGCCGGCACGACCTTGGTGTCGTTGACCACCAGAATATCGCCGGGCGCGAGCAGCTCGGGCAGGTCGGAGACATGCCGATCGGCAAGGCGCTCGCCGATGACGAGAAGCCTGGCCGCGTCGCGGGGCTCGATGGGCCTGGCCGCGATCAGCTCTCGCGGCAGCTCGAAATCGAAATCGGCGACCTTCATGGCATGGCCGCGCCGAGTTGGGTTTGTCGCGCCCCGGGACGGGCGCTCTCCGCGGGCCGCTCCCATTCGGCCAGGACCCCGGCGTCGGTCTCGCCCGGGGCGTGGCGGGCCTTGAGGGCGGCGAAAGCGCGCGTGTCGAGAAGCCGGCTTGCGGCCCAGACCGCCATCCCCCGGACCAGGGGCGAGGCGTCGTCAAGCAGGCCCTGGGCCGTTGCCGCCAGCGCCGGGTCGCCGGAATTGCCGATGGCGATCAAGACGTTGCGGACGAAACGGTCGCGCCCCAGCCGCTTGATCGGCGAGGTGGAGAACACCTGGCGGAACCCGGCGTCGTCGAGGGCGGCGAGATCCGCCAATTTCGGCGCCGTCAGCTCGATGCGGGGCAGGAACGCGGCTTCGCGGCTCATCCGGGCGTATTTGTTCCACGGGCAGACGGCGAGGCAATCGTCGCAGCCGTAGATGCGGTTGCCCATGGCGGCGCGGAACTCGACGGCGATGGGGCCCTTGTGCTCGATGGTGAGGTAGGAGATGCAGCGCCGCGCGTCGAGCCGTCCCGGCGCCGGAAAGGCATCGGTGGGGCAGGCGTCGAGGCAGGCCCGGCAGCTGCCGCAGTGATCGACCTCGGGCGCATCGGCGGGCAGCTCCAGGGTGGTATAGACCTCGCCCAGAAACAGCCACGAGCCGAGGCGCCGGGACACCAGATTGGTGTGTTTGCCCTGCCAGCCGAGCCCGGCGCTCTCGGCCAGGGGTTTTTCCATCACCGGCGCGGTATCGACGAAGACCTTGACCTCGGCGCCCCAGCTTCGGGCGATCCAGCGCGCCAATGCCTTGAGGCGGGATTTCATCACCAGGTGGTAATCGCGGCCCTTGGCGTATGCGGCGATGGTGCCCCGATCCGGGCCCGCCAGGGCGCCCAGCCAACTGTCCGCCGGGGCGTAGTTCATGGCGAGGACGATGACCGAACGCACCTCCGGCCAGAGGGCCTTAGGCTCGCCGCGGGCCGCCGTGCGCCGCGCCATATATCCCATGTCGCCGTGGTGCCCGGCGGCGAGGAAGTCGGCAAGCCCCTCCGCCGCCCCGTCCGCGCCGTCGGCCGGGGCGAACCCGGCCTCGTCGAAACCGAGCTCACGCGCCTTGGCGCGGATCGATTCCCGAATGGATACGAGATCTGCGGTCATGTCCGGACTGCCCAAAAGCTCTCCTGAACGGGTCCGATGTCGAACCATAACGCGTCGGCGGGCGCCGGCCTAGGTGCCCAGAAGCCCCCAACGGCACAACAGTTGGAATTCTAATGGTTTACCCTTAGAATGATTTGCAAACTAATGGTCTGTCCCAATGAGGGCAAGGATCAAGGGAAGGGAAGTTCCGTCATGAGCGATTCATTGGAGCTTGTGCCCGAGGCGGCGGCGGCAATCGAAGCCGCGGCGCGGGGGGAAGACGTCCGGTTCGATTCGGAAACCAGTGTCGGCTATCTCCTGCGCGACACCTACCGGGCCTTTACCAAGATCCTGCAGGCGCGAATCTCCGCCCACGGCGTATCCATCGGCCAATGGTATTTCCTGCGCGTGCTTTGGGAGGAGGACGGGCTGACCCAGCGCGAGCTGTCGCAGCGCGTGGGGATGATGGAGCCGACCACAGTGACGGCGCTCAACGGCATGGAGAAACGCGGCTACGTCAGGCGGGTCCGCAATGCCGAGGACAAACGCAAGGTCAATATCTACCTGACGGAGAAGGGCAAGGCGCTGCGCAACGTGCTTTTGCCCCATGCCATCGACGTCAATATCCGGTCCGTCGCCGGCGTGCCCGAGGAGGACGTGGAGACCGTCCGCCGGACGTTGCACGCCATGAAGCAAAACCTGGAGACGCTGGCGGTTTGAGAGACGCCGGCCCCGGGCCATCAATTGGGAGAACAGTATGAATACCGCCAAAGCGGGATCCAATCTCGACGCATCGATCACCGGCCTGAGGGTGCAGATCGCGGCGCTGACGCGTCTTCTGCACAAGGAAGGCATCCTCACCTATTCCGGCCATGCCAGCGTGCGCATTCCCGGCCGCGATGCCTTTCTGATCCAGTCCATCAACGACAGCCGCGCCGGCATCGAGCCCGGCGGCTTCCTGGTCTGCGACTTCGACTGCAACGTGCTGGAGGGCCCGGCGGGCACACGGCCGCCGATCGAGGCTTTCATCCACTCCGAAATCCTGCGGGCGCGGCCCGACGCCGAGGCCGTGGTGCATACCCATTCGGAGCTGGCCGCCATGTTCACCATGCTGGAAGGGATCGAACTGGCGTTGATGAAGAGCCATGCCCATCGCTGGGCCTCCGGCCTGCCGACCCATCCGGACCCGACCCATATCAAGACGGCGAAGCAGGGCAAGGAACTGGCCGCGTCCCTCGGCGATCACTACGGCGCCTTGCTGCGCGCCCATGGCGGCGTGCTGGTGGCCGAAAGCCTGCCCGCACTGCTGGTCGACGCGGTCCACTTCGAGGAGAACGCCAAGGCCCATTACCAGGCCGCCACGGTGGGCAAGATCAAGCCGCTGACCCGGGACGAGCTCGACCTTCTGGCGGTCGTCGACAACAACCGCGAACAGCACTGCTACAAGCTCTGGAACCACTATGTGGGCATGGGCTTCGAGGACGGCACCCTGCCCAGGGACTGGAACGAGAACCTGTGGGGAAGCGTCGATCCCAATGCCCAGCCTTGAGGGCCCGGGGACGGCGAAAAGATGAGGCGCATGGAGCCATGAAGATCACACCGCTTTCCGATGCTTTGGGTGTCGAGGTGACCGGGATCGATCTCACCCAGCCCCAGGATCCCGGCACCATAGAGGCCCTGCGCACCGCCTTCAGCGAAGGGCTGGTCATGGTGGTGCGCGACCAGCACGACCTCAGCGCCGAAGATCAGGTGCGCTTTTGCGAGTTCTTCGGGCCGTTGGGCGCGCGCTCCCGGCCGGCGGCGGACCGCCCGGAGACCGCCGACATGCCGGCGGAAGTGATGTTCGTCTCCAACCGCAAGGAGGACGGCAAGTACACCGGTTCCCTGCCCGAGGGCGAGATGGAATTCCACATGGACCAGTGCTACGAGGAAGCTCCGGCGCGGGCCACCTGCCTCTATGCCATCGCTATTCCCGACAGCGGCGGTGACACGCTGTTCGGCAACCTCTGTGCCGCCTATGAGGCATTGCCCGATGATCTCCGCGCCATCGCCGACGGCCACCAGGCGCGCCACGTCTTCAGCTACGGCTCGACCTCGACCGATCAGGTCGACACCGCCGCCAATACGCGCTCCCATGCCCAGCCGATGGTGGTGGCGCAGCCGGAAACCGGGCGCAAGTCGCTTTACGTCAACCGCCTGATGACCCGTGAGGTCGTCGGCCTCGACGGGGATCAGGGCCATGACGTCCTGGCGCGCCTGTTCGATCATCAGGAACGGCCCGAATTCGTCTATGCCCACAAATGGCGCAAGGGCGACCTGGTGATCTGGGACAACCTTTGCACCGTCCATGCGCGCACCGATTTCGACAAGACCCAAGACCGGCATCTCAGGCGCTTCACCGTCGCCGGAAAGGCGTTGGTCGCCGGCTGAACCATCGATCCGCTGGGGGCCGCGACCACATCCTGACAACACCGGGGGGAGCATCAGCCATGGCCGAGATATCACCGACGCGACCGAGCCTCGATATGACCGACAGGGTGATCATCGTCACCGGCGGGGCCACCGGCATCGGCAAGGTCTACGCCACCCGGCTGGCCGAGGCCGGGGCCCGCGTCGTGCTCGCCGACATCGTCGACGACGCCAACAGGCAGCTGGCCGACGAGCTCTCCGCCGCCGGCCACCAGGTCATCGCCCAGACTACCGATGTCTCGGACCAGGCCATGACCGAGGCCATGGCCCAGGCGGCGATGGACAAATGGGGGCGCATCGACGGGCTCGTCAACAACGCCTCGCTGATGGCCGTCCTCGGCCGCAAGCCGTGGTTTGAGATTCCCGCCGACGAATGGGACCGGGTGATGCAGGTCAACACCAAGGGCGTCTTTCTCTGCTGCCTTGCGGTCTATCCCCATATGAAGGCCCAGGGCGGGGGCAAGATCGTCAACATCGCCTCATCGCGGGTGTTCGAGGGCGGCAAATGGCGGCTGCATTATTCCGCCTCCAAGGGCGCGGTGTGGGTCCTGACCCGGGCGCTCGCGCGCGAGGTCGGCGAGGACAACATCTGCGTCAACGCGGTGGCCCCGGGCTTTACCCTGTCCGAGACCCAGATCGCCACCAGTTCCAACGAGCACATGGCCAACCGCCAGCAGTCGGACAAGTGTTTCCAGCGCGACCAGATCCCCGACGATCTGGTGGGGGCGGTGATGTTCCTGTTGTCGGACGCCTCCAACTACATGACCGGCCAGACGCTTAACGTCGACGGCGGCCGCTCGATGCATTGACGGGAGTGCCGGGCCCGGCGCTCACCGCGGCCCTTGGATGCGGTAGCTGACGCTGGCCGGGGCGAGGTTGCGGTTGGCCCACATCAGGCAATAGGTGCGGTTGCTCGCCGCCCGGAAACGGCCGCCGCGGTTGGTGGCGCCAGAGAGCGCCACCGGCGCGTGGGTTCTGAGCCCGTCGTGATAGTGGATGTCGAAATCCACCGGCCTATCGGCGCTGAAGTCGTAGGCGAGGGTCTCCCCGGCGCGGAGGGCGTAGCAGCGTTCGCGAAATTCGAACGGCGCCAGGGTGACGGTATCCCTGGCCGCGCGCAGCGTGCCGACATCGCCGCCGCCGACGATCGGCTGCGACAGGATCCACAGGCTGGCGACCGTGTAGCCGACCATGAGGACGAGCATGGGATACTGGCTGCGCCGGGCGGCAAGCGGCGATGGGAACGCCCGGAGGGCAGTGAAATGGCCGACGCCGACGGCGATGACATGGCCGGCGACGATGCTGATCACCGCCGCATACCAGACGAACTTGGCGCCGATCAGGTCGATCCTGATGCGATGGCCGGCGGTGCCGAAAAGGTCCCAGCCCCAGCCGAAGGGATCGGAGGCAAGGGGGATGATGAGCTGGCCCGCCAGCACCAGGTAGGAGAGGTAATGGGCGAGGTGATAGGCGATGGCGATGGGGACCAGGGAATAGACGAAGAGCCCCGCGATCTCCGTGAGCGGCCGGTCATCCCCCGCCCAGCGCCGGGTCAGGCCGGCGAAGCCGAGATAGACGATGAAGAAGACCAGCGGGAACAGGACGAAGAGCGCGGTTTCCAATACCGATTGGAGATCGAAGCCGAGATCGTGGATGCCCCGGATCGCGGGGTGAAGCGTGGGGGAGGCGGCGGTCCCCTGCAGCAACGCGCCCCAGAGCGGGGTCTCCTTGAATCCGTCGAAGGTGACCGTCGACAGCATCAGGACGACGAATGCGGTGACCGAAAGCCGGGCCGGGCGGTCGGCGACAAGCGCCCCGGCGTAGGGCCTGAGGTAGAGGTGGGGGCGACCGTCGCCGGAGGCCGGATCGTCGAGCGCGGGGCCGCCGAGCGGCGCGAAGCGCCCGAAGACGTCGAAGGCACGGGCGAAGGCCTCGCCATGGACGAGCCAGATGCGGTGCCCGAAGGCGAACATGCCGAACCAGGTCAGCGCCCCATAGGCGACGATGGCGAGCGCCAGGACGGCAGGGGACGTCGCCGCCGGCGACAGCAGTTCGAACCAGGCGAAACCCACGAACAGCAGGACCGCGGGCCAGGCGCCCAAGGGCTCGGGATAGGGGAGGTCGAGGCCGAAGCGCCGGCCCGGGGCCGCTCGCGCCCATGCCCATTCCGCCCAGGAGAACAGGATCGAAAAGGGATTGAGCACCGGCCACGGGTTGCCGACGAGGGCGGCGAGATAGGCAAATCCCACCCACCAGATGATCCAGACGAAGGTCGGCGCGAAATTCTTGACCGTCTCCTGATTGCCGAGGAAACCGGCCGCCACGACGAGTAGGAAAAGACCGACGGCGGCCGCCTTCAGGGTCCCGGTGACGGCGCGATGGAGCCGGCCGCTGCGCGCTTTGGGGCCGGCGAGATCCGCCCACGGCGCTTCGGACTGCCGCGGACGTTCGCGGAACGCCACCGCCATGACGACGAAGGACAGCACCACCGCCGCGGCGGCGCCGGCGAGATAGAGATCGAGGGGCAGGGGCAGGTCATAGCGCTGGCCGAAGGCATGGGCGCGGGCCTCGCCGATACCCGAAGCCATCGCCATCGCCGCGGCCGAGACGGCGGCCGCGACCCCGGGGCGGTACCGGACCCGCGGGGCGGCGAGGACCGACTTAGCGCGGGTAGACTTCAAGATAGGTCAGCGCCTGGTGTCCGTGGCCGTGGGCGCCCCAGCCGTGGCTGGTGACCGGAAACCGCCCCGCAACCCGGGCGCGGAAGACCAGTTTCGCGGCGCTGCCGGGGCGGAGATCCAGCGTCTTGTCATAGCCATGCAGGTGCAGCTCGACCCGCTCGTCGCTCCGCCAGCGCAGCTCGACAAGGTCGCCCTGGGTGACCCGGATCGGGCCCTTGGGCGCGATCACGCGCCGGTTCCTGATGGTGACGGAGACGACCCGGCGTTTGCCCTCGGCGGCGGGCGCAGGAGCCGGGGCAAGAGCCCAGGTCAGGACGCCGGCGCCGAGCGCGGCGAGGAACGGTCTTCGGGATAGGGGTTGGGTCATGATCGATGGCGCTTGGTAATTTCGCACCCGCGGCGGTTCACTCGGGGCCGTTGTCGCGGCCTGCTCGCCGGTTCCTCAACCTTTTCTGCAACACGTAGACGGCGCCTAAGACGATGGCGATGCCGAGGATGATCAGAAGCGCGTTGGCGCCCCCGGAGCTTCCGGTATCGACGACACCGTGGGCCGCGAGCGCACGGGAAAACAACATTTTCGCCTCCGTTCAACGATGCGGCGGGATCATAACCGCAAGCCTCCGCCATGGCGAGCGCTTCCCGTCGTGTCGTGCCAACCCGGCCTCGGCAGGTCGCGATTGACGGCACCAGACGCGCCCGGGTAAACTGACCCTTAGATTTCTTAGGAAATACTTTTCCATTGGCGAGGCGTGGTCATGACCATGCAGGTTACGGATATCCCCGAGGTCGCTCCCGATCCCGGACGGAAGGAAACCTTCAAGGGGTTGGAGCTGATCCGGCACGATCCGTGCGGAGCGGAAATCCTCAACGTGGACCTCCGCAAACCGCTCGCGGACGACGTCTTCGAAGCGATCATGGAGGTCTGGCACCGGAGCCGCGTCATCGTCTTTCGCGACCAGAAGCTCGAGCCGGAAGATCAACTGAGATTCGGCCGCCGCGTCGGCGAGCTCTCGGTCATCCATACCGAGGAATTTGCCGGCGAGGATCCGGCCATCATGTACATTTCCAACGTCAAGGAGGACGGGGAGTTCGTCCACGCCCTGCCGATCGGCGAGATGATGTTCCATATCGACCAGTGCTACACCGCGACCCCCGCCAAGGCGACCATCCTCTACGCCATCGAGATTCCCGAGACCGGCGGCAACACCCTGTTCGCCGACATGATCGCGGCCTATGACGCGCTCGACGATGACACCAAGGCCCGGATCGAGGGACTGAAGGCGCTCAACGTCTACGACTATGACGCCGGCGCCACCCATACGGCGGCGGAAGTGTCGGAGGACGCCCCGCGCTATGCCCATCCCATCGCCCGCACCCACCCGGTGACCGGCCAGAAGGCCCTGTTCGTCAACCGTTTGATGACGCGCGCCATCGAGGGGCTGGCGGAAGACGAGAGCCGGGCCCTATTGGCAAAGCTGTTCGACCATCAGGAAAACCCGGCCTTCGTCTACGAACACCGCTGGCGCCTGGGCGACCTTTTGATGTGGGACAATCGCTGCACCCTTCACGCGCGGCGAGACTTCAATCCCCAAGAGACGCGCCTGATGCGGCGCCTGACAGTGCTGGGCGAGACGCCGGTCTAGGACAGCTTTCGCCTGGTGCCCCGGGGGCGCGAGAAACGTGGCGCCGCTTCCGGTGATCGGCCGGGTGCGGCCGCCCTCGTTCAGCCGATGTCGACGTAGCTGCCCCGGAAATAGCCAAGCGGCGCCCCGTCGGTGGCGGCACTCGCCACCGCCTCGCCGACGACGATGACGTGATCCCCCGCCTCGAGGGTATTGACGACGCGGAATTCCGCGGTGGCGATGGCGCCGTCGATCAGCGGCATGTCGATGTGCCCCGCCTTGTGGCCGATCCCGGCGAACTTGTCCGCGGTCTTGGAGGCGAACGTGTTGGATATCGCCTCCTGATCGCGCCCGAGGATGTTGAGGGCGAAGGCGCCCGTCTCCAACAACGGGGGCAGGCTGGTCGAACCCTTGTCGACACAGGCCATGAACAGGGGCGGGTCCAGGCTGACACTGGAAATCGCGGTCATGGTCAGCCCAAAGGGGCTGCCGTCGGACCCACGGGTGGTCAGGACCACCACGCCGGTGGCGAAACTGGCCGCGAATTTACGCAACGCATCGCCGTCGATCGGCGCTACGGCGGCTGGGTTCTGCTCTCCTTGGCTCACGTTCCCCCCTAAGGTTTCTTGAGAAAGCGGACCACCTCTCGATTGAAGTCCTCGGCGCATTCGATATTGCCCATATGCGCCGCGTTTTCAAAGACGTAGAGCTCCGAGCCGGGGATTTCCGCGGCCAATTCCTGGGCATAGCCGGGAAGCCGCAGCGGGTCCTTGGCGCCGGCCATGACCAGGGTGGGGACCCCGATCTTGCCGTAATCGAGCGATTCCCGCTCGCTCCGCCCCGGAGGATCGCGGAAGGGCGCGCGGAAACGCGCGGCGGCGGTGGCCTCCCAGGCGCCGGGAAGACGCGCCAATTCCTGGCGCCGCGCGATATAGGCCTCGTCGGCGGCCCATTTGGGGTCGACGAACATCACCTCGATGATGCGGCGCATGTGTTCGGCGCTGCCGTCATAGCTGTTCAGCACCTTGCGCGCGTCGTTGTTGGGGGACAGGCCGCCGCCCGAGCACGCCACCAGCTTGCGAATGGGCCAATCGGGTCGATCGCGGCAGGCGACGGTGAGGGCCAGGCCTCCGGACATGGAGGAGCCGATGACATAGACCTCGTCCACCTCCATCACCTCGAGGAAACGGCGGATATGCTCGACCCGCCGGTCGAACTGGCCGCAGAAATCGAACACCTTGTCGGTTCGGCCGAACCCGAGGTGATCGGGTGCCAGCACATGGAAATGCTCGGCCAGGGCATCGATATTGAATTCCCAGCTCAGCTCCGCCGCCCCGCCGAACTCGGCCGAATGGAGCAACAGCACCGTCGGCGCGGCGCTTCTCTCGCCGGCTTCGAGGAAATGGGTGGTGACCCCGTCGACGGAGACGAAGTTTGCCGCCGTCATGCCTGGCCCGTCCGCGCCGTCGGTCGGGCACCGTCGTCTTTCGCCGTATCGGCCAGATGGCGGATCCGCGGATAGACCTCCTTGGCGAACAGCGTGATGTTGCGCACCGTTTCCTCATGATCGAGAAAGCCGGCCTGGAGCATCACCAGAAGGTGACCGAAACCGCCGACCCTCTGGTAGAAGCGCTCGACCTGGGCGATCACCTGATCGGGCGTGCCGGCCATCACCACGCCCTTTTCGATCAGATAGTCCATGCCTTCCTGGCGGATCGCCGCGGTGCGCCCGGCGAACTCGCCCTTAAGCGCGCGGACGTTGATGTCGACCGACACGTAGCCCGGCGGGTTGCGGAATTGCGGCGCCGTCTTGGACTGGATGAACCAGCGCAGTTTCGCCGCCCGTTCCATGGCCTCCTTCTCGTTCTCCCCCACCGCGACGATGGGCATGAAACCGAGCCTGCGGGTGGCCGCTTCGGGCTCATCGGTGGCGGCCGCGCGGTAGCGGTCGAACAGCACGCGCACGCGTTCATGGGGCTGCAGGAAGCTCGCGAAATGAAAGCCGCGCCGGGCCACGCGGTCGACATTGGGCCCGTCGGTCGAGCCGGTGGTCCAGATCGGCGGATGGGGCTCCTGATAGGGGATGGGCCAGATATTGATGGCGCGCTTGTGCCAGTGCGGGCTTTCGTAGTTGAACGGGCCGTCCCGGGTGGTCCAGGCCTTGATAATCAGATCGAGACCGTCCCACAGCCGTTCCATGGTCTGCGACGGATTGGTGTTGGAGCCGAAAATCTCATAGGGCACGCCGCGGACGAAACCGGCATCGAGGCGGCCGCGCGAGATGCAGTCGACCATCGCCATTTCCTCGGCGATGCGGACCGGGTCGTCGCGGTTGGCGACGGGATTGCCGAGCACCAGGATGCGTCCCTTGGTCGTCTCCCGGGCAAGGATGGCGGCAGTCAGGGGCACCGCCGCATCGAGACAGGTCGGCGTCTGATGATGCTCGTTCAGCATGGAGTTGAGGCCGAGATCGTCGGCGATGACGTATTCGTCGAGGTAGCGGTTGTAGAGCGCGGCGCCGATTTCCGGATCGAACACGGCGTTGGACAGGTTCACCCGGTCCGACTCGTAAGCCTCCTGCGGCGGCAGGTGCGGATAGGGCATCTCCGTGAAGTACCACGCGTCCATTGTCAGCGCCGTGCCTTTCGCCGCGCGATCGTGGCCGGGCCGCTACTCGGCCGCCGCCCCCTTCTTGGCTGGTTTGAAGGCGAATTCCTCGCGAATGCGAGGGTAAACCTCCTTGGCGAAGAGCGTCATGCTCTTGACCGTTTCCTCATGGGTCATATGGCCCGCCTGCTGCATCATCAGAAGCTGGCCGAACCCGCCGACGTGGTCGTAGAAGGTCTTGACCTGCTCGAACAGCTGGTCGGGGGTGCCGTACATCAGGACCCCCTGTTCCTTGAGATAATCGATGCCGCGGGTGCGCACCGCATCGGTACGGCCGGAATAGGTGCCCTTCAGCGCGTTGACGTTGAAGGAGACCGGGACGTAGCCGGGCGGATTGCGGAACTGGGGCGCGGTCTTGGCGCCGAGGTACCAAGATACCTTCTTGGCCAGCCGCTCGGCCTCGTCCTCGTTCTCGCCGGTGGCCACCAGCGGCATGTAGGCGATATGCCGCCGGACCTCTTCGGGATCGTCGTAGATGCTGGCCTCGCGATAGGCGTCGAACATCTCCCTGACCTTTTCGTGGGGTTGGAGGAACATGGCGAAGGTGAAGCCGCGGCTTGCCACCTTGCGGATGTTTTCCTTGTCCGAAGAGCCGGTGATCCAGACCGGGGGATGGGGCTGCTGGTAGGGGGTTGGCCAAATATTGACGCTGCGCTTGTGCCAGAACTTGCCCTCGAAATTGAAGCACCCGTCGCGGTGGGTCCAGGCCTTGACGCAGAGGTCGATGCCCTCCCACAGGCGTTCCAGCGTCTGGGTCGGATTGGTGTTCGCCGCGAACACCTCGTAGGGCACGCCGCGCACAAACCCGGCATCGAGCCGCCCGCGGGAAATGCAGTCGACCATCGCCATTTCCTCGGCGACGCGGACCGGGTCGTCGCGGTTCGACATGGGATTGCCGAGAACGCAGATCCGCGCCTTGGAGGTCTGGCGGGCCAGGATCGCCGCCGACAGGGGTGCCGCGACGTCGAGACAGGTCGCCGTCTGGTGATGCTCGTTGAGCATGCAGTTGAGGCCGAGATCATCGGCCACCATGTGCTCGTCGAGGTAACGGTTGTAGAGATCGGCGCCGACCTTGGGATCGAAATGCTTGTTGGGCAGGCTGACGCGGACCGAGGGCACCGTATCGGGATCGGGATGACCGGGATAAGGCATTTCGGTGAAGTGCCAGGCGTACATATTTCTCTCCTCCCTCTCCGCTCAGGCCGCTTTCTGCGAACCGGCGAGGAACCCGCCGAGGACGTCCATAAACGCCGCAGGCTGTTCCAGATGCGGGAAATGTCCTCCGCCCTCGATCACCTCGAAGCGGGCACCGGGGATTTCATCGGCGAAGGCCTTGCCGTAATCGGTGGTGACGACGCCGTCGTCGGCGCCCCAGATGACCAGTGTGGGAACGGTTATGCGGTGCAGGCGGCGCTTGAGCTTCGGATTGTGCATGTAGGGCCGCCAGCAGAAGCGGGCGAAGGATTCGCGGTTGCGCGCGACGACCTCCAGCTTTTCATCGGGCATCTCGGTATAGTCGATGTCGCCGTTGGAAGCGTCGGCGTATTTCAAGGCCTGGACCTCGTCCTTGGGTAGGAACCAGATGTCCTGGATGTCGCGGTCCCATGGCCCGCCGACCTTTATGCCGTAGGGATCGACCAGAGCAAGACGGCCGATGCGCGCGACATTCTTGACAGCCATTTCGGCGGCGATCCAACCGCCCAGCGAAAATCCCAATACGGTCGCGTCCTCGATCCCGGCCTGATCGAGGAAATCGAGCATGATATAGGCGATATCGTCCATGGTCTCGATCCAGTCGGGCCGGCTGGAATGGCCGAAGCCGGGTGCCGAGGGGATGATCACCTCATGGGACTTCGCCAGGTCGTCGACGAAGGCGGCCTCGCGGGTGAGACCCTCCTCGTCATCGAGCAAAACCAGGGGCGCGCCGGCGCCCCGGCGTTCCACCTCAAGGTCCACGTCCTGCACTTTGAGGAATTCGAAGTTTCCCGTTGTCGCTTTTGCCATGTAGGTGCTGTCCCCGATTCGTCTCTTTTCTCATTCGCAATCTAAGTAATTTTACAGGCGCGATCCCGACAGTACAAGATTCCCAAGCGCCGGGGATAACCCCCCTGAGGCCCGGCGCTAGCCGGGGATGGGGTCCTGACGGATCAGATTGAGGCCGTAACCGTCTAGGCCGACGATGGTGCGCCGGGTATTGGTCAGCAGGATCATGTTGCGGACGCCCAGTTCCAGCAGGATCTGTGCGCCTATTCCGTATTGGCGCAGTTCGGAGATCGGCTGGCTCATGGGGGTCCCTTCGCGTTCCCTGACGAAACGGGACAGCGCCGTCGGGCTGGTCTCCCGGATGATGACGACGACACCGCGTCCCTTCTCGGCGATCATCTCCATGGACGAATGTAGCTCGGTGGCGCGATCGCGCTTCTCGCCGGCGGCAAACTGGGTTTCCGTGGTGTCGCCGAGCACATCGGCGATCATGTTCAAGGCATGCATCCGCACGAGCACCGGCTCGTCGCCGGCCACGTCTCCTTTCGTCAGCGCGACATGTTCCCCCGGTTCGACCTTGTTGGCGAAGACATGAACCTGGAATTCGCCGCCAAACCGGCTGTTGATGGTGGTCTCGGCGACCTTTTCGATGATCTTTTCGGTGCGGCGGCGGTAGGCGATCAGGTCCGAAATCGAGGCAACGTTGAGCCCGTGCTTGTCGGCGAAGCGCATCAGGTCGGGAAGCCGCGCCATGGTGCCGTCGTCGTTCATGACCTCGCAGATCACGCCCGAGGGATTGAGTTCGGCAAGCCTGGCGATGTCCACCGCGGCCTCGGTGTGGCCGGCCCGCACCAGCACGCCGCCGGGCTGGGAGATGAGGGGGAAGACATGCCCCGGGCTCACGATATCGGTGCGCCCGCGGTTGGAGTTGATGGCGACCGAGATGGTATGGGCGCGGTCGGCCGCTGAAATGCCGGTGGTGACGCCTTCGCGGGCTTCGATGGAGATGGTGAATGCCGTCTGGTGCCGGGACTGGTTGCGCGCCGCCATCAGTTCCAGTCCCAACTGGTCCGCCCGCTCCGGCGTGATCGCGAGGCAAATCAGCCCGCGGCCGTATTTGGCCATGAAATTGATCGCTTCCGCGTCGGCCTTCTCCGCGGGAATGACGAGGTCGCCCTCGTTTTCGCGGTCTTCGTCATCGACGAGGATGAACATGCGCCCGTTGCGGGCATCGTCGATCACGTCCTCGATGGTCGCTAGGGAGTCTGTGGACACTTTTATTGCCTTGTTCTCGGTCTTGGACCGCCACCGGTGGGTTCTCTGCACGGGCACCGAAAGTATCCCGCCCCGTTGCGGGGATCAAGGCCCGCGGGCGCTCCCCCCGGCACTTGGCGGACGCCAACGTCCCCCTTAGACTGGCCCATCATCACAGGAGCTGGAGGATGGCGATCACGATCACCGCGCTTTCTCAGGTCCTCGGCGCCCGCGTCGAGGGTCTGGACCTGCGCCGCACCCTCGCGGCCGGGGATTTCGCCGCCGTCAGGCAGGCCTTGCTCGACCATCAGGTGCTGTGTTTTCCCGGACAACGGATATCGGCCAACGATCAAATCGCCTTCTGCGAGCTCTTCGGCGCGGCGGATTCCGACTACAAGCTGCCGCCGCAACACTCCGAATCCGAATATCGCAAGGGCGTGATGCTGGTCTCCAATGTCCGCAAGGACGGCCAGCCCATCGGCAACCTGCCCGACGGCGACATGCAGTTCCATTCCGATGGCGCCCACCGCGACAGGCCCTATCTCGCCACCACGCTCTACGCCATTCGTGTCCCCAGCCACGGCGGCGACACCCTGTTCGCCAACCTTTATGCCGCCTATGACGCGCTCGATGACGACACCAAGGCGCGGATCTCGGGTTTGCGCATTCACAATGCCTATGTGCTGGACGCGACCAAACGCGATGAAGAGAGGCGCAGCGGCGGCGTCCTGCGCGAGGCCGAGCATCCCCTGGTGCGGGTCCATCCCGACACCGGGCGGAAGGCGCTCTACCTCAATCGGCTGATGTCGCGGCGGATCGTCGGCCTGCCGCGCGATCAGGGCGATGACCTGCTGGAACGGCTGCTGGATCACGTCGAGCGGCCCGAATTCATCTATGCCCACAGGTGGACGCCCGGCGACTTCCTGATCTGGGACAACCGCTGCGTCAACCATGCGCGCACCGATTTTCCCGCCGACGAGGTCAGGCTGCTGAGGCGCTACACAATCTCCGAAAAGGACACCGCCGTGGCCTGATCACGGGCCGCTCAAACCCGAGGTCGGCGGGCCGGGAAAGAAAAAGGGGGCGCCCGGTGGGCGCCCCCTGCTTTGCCTCCCTCGGGAAGCCGTTGGCATCCCTATTTGAGGACATCCTTGTACTTGGTGAAGAACTGCGCCAGGTCCTGGAGCAGCTTGCCGGTTTCCGGCCCCCTCAGCGGATCGATCGGCCGCTTGGTCTTCTTGTGCCAGGCCTGGATCGCCGGATCGTTGAGGGCGGCGAACAGGGCGTCGGAGAGCACCTTCGCCTTATCGGCCGGAACCCCCGGAGTGGTACCCACCACGCGCTCGATGGTCAACGCCTCGAGCTCGGGATGGCCGACCTCGGCAGCGGTGGGCACGCCGGCAAACGGGCTCTTCTTCTCGAACGACAGCACCGCCTTGAGGTCGCCACCCTTGGCCCATTTGGCGTAGGAGCGGGTGTTGAACAGGGACAGATGGGTATCGCCCCTGATGATCGAGAGCGAGATCTTGGCGGAACCCTTGTAGCCGGGCAGGAACTTGATATCCATGCCCGTAGCCTTGGCCATGATCTTGCCGGCCACGTAGGACCCGGAATTGGTGCTGGTGACCGCGTATTTCAGGTTCTTGGCAGCCTTGAGGTCCTTAACGGATTGGAATTTGCCCTTGGTCCCGACTGTCAGGACGTATTTGGACTGAGCGATGCGGCCGAGCCAGGTGAACCTGTCGATGTCGTAGGTCGACTTCTTGCCCAGGATCTTGTCGAGCAGCATGCCGGGCATGTTGAACACGGCGATGTTGTAGCCGTCGGGCTTGGCGCGGTAAAGGACGTTCAACGCCTTCCTGCCGCCGGCGCCGGCGACGTTCTTGGGCACCACGTTGACCTTATTGGGCAGGTATTTCTCCATTACCGGGGCGATCTTGCGCACATAGGTGTCGAAGCCGCCGCCGGGCCCGTAAGGAATGATGAAGGTGATGTTCTTTTCGGGGAACGCGGCCCCAGCCGTGCCGGCCGTGGCCAGCGCGAAGGCGCCGAACACGGCGGTGCCGATACCAAAACGTTTGATCATGATGCTTCTCCCAATACTGTTTGCGGGCAAAAAGTGAATGTGTTTCTTTTTTTTCGTATGAGCGTCTCTATGCCGCAGGATAGCTCAAATCAGGCGTGAATCGAAAGACTTATGAGGCCCCGGCGATCACGCTAGCGGCCATGGGATTTGGCTTACGCCAGGGCTCTCCCAATAGCGTCCGGTCTCCGGATCGTAGCGGCCCTGGTTGAAGCTTCCGGGTTTTTGCGATCGCATGATGACGGCAACGGAACCCGCCTCCCCGGCCTCCTCGGCGTGGATGGCGAAAGGTTGAACGATGTCCATGGCGCCCGGCGCCACCAGGTCCCGTGCCGCTTCCCTGATCTCCGCACGCTCGGGATCGGATCGGTCGTCGATACGGTCATAACGGACAATCGCTTCCGATCCGGTGAGAACGCCGTAGAGGACCCAGATATGCGCGTGGTCGTGGATGCGGGTGCGGTGTCCGGGGTCTTTGATCAAGCCGTTGAGGACGAAGCCGTAATCGGGGTCTTCGTAGAACAGCAGGTTCTCGTGGTCGGAGACGGGCCACTCCTTGGA